>CAZQOG010000064.1:0-14103 GCA_964594925.1 uncultured Desulfohalobiaceae bacterium
CCTTGTAATACCGCCATATCTTTGTCTTACATGCTGCGCAGCGGATGATGAGCATTAAAAAAGCTCCGCTAAAGCAAGCGTGAAGTTCGAAGTTCGAAGTTGGAAGGAAGGACAGAATGGCTCAACAAGGGGTTGGCGCTTCATGTCATGTCTTTTATTCTTGCTTCAAGCTTCCGACTTCGAACTTTGAACTTTCCAAACTTAGAATAACACTCTTCCACCCTGATAGACCGCCACTGCAAGGCCAAAGGCCAGGAGCGTGTTGAAGACCAGGGAGAACAAGGCCCATTTCCAGGTCGACTCCCTGGCCATGGCCACGATGGTCACGAAGCAGGGGGCGTACAAGAGGACAAAAACGATCAGGCTCACGGCAGTGACCGGTGTCCAGTGAGGGTCAGTGGCGATGCGGCGGGTCAGGGGCTTGGAGTCTTCGGGATCGACCTCGCCCAGGGAGTAGGCCGTGCCCAGGGTGGAGATTACGATCTCCTTGGCAGCCACGCCACCCACCAGGGCGATGTTGGTGCGCCAGTCAAATCCGGCCAGCTGGGTCACAGGCTCGAGCCAGGTGCCCACGCGCCCGGCCAGGGAGTGGCGCAGCGCGGCCTGGGACTGCAGATTGCTGACCTCCTCGATCTGCTGCCCCAGCATGGTCTCGGCCTCTTCCTGGCCCAGCGTCTGCGCGTCCTGTTCAGTGGCCCGGGCGGTCGTCTGCTGCTCCGGCTGCAAGTCGACAAGCTGCTCCTCAGGGAGTTGGGGAAAGGTCAGGGCGGCCCACAAAAGTATGGACACGGCCAGAATGACGGTCCCTGCTTTGCGGATGTACTGCCAGGTCCGCTCCCAGGCGTGCATGAGGATGCCGCGCAGGGTGGGGAGCCTGTACGGCGGCAGCTCCATGACAAAGGGGGTTGATTCGCCGCGTATGATCGTGGAGCGCAGCAGCCGGGAGACGAGCAGCGCCATGAACCAGCCGAACAGGGTGATCAGAAACATGATCCAGGCCTCGTTCTCAGGGAAAAAGGCCGCGGTCAGCAGCAGGAAGACTGGCAGCTTGGCCCCGCAGGTCATGAAGGGTGCCGTGAGCAGCGTGGCCAGCTTCTCCTTGGGGCTGCGCAGGGTGCGGGTGGCCATGATGCCGGGGACGGCGCAGCCCCCGGCAATGCCGCCGGAGATGATGAAGGGCATCACCGAGCAGCCGTGCAGGCCGAAGATGCGGAAGACCCGGTCCAGCATATAGGCCAGGCGGGCCATGTAGCCCAGGTCCTCCAGAAAGGAGATCATCACGAACATGACAAAGATGAGGGGAACGAAGCCGAGGATGCCCCCCACGCCGTCGATCATGCCGGAGACAAGCAGCGAGCGGATCAGGCTCTCCGGCAGCAGCCCGTGCACGGTGTTGCCGAGCCAGGCAAAGAAGCTTTCCAGCCAGGACATGGGGATCTCGCCGACCGCGAAGGTGATCTTGAACATGGCGAAGATGGCAAAAAACATGAACAGGGGGCCCAGGAAGCGGTGGGTGACGAAACGGTCCAGGGCGTCGGAGGAATCGAGACGCTGCTGACGGGGCTCCTTGGTCAGCACCCCGCTCTTGAGCAGGCCGCTGATGAACCCGTAGCGGTAGTCGGCAATGATGGCCTCCACTGATGTCTTGAGGGTCACCTCGCAATGGTCCTGCACCTGCCGCACCCGCTTTTCCAGCTCCCGGGACAGGTCCGGGTCGGCCTGACGCCCCAGGCGCAGGATCTCCTCGTCCCCCTCAAGGTACTTGATGCCTGTCCAGCGGGGAGGGTAGCGCTCGGTCAAAAATCCGGCCGCGGCAATGGACTCGGACATGCTCTTCAGGACCGGGTCCACGTCCGGGCCATAGGAGATGGTCAGAGGCTTCCACTCCTGCCGGGCCTGGGCATGGGCTGCCGCGGCCCGCAGCAGCTCCTGCTTGCCCTGGCCGCTCCTGGCCACGGTCTCGACCACGGGGAACCCGAGCAGCTGGGAAAGCCGCTGACTGTCGATGGTCATGCCCTTCTTGCGCACCTCATCCATCATGTTCAGGGCCAGGACCAGGGGGATGCCCAGCTCCATGAACTGCACGGCCAGGTAGAGGTTGCGTTCCAGGGATGTGGCGGCAATGACGTCCACTACCACGTCCGGGCGCTCCTCGGCCAGGACCCGCCGGGCCACCAGCTCCTCGGCCGAGTAGGCGGTCAGCGAGTAACAGCCCGGGAGGTCGACGATGCGCAGGCTCTTGCCGTCCACCAGGGCTGTGCCTTCCTTGCGGTCCACGGTGATGCCCGGATAGTTCCCCACGTGTTGGCGGGAACCGGTCAGGGCGTTGAACATGGTGGTCTTCCCGGAATTGGGGTTGCCGGCCAGGGCCACGAACAGCAGTGGTTTCTCGCTCATGGTCAGCTCTCGACAACCTCGACCGCGATATGGTCGGCTTCGTTGTTGCGCAGGGTGAGGGTGAAGCCCCTGAGCCTGAGGGCCACGGGGTCCCTCAAGGGGGCCTTGCCCACCACCTGGACCTCTGTCCCGGGTATCAATCCCATGTCGCGAATGCGGCGGCCCAGCTCGCCGGAGGCCTTGATGCTGCGGATCACGGCGCGCTGGTTGACCTGAAGTGTTCTGAGACTCACCGGTGTACCCATGATCTGGTGTGCTCCAAGGTGTGGTGTGAAGAGCAGGAACCGTCCAGGCCGGGAAAATAAAAAACCCTGCACAGTGCAGGGAGCTTTCCGGCCCGGGGCCAGAGCCCTGAGCAGAGATCTACTCGTCGCCGACCGCCAGGATCTTGCTGGCCAGCCCGTGACCAAGCACCAGGTCGCTGCCCCGAAACTTGAGCCTGCAGGGACCCGCGCCGCAGTCAGTGACCTCCACCACGGTTCCAGGGATCAGCCCGAGGGCGCAGAGACGGGAACGGGCTCCATGGCCTGCGTCAAGGGCGGAGATTCTGACGCGGCTTCCAGATGGGTACTCGGTGATGGGCAGGGGGCTCATGTTGATTCTTAGTCCTCGCTAACTTTTTGGGGAATTTAATGTTCATGATCCGGGTTGTCAATCCATGATCAAAAGAGAGAGTAGTGCCCCGGATTCTCTCAAGGAACAGTGGTTCATGGGTATTGTGAAGGGGAGACAAGGACGGGATGAAAAAGCAGTTTATGAGAAAAAATACTTAGGATGCCCTGCGTGTGGGCACGCAGTCATCGGCGGGCATATCCCGCTTTCCTTGGCCAGGATAATCTGGCATGGGAGGGCTTAGATCCTTCAACAGGCGGTTGGAGTTCATGGCGCTACCCTTGCTCAGCCTCAGGCAGACCCCCAAGATCCTCCCCCAGGAATTCAAGGACATCAGGTCCTTCATTTACGAGAGAACAGGTATCGATATCCCCGAGCGGAAGAAGTACCTGCTGGAGACGCGGCTCGCCTCGCGGCTCAAGGAGCTGAACCTGAGCAGCTTCGGGGAGTATTACAGGCTGCTGCGCTTCGACAAGACCAAGGACCGGGAGCTGGAGCTGCTGTGCGAGAAGGTCACCACCAACGAAACCTACTTTTTCCGGGACCCACGGCAGCTGGACACCTTCAGGGAGCACATCCTCGCGGAGATCATCGCCAGGCAGATGCAGGCCGGGAAAAAGGAGCTGAACATCTGGTCGGCCGGCTGCTCGTCCGGGGAGGAGCCCTACACCCTGGGCATCATCCTGCACGAGGTGCTCAAGCTGACCATCATTGGCTGGCGCATCACCATCACGGCCAACGACATTTCCAGGGCCATGCTGGCCAAGGCCGAGCAGGGCCTTTACAACGAGTACTCCCTGCGGTCCACGCCCAAGGAGATCATTGCCAGGTATTTCACGAAGGAGCCCGCGGGGTACAGGATCCACCCCAAGGTGAAGAAGCTCGTCTGCTTCGGCCACGTCAACCTGAACGACCCGCTTTCGGTCAAGAAGGTCCCCCGGTCGCACATCGTGTTCTGCCGCAATGTGATCATTTACTTTGACGACGAAATGAAGAAGAAGGTGGTCAATTTCTTCTACGACAACCTGCACCCCGGGGGCTACCTGGTGCTTGGCCACTCCGAAAGCATCTTCAAGCTGACCAAGGTATTCAAGCCCGCCATCAAGCCGGGCGGGATTCTCTATCAGAAGCAGGAGTGATTGGGCAGAAGCAGGGTGATCCGGGCCGCAGCATTTACAATGAAAAAATCAGTCAGGCCGGGAGGCAAGGCGTGAAGAAAGTCTGTGTGGAGCATCTGGTGCCGGACATGGTGCTGGCCAAAGACGTGGCCGGCGTGGATGGCTCGACAGTGCTCGAAAAGGGAGCCGCTCTTGATGAAGGGGCTTTGCACCTGCTCAGCGAGCTCGGGCAGCCATTGGTGTATGTCAAAGACAGGGACCCGGAAACGGAAAAACGCGATTTGCAGCGCCGGGTGGAGCAGCACGTGCGTTCCTTCTTCGCCTATGTGGATCCTGACAATGAAGCCTTTGTGGAGCTCTTCCGACTGAGTGTCTCGCGCTGTGCACAGGCTGCGGCCACAGGCTGGAACATCCCCTGCGAGTTCGACCTGAAGGCCAAAAACCTCGAGTCCATGAAGGATCTCTTCTTTCGTGACCTGGGCGCGCCTTCGGACATCGTGACCCGTGAAACCGAGCTGGCATCGTTTCCGGACATCTACTTCAAGATCAAGGAGGTCCTGGAATCACCAACCAGCTCGGCCGGGGACATCGCCAAGGTGGTCAGCACCGACATGGGGCTCACGGCCAAGCTGCTCAAGCTGGTGAACAGCCCCTTCTACGGGCTTTCGGCAAATATCGACTCCATCAGCCGGGCCGTATCCCTCATTGGCCTCAAGGAGGTCAGCACCCTGGCCCTGGGAATCTCCACCATCAGCTTTTTCAAGGACATTCCCCCCGAGCTTATGGACATGAAAAAGTTCTGGAAGCACTCCCTGAGCTGCGGTGTGTTTGCCAAGCTCGTGGCCGGCCGGGTCAAGCTGCCCGGTGAGCGGTTTTTCACGGCCGGGCTGCTCCACGATGCAGGCCGGCTCATCCTGCTCAAGCAGATGTCCTATGCTTCGGTTCAGTTCCTGCTGTTCGCCAGGGAGCACCAGGTGCCCATTGTCGAGGCCGAGCGGGAAATGCTGGGCTACGACCACACCGATGTGGGCAGGCTGCTGCTCGAGGCCTGGCGCTTTCCCTCCTTCTTGACCGACCTGGTGGCGGGGCACCACTCTCCGGCTCAAGCCGCGGCAACACGGGAAGCCGCCATCCTGCAGCTTGCCGACAACATGGCCAATGCCGCTGAGATATGCTCGGGGAACATGTATGTGCTTCCCGGGATGGACCGGGAAAGCTGGGAGGCGATCGGGTTGTCCTCCAGGGACCTGGGGGAGATCATGGCCTTGCACGACAGGAACATCGACGAGCTCACAGCTGTCTTTTTATAAGGATTTCAGGGCGGTCCCCAGGCAGTTTTTTTCCCAAGTCCGAGTGCTCCCGCGCAGTTGCCCCATGACGATTAAATACGACGTCGATTTCATCAACCCGTTCCTGGATGCGGTCATCAACGTGCTGTCCACCATGGCCGGCATACAGGCCGAGCCGGGCAAGCCTTACATCAACAGGGAAAGGGTCGCGGCAGGGGACGTGACCGGCCTGATCGGGGTCAGCGGGTACACCACCGGCACCATTTCCCTGACCCTGGAAAAAGAGGCCATTCTGGCCATTGTCAACAACATGCTCTCAGAGGGCTATACCGAGATCGACGACGACATAGCAGACGCCGTGGGTGAGCTGACCAACATGATCTCCGGCCAGGCCAGGGCCAAGCTCTCGGAGCAGGGCATCAGCCTGCAGGCTTCGACCCCCTCCGTGGTCATCGGCCGGGGGCACACTGTCGAGCACGTGGCCACGGCCCCTATTCTGTCCATCCCCTTCAGAACGGAGTATGGCGCACTGGTCGTGGAGGTCTGCTTCACCGACGCGGAAGAGGACGTTCAGGCAGTGGCCTGAATCACCTGCTGCGCCGAATTCCCATCTGAACCTATCGATCAAATTTGTGGGCGCAACACGGGCAGGCCAGGTGTTGCTTTTCTGGCCTGCTCCGCCAGGGTCCACGTGGAATTTTTGGGATATTTTCGATATGTTTTGCTGTCCTGAAAATTTCATGTCATGAAAAGAAAAGACAATCGTCAGGATGGGGTTAGCCAAGGAGGGTCACTGATGAGTAATGGATTCGGTCCCGAGGACCCGCGGAGCCAGCTGCCGCAGTTTCGTGTGGAGGACTTGGATTTTTCCAAGCTGAGCCGGTACATCAGGCTGGGAGCGATCGTCCTGGCCCTGATCCTGATCTGGTCGGCGCTTGGCTGGGGGCATTCCTTCTACACCGACTGGCTGTGGTTCAGCAGCCTCGGTCACCAGGGGGTGCTGGTGACAATCGTCAGCACCCGCGCGGTCCTGTTCGTGGCCGGGGCGCTGTTTTTTATGGTTCTGGCCGTTCCCAACCTGGCTGTTGCCCTGCGCACTACCGGGCGCATCCCAAAGCGGGGGGGGAAGCTTCCCCCGGATGTCTACGACTCAGCACGAAAGCTGCTGGCCCTGCTGGCAGTGGGGGTGCTCATCCTGATCGGCCTGGCCATGGCCTCCTCGCCCGCCGGGCAGTGGGAAACCGTGCTGCGCTTCCTGAACCGGGTCCCCTTTGGCACCGAAGACCCCATCTTCCAGAGGGACTACTCCTTCTATGTGTTCACGCTCCCGGCCCTGGAGTTTCTGCGTTCCTGGCTGGTGGGCGCGGTGGTGGCCGTCATGGCCCTGGTGGCCGCGGTCTACTATCTGAGCAGCCTGCTGCGTGAGGAGGCTTTCGAGCTTTCAGGGAGTGTCAGGTCCCACCTGGCCATCCTGGGCGGCCTGCTTTTCGTGCTCATCGCCGCGGGTCACTGGCTCGGCCGCTACGAGCTGCTCTACTCCCAGACAGGGGCGGTGTACGGTGTCGGCTTCACGGACGACATGGTCACCCTCCCGGCCAGGACTGTCCTGACCATTGTGGCCCTGGTCACGGCCGGCGTGCTCCTGGCCAGCGTGTACCTGCGTCAGAACAGATATGCTGTCTGGGCGGTCGGGGGCTGGCTGGCCTTGAGCATCCTGGCCATAAGCATCCTTCCCGGCCTGGTGCAGCGCCTGGCCGTTGAGCCGAGCGAGCTGGCCCGGGAGGAAGCCTACCTGGCCAACAACATCGCCTCCACCCGCACGGCCTTCGGTCTGGAGCGGCTGCGCTCCTCCAGCCATCCCGCCCTGGGCGAGGTGGGGCATCAAACCATCGAGCAGAACCAGGGGACCATCCAGAACATCAGGTTGTGGGACGAAGGCCCCCTGCTTCAGAGCTACAACCAGATCCAGTTTTTCCGTCTCTACTACGACTTTCTGTCGGTGAACACCGACCGCTACATGGTGGGGGACGAGCTGCGCCAGGTCATGCTGGCCACGCGCGAGCTCTCCCCGGAGAAGCTCCCCAGCGAAGCCCAGCGCTGGGTCAACAGGTACCTGCAGTTCACCCACGGCTTTGGCGTGGCCATGAGCCCGGTCACGGAAGTGCAGCCAGGCGGTCGGCCCGATTTCTTCATCAAGGATTTACCGCCAAAGGGGGAGATCCCCCTGGAGCGTTCCGAGGTCTATTATGGCTTGAAGAGCCTGGATTACGTCATCGTGAACAGCAGGATGCAGGAGTTCAACTACCCCGGGCAGGACGGCCCGGTGTACACCCATTACCAGGGTGAAGGCGGCGTGCGCCTGAGCTCGTTTTTCCGCCGCCTGATATACGCCTGGCAATTCAAGGACCTGAACATCCTCATTTCCGGGGAGATATCCCCGGAGAGCCGCATCCAGTACAGGCGCACCATTGCCGAGCGCTTCTCCACAGTGGCGCCGTTTCTCCAGCGGGACCGGGAGGCCTACTCCGTTGTGGCGGACGAGCGGCTGTTCTGGATCCAGGACGCCTACACCACCACCAACCGCTATCCCTACTCCACCCCCTGGGAGAACAGCTTCAATTACATCAGGAACAGCGTCAAAGGCGTGGTGGACGCCTATCATGGAACAGTCGACTACTATGTCTACGATCAGGAAGACCCCCTGATCCGCACCTACCAGTCCATCTTCCCGGGACTGTTCAAGTCCAGCGAGGAGATGCCAGACTATCTCCGGGCCCATGTCCGGTATCCCCAGGACATGTTCACCGTGCAGACCCAGATGCTGCTCCAGTACCACATGGTGGATCCCGTGGTCTTCTACAACAAGGAGGACCAGTGGTCCGTACCCCAGCAGAAGGCCTTCGGCTCCACCGAGGTGCTCAAGCCCTACTACATCGTGGCCAGGCTGCCCGGGGAGGAAAAGGAGGAGTTCCTGCTCATCCAGCCCTTCACCCCGATCAACCGGCACAACCTGGTGGGCTGGATGGCCGCGCGCAGCGACGGCGAGAACTACGGCGACCTGATCCTGTTCCGGTTCCCCTCCGGGCGGCACGTGGACGGGCCCAACCAGGTCGAGGCCAGGATCGACAACGACGCGATCATTTCCGAGCAGTTCACCCTGTGGGGGCAGGTGGGGTCGGAGGTGCTCAGGGGCATTCTCCTGGTCATCCCTATCGGGGACTCCATCCTCTATGCCGAGCCGGTCTTTCTGAAACCGGAGACCATTGACTTCCCGGAGCTGCGCCGGATCATCCTGGCCGACTCCAGGCAGGTGGTCATGCACAAGACCCTGAACGACTCCATCAGTGCGCTGGTTGGTGAGCTGCCACCCGTGGCCCCGGTTGCAGAGGGGATCGAAGAAGAGCCCGGAGCCCCGGCCCAGCAGGCACCACCCGATTTCCAGCAACGCCTGCAAAATGCCATCGACACCCTGCAGCAGGCAGTGGACCAGCTCCGTGACCTGACCCGGTGATCAGCCTTAGAAGGCTGTTGGAAAACCCTGGTGGACTGGATTGCTCCATCATGGGGCATCATGCGGAACGCGTGACTGAAGCCCTCGGAGAAAGGCGTGGGGTGGTCCGGGTAGGGGGATTTTGCGTCGGCAGATGAACGAGCTTGCGCGTGAAGTGAAGGGGGTCTTTGGTTCTCTACGACTGAACCCTTTCCTGGTTTATGTTCCGGCCAAGTGGAGACGCCAGGAAAACGATCCGTGTCATTTGATGCCTTTTGTTCCCTCCCCCGATGAACCCGCAGAATGGATTTTTGCCCCGGCTTGCCTGTAAATCCTGGACTGGACCTGCCCGGATGATTAGGAACCCTTCTCGGGTGAGCTTTGAGGGTGTACGCTTTTTTGGAGGTTGTGACATGGTGAAAGCACGAAAGGCCGCAGAGGGATTTCATGGTCGGACGCAGGACGAGCTATCTGCTTTGATGAGCGCGTCCCGAGCGGTTCTCAAGCATCGGGATTTTGCAGAAGCAGCGAGGGTCATCTTTGACCAGGCCAGGCTGATAACAGGGGCCAGGTCCGGGTATGTGGCCCTGCTCTCTGAGGATGGCGAGGAAAACGAGCTGCTTTTTCTGGAAGCCGGCGGCATGCCCTGCTCGGTCAATCCGCATCTGCCCATGCCGATCCGGGGATTGCGGGAGGTTGCCTACCGGGAGAACAGGACTGTGTACGACAACGAATTCATGCAGAGCCACTGGGTGGAGTTCATGCCCGAGGGCCATGTCGTGCTGAGAAATGTCATGTTCGCCCCCTTGGTTGTGGAAGGGAGAACCGTGGGTATCATTGGACTGGCCAACAAAGAGGGTGATTTCAGCGACCGGGACGCGGACATGGCCAGCCTGTTCGGTGAGTTTGCGGCCATTGCCCTGGTCAACAGCAGGAATCTGGAGCAATTGAACACAACGGTCAACGACCTCAAGGAATCACTCAATGAGATCAAGATGTTGCAAGGCATGATTCCTGTCTGCTGCAACTGTCAAAAGATTCGTGACGACCAGGGATATTGGGGAAAAGTAGACGCGTATATTTCCAAACATTCACATGCCGACGTAACGCACGGCATTTGCCCGGAGTGTGCGGAGAAACTTTACCCCGGGCTGGGAAAAGGCAAATGATCAAATGAATGGAGCTCGAGCGCACAGCGGTCGCTGGTGCGTGAAAATAGAAACAAGAAAAGCCCCGGAAACGTTCCCGGGGTTTTTTGATTTTCTTGGGCGTCCCCAGGGGATTTCAATCCCCCGACGCCAGGGGGAAAGTTCTCGGTGGCTAGCCCCCCCCCCAGTATAACCCGTTGATTTACATCACTTCGTGTCATTTCACGCAGTCTCACCATAATTCAAAGTCCGTCCCAGGCCCGTCCCGGATTTGGGTCAAAAGCAACTCTTCATTCCTTTTTGTCCGTTCTTAAAGTGGAAGAAAGTTTTTTTGGGAACGTTGTTGACATTCCCTTTTTGGGAACATACGTTTCGCCTGTGAGAGTCATGGCAACCAAGACCATCAACGCCTACAGGGAATGTTATCCTGAGGCGGATGAGGCTTTACGGTCTTGGGTTGCCTTGATTGGAGGTAGAGAATTCAAACATTTTGCTGATTTGCGATCAGTCTTTGGCTCAGCTGACCTTATTGGGGGTGATGTCGTGGTTTTCAATATCAAAGGAAACCATTTCAGACTGGTTGCAGGGATCGACTTCGTCCGCCAAATCGCCTTCGTGAAATGGTTCGGTCGGCACAAGGATTACGATACAATCAACCCTTTGGAGGTGAAGCATGAATATCCGCCCTGTTAAGACAGAAGGCGACTATGCTGCCGCCCTGGAGCGTATTGAGGCGCTGTGGGGCTCTGAGCCCGGCACCCCCAGAGGTGACGAGCTTGATGTACTGACGACTCTGGTCGGCGTCTACGAAGACGAGCACCATCCTGTTCCCCCTCCCTCTCCCATTGAAGCCATCACGTTTGTTATGGATCAGCGGGGATTGAAACAAGCGGATCTGGTTCCCTATCTCGGGAGCAGATCCAAGGTTTCAGAAGTGCTGAACGGGAAAAGGCCACTTACATTGTCCATGATTCGGGCCCTGCATGCCGGACTTGGCATTCCAGCTTGGATCCTCATACGAAAGGGTCAGCCCCTTCCAGAAGGCGGAGCAGATATTGCCTGGGATAAATTCCCAGTACATGAAGTGGTTTCGCTGGGTTGGGTCGAGAATCGAGATCCCCGCACGGAGCAGGAAGAGATCATGCGGGATTTGATCGCGCAAGCCCAGGCCGAGGAGGTATTTGACCGGGTTGTCTGTTTTCGCCAGGGAGGGCGGCGCAATGTTAAGGACGATCCTTACGTGATCCAGGCCTGGATCTTGAAGATCATGGCTGAAGCGAGAAAGATCGATCTCCCTGTGAAGTATCGCCAGGAAGAAATTGATCAGGCCTTTGTCAGGCGGGTCGCCCAGCTGAGCATCTTCGTCGACGGCCCGATCAAGGCGCGGGAATACCTCCTCAGCAAAGGCATCAAGCTTGTTTTTGCCCCTCATCTCAAGCGGACGTACGTGGACGGTGTTGTTCTTCTGGAAGACGGCACAACACCGGTTATCGGCATGAGCTTGAGGTACGATCGGCTCGATTACTTCTGGTTCACCCTGATTCACGAACTTTCCCACATTGCACTCAAGCACATCAGCTCTGCCGGCGAGTGCATCGTTGAAGATCTTGAGTTGCACAGTGCGCTTGACGAGCTTGAAAAAGAGACAGACCAACTTGCCATGAACGCCTTGATTCCAAATGGGCTGTGGCAAGAATCTTCTGCCAAAAGAACCGCTAAGCTGGCCCACGTGATTGATTTGGCCAGAAAAGCGGATGTGCATCCGGCAATTGTGGCAGGAAGGGTCAGACATGAAAAAGGGAACTATAGGTTGTTATCCCGCCATGTCGGCCATGGTAAAGTGAAGTGCCTGTTCTTTGAATGAAAAAGGGTCACGGATTTCTCCGTGACCCTATGAAGTCATTTGGCGTCCCCAAGGCCGATGGACGCCAGATCACGAATCTGGGATCTAAGCACTTGCTCGTCCTGTAACCTAAAGCCTGGTTTCTACCAGGGAAATCTTCTCACTTAAAGTGTTCCAAATATTGGGGGGGACGTCAGGTGGACCTTGTTTCGGCTACTATCCAAAGCTACCTCAGCGAAAGGAATGGACAAAGGACGAAATGACCCCGTTGGCTTGGCTCTTCATTTGCCTGGAACAAGCTCACGAGGAGCGTGGTCGACTGTGGCCTCTAAGGCGATGTTGGGCTTTTTTGAATGTCTTGTTCAAAAATATCAACAGGTTGGATGGGTCCCAATCCATGCCTCACGCAGAAAAAAAGCCCGGCCGTCAGATGCCGGGCTTTGCATCAAGCGCTTCTGTGATCAGCAGCTGCTGCCACCGCCATCGCCACCGCCTTCCTGTTGTTTTTCAAGGTCCTGGAGCTTTTTTTTGCTGTTGTCCAGATTGCGTCGGGTTTCCCGGATGCGGCGGTCCAGGTGCTCGAGCTTTTCCTGGTCCGTGGTGATTATCTTGGAGGAGTCAAAAGTGCGCACGGCTTCGATGCTGCTCACCGCTCGGGACACGTGGTCCATGATCGAGGCGTTCTCGATCTTTTTCTGCAGCTCGCGGCGTTGCTTCAGCTGTTCGGTCAGGATCTTGTCATACATCTCCACGTCCCGTTTGGCCCGGGAGATCTGACCGTCACGTGAGGCGGAGGGAACGGGATTGTTCTCTCTAAAGTCTCCATAGAGGCCTTCGCAACCGTTCAGGCCAGGCAGTAGAAAGAGCAGCAGGGCCACGGAAAGACAAAAGATGTTCATTGAGCGCATGGCGGCTTCCTACATTTGTCCGGAGGATTGTTTGAGGGATTCAAGAAGCTCCTGGCTGGCCACACCGTCTACCGGCAGGTTGGTGTCTTCCTGGTACCGTCGCACGGCCGCTTCAGTCAGCTTGCCCGGGATGCCATCCACTGGACCGGGGTCGTAGCCCAGATCCTTGAGCCGTTGTTGCACCTCGAGCACCAGCCTGGTGTCAGAATCGATGGTCCGTCTCGGTTTGTCCTTGGCAGCTGAGCTGGCCAGGAAAGCCGGGTCCGTGACCTCTTCGGGGATGTCGGCTCCGTTGGCACGCGCCCGGGCATACCAGGAAGCGGCACGCTCGAAATTCTGCACGCTGGGCTGGGTGGAGTAGGCCAGGCCCAGAGCCAGCATGGCGTTGAGCTCACCCCGGTCGGCCGCCCGGGTCAGGTAGGACACGGCCTGGTCCGTGTCTTGGGGGGCGCCGTGCAGTCCGCTGAGGTAGACAAAGCCCAGTTTGTTTTCAGCATCCAGCAGTCCCTGGTCAGCGGCCTTGTGGATCCAGCGCAGGCCGGCATCCACATTCTGAGGCACGTCGTCGCCTGACAGGAGCATTAAGCCCAGAAGATACTGACCTTCGGAGTCGCCATCCTGAGCGGACTCCTGAAACATGGAGAAGGCCTTTTGTTTGTCCTGTTCATCGTAATAGGCCTTAAGCCCCCATTCCTTTTTCAAGTTTCCCTGTACCGTCTCTAGGCATCCTCCAAGACAGGTCAGGGAGGCGAGCACGAGCAGGCAGATCAGCCGCATAGCATTACACCGCATAACGGCAACTCCTCTTGGGAAACGCTTGTTTTGTCATCTGGTGCGGCTTTTGGCGTGGCCAGAACGAGTGGTTGAAATGGCCCTGTCGGTCAGCCTTTGATTTGAATCATCAGGGAGGGCTCCTCTATCCGCCGCATAAATGCCTGTGTTCTGTTTTGTTCTGTTTTGGGTTCGGGCCGAGCCGACTCTTTAAATGTGGTTCTTCGACGTCCCATGTGGAATTTTTTGAGATCATACCAGCAAGGAAAACCTATATCGGTTTGATAGATTCCTTTGAAAGGCTTGGAGAGGAGCTTCGTTGTCGTTGTCGTAATCGTAGTCGTAATCGGTCTTTTCCCAGTGATCGTTAGCTCGATCATGTCTAGAAAAGGCAGGGTTTCGTCCCTGTGGGACGAGGTATCCGGCACTTATCTCAGGAAATCCTATTGGGTCTTGAAAGGTGATCTTGTTCGCATATATTAACGTTTTTGATGGTTTACTCAAAAGATAGGTGCCGGGGACCTGGG
>CAZQOG010000065.1:0-14094 GCA_964594925.1 uncultured Desulfohalobiaceae bacterium
TCCACGACAACGGGGACATCTACTTTGCCGAGTACGAGGGGCTCTACTGCTACGGGTGCGAGCGGTTTCTGACCGAGAAGGAGCTGGTTGACGGCAGCTGTCCGGACCACGGCAAGCCCCCGGCCCGGATCACCGAGGCCAATTACTTCTTCCGCATGTCCGCATACCGCGACTGGCTGCTCGACCATCTGGAGGAGAACCCCGATTTCATCCGACCGGAACGCTACAGGAACGAAGTGGTCAGCCTGCTCAGGTCCGGGGAGCTGGAGGACCTGTGCATCTCCCGCCCCAAGACCAGGTTGACCTGGGGCATTGAGCTGCCCTTTGACGACCGGTACGTGACCTATGTCTGGTTCGACGCCCTGATCAACTATGTCTCCGCCCTGGGGTATCCGGACGGGGAGCCCTTTCGCAGTTTCTGGCCCGTGGCGCAGCACCTCGTGGCCAAGGACATCCTCAAGCCCCACGCCATTTTCTGGCCTACCATGCTCAAGGCGGCGGGAATCCCCCTGTACAGGCATCTCAATGTACACGGGTACTGGCTGATCAAGGACAGGAAGATGTCCAAGAGCATCGGCAACGTGGTCAAGCCCCTGGAGATGGCCGGGAAGTACGGCATGGACACCTTCCGCTACTTCCTGCTCAGGGAGATGACCTTCGGCAACGACGCCAGCTTCACCGAGGAGGCCCTGATTGGGCGGCGCAACGCCGACCTGGCCAACGACCTGGGCAACCTGTTGAACAGGACCCTGGCCATGACCCACAAGTACTTTGCGGGGCTGGTGCCCGACCCGGGCCAGGCACGGCAGGAGCCGGGCGCTCTCTGGGACCTGGTCCGCACGGCCCTGGCCGACTTTCAGGACGGCTTTGCAGCGGTCCGGTTCTCCAGGGCCCTGGAATCGCTCTGGGAGGCGATCCGGGGGCTGAACCGCTATATCGACAGCGAGCAGCCCTGGGCCCTGCACAAGCAGGGGGAGGAGGCGCAGCTGGCCAGGGTCATGTACAATGTCCTGGAAAGCCTGCGCAAGATCGCCAGGCACCTGGTCCCGGTCATGCCCCATGCCGCCGCTGGCATGCTGAAGCAGCTGGGGCTGGGGGATTCCCGCCGGACATTGTCGGAGGAGCTCGACCACTGGGGCGGGCTCGAACCCGGTACGGGTGTCTCCCGGAGCTCGAACCTCTTTCCGCGGCTCGAGCCGGAGAAGGAAACCTCCTGCCCCCCCAGGAAAGATGTGGAAGCCCCGGAAGAGGGTTTTGCCGAGTTCAGCGACTTCCAGAAGCTGGACCTGCGCATCGGAACCATTCTCTCCGCCCGGACCGTGCCCAAGGCGGACAAGCTGCTGCAGCTCATGGTGGACCTGGGGGAAAAGGAGCCCCGGCAGCTGGTGGCCGGGGTGGCCGAGCACTACAGCCCGGCCGACCTGCCGGGCAGGCAGGTGGTGGTGGTGGCCAATCTCAAGCCCCGGACCATCCGGGGGGTCAGCTCCCAGGGCATGGTGCTGGCAGTGCACGAGAGCGGGGCACTCCGGCTGGTCGTGCCTTCGGAAGAGGTCAAAGCGGGAAGCAGGGTGTCCTGAAAGAGGGGAAAGGCCTCCCTGATCTTTGGAGAGCAGGGCCCTGGCCGTTCGGAAAGATCACCACTATCCGGTCGTCAGTCCGGAGAATCCGGTTGGCCGGAATCGGTCCGCGGTCTCTCCAGCCGCTGCAGGCGCTCCTGACAGTGGGCCGAGCTGCTGACAGGGCAGCCTTCACAGCTGCTGCATCCGCCTTCGCCGCTGGCTGCGCTTGTGACCGACCGGCTGAGGCGCTTGATCACGAAGAACAAGGCCACCCCGACCACAACGAGAACAATGACCGCATCCCACATTGGTTCCCCCTGCTCGGGCCTTTGGAAGTGAAGCAGGCCCGGAAAAGTTTGATCTATTTAACTTTTTAGGAACGATGACTTCCCCTGTCAAGGAGTTCCCCGCGGCAGGTGGGATGGGCCTGCAACGGCTTGCCCGGTGAAACCAGATAGCGTAACTCTCCCGGGGTGACGGGCGCCTGCCGGCGTGCTCAAAAATTACTCAACAGTCTGCCAACAACAGTATATCTCCATGCCAAAAAGAACTGACATCACGCGTATCATGCTCATCGGTTCGGGTCCGATCGTCATCGGTCAGGCCTGCGAGTTCGACTACTCCGGCACCCAGGCCCTCAAGGCCCTCAAGGAAGAGGGGTACGAGGTCATCCTGGTCAACTCCAACCCGGCCACCATCATGACCGACCCGGAGATGGCCGACCGCACCTACATCGAACCCATCGAGCCGCACACCGTGGCCAAGATCATTGCCAAGGAAAAGCCGGACGCCCTGCTGCCCACCCTGGGCGGGCAGACCGGGCTGAACACGGCGGTGGCCCTGTCCGAGATGGGTGTTCTGGATGCCCACGGCGTGGAGCTGATCGGGGCCTCGCTTCCGGTCATCCAGAAGGCCGAGAGCCGGGAGCAGTTCCGCAGGGCCATGGAGGACATCGGCCTCCGGGTCCCCAGGAGCGGGATTGCCCGGAACCTGGACGAGGCCAGGCAGTGGGGCCGGCGCATCCCCTTCCCCCTGATTGTCCGTCCGGCCTACACCCTGGCCGGGACAGGCGGGGGGGTGGCCTACAACATGGAGGATCTGGAGGAGATCTGCAGCCGGGGGCTGGCAGCCAGCCTGACCCACGAGGTCATGCTCGAGGAGTCGGTGCTGGGGTGGAAGGAGTTCGAGCTGGAGGTGATGCGGGACAAGAACGACAACTGCGTGGTCATCTGCTCCATTGAAAACGTGGACCCCATGGGCGTGCACACCGGGGACTCCATCACCGTGGCCCCGGCCCAGACCCTGACCGACAACGAGTACCAGATGATGCGCAACGCCGCCCTGGCCATCATGCGCGAGATCGGCGTGGAAACAGGGGGGTCGAACGTGCAGTTCGCCATCGACCCGGCCAGCGGGGAGATGGTGGTCATCGAGATGAACCCCAGGGTGTCCCGCTCCTCGGCCCTGGCCTCCAAGGCCACGGGGTTCCCCATCGCCAAGATAGCGGCCAAGCTGGCAGTGGGCTACGCCCTGGACGAGATCCCCAACGACATCACCCGGGAGACCATGGCCTCGTTCGAGCCGACCATCGATTACTGCGTGGTCAAGATCCCGCGCTTCACCTTTGAGAAGTTTCCCGGGGCCAGGGACCAGCTCAGCACGGCCATGAAGAGCGTGGGCGAGACCATGGCCATCGGGCGCACCTTCAAGGAGGCCCTGCAAAAGGGGCTGCGCTCCCTCGAGGTCGGGGAGTCCGGCCTGGGCAGCCGCTACGACCTGCCCGTGCCGGACAAGGACGAGCTGCTCATCAGGCTCAGGACCCCCAACTCGAAGCGCATCTTCGACATCAGGTCGGCCATGCTGGCTGGGGCAAGCCTGGAGGAGATCTTCGAGGCCACGGCCATCGACCCCTGGTTTCTGCGTCAGATCAAGGACCTGCTTGCCCTGGAGGAGGAGCTCACTGCATTCAGTCTCGAGGAGACCATAGACCCGGGCAACCCCGGGCTGCGGGACATCCTGCGCAGGGCCAAAGAGTGCGGCTTTTCCGATCGCCAGCTGGGCGCCATGTGGAAGCGCGGCGAGCTGGACATGCGCGCGTTGCGCAAGAAGCTGGGCATCGTTCCCACCTACTACCTGGTGGACACGTGCGCGGCCGAGTTCGAGGCCTACACCCCCTACTATTACTCCACCTATGAAAAAGGGAAAGAAGTCCAGCCCGGCTCCGGCCGCAAGGTCATGATCCTGGGCGGGGGGCCGAACCGCATCGGTCAGGGCATCGAGTTCGACTACTGCTGCGTTCACGCCGCCTATGCCCTCAAGGACCTCGGGGTGGAGTCGATCATGGTCAACTCCAACCCCGAAACCGTGTCCACGGACTACGACACCTCGGACAGGCTGTACTTCGAGCCGTTGACCTTCGAGGACGTGATGAACATCGTGGAGCAGGAGAGGCCGGAGGGGGTCATCGTCCAGTTCGGGGGGCAGACCCCCCTCAACCTGGCCGTGCCCCTGGTGCGTGCGGGCGTGCCCATTCTCGGAACCTCGCCCGACTCCATCGACCGGGCCGAGGACCGGGAACGCTTCCAGGCCCTGCTCAACAAGCTCGATCTGCGCCAGCCGGCCAACGGCACGGCCATGACCCTGGAGCAGGCCATTGTGGAGGCAGAGCGGATCGGCTATCCCGTGGTGGTGCGTCCCTCCTACGTGCTCGGGGGCAGGGCCATGGAGATCGTGTACAGCTCCGAAGCCCTGACCAGCTACTTCCGCCACGAGGTCATTGCTGCGCCGGACCACCCCATCCTGATCGACAAGTTCCTGGAAAACGCCACCGAGGTGGACGTGGACGCGCTGTCCGACGGGACGGACACTTACGTTGCCGGCATCATGGAGCACATCGAGGAGGCCGGCATCCATTCCGGCGACTCGGCCTGCGTGATCCCCCCCCACACCCTCGACCCGGGGATCGTGGAAGACATCTCCAACCAGACCAAGGCCCTGGCCAGAGAGCTGAACGTGGTCGGCCTCATGAACATCCAGTTCGCGGTCAAGGACCGGGATGTCTACATCCTGGAGGTCAACCCGCGGGCCTCGCGCACCGCCCCTTTCGTGAGCAAGGCCACGGGCGTGCCCCTGGCCCGGCTGGCCACCTCCGTGATGATGGGGCACACCCTCAAGGAGCTGGACCCCTGGTCACAGCGCAAGGGGGGGTATGTCTCGGTCAAGGAGTCGGTCTTCCCCTTCAACCGCTTCCAGGAGGTGGATGTCATCCTGGGGCCGGAGATGCGCTCCACCGGGGAGGTCATGGGCGTGGCCCGGACCTTTGGCCAGGCCTTCATGAAGGGCCAGCTCGCCGCCGGTCAGGTGCTGCCGGAAAAGGGCACGGTCTTCGTGTCCGTCAACGACCGGGACAAGAACGCCCTGGTCCCTGCTGCCCGTTCGTTCAAGGACGTGGGGTTCAGGATCCTGGCCACCAGGGGAACTGCCGATTTTCTGAAGCAGCACGGCGTGGAGGCCGAGGTGGTCTTCAAGGTCTACGAGGGGAGGCCCAACATCGTGGACTACATCAAGAACAAGGAGATCCAGCTCATGATAAACACCTCCTCGGGCAGGCGCACGGTGAGCGACTCCTCCAGCATCCGCCAGGCAGCGGTCCTGTACAACATCCCCTACGCCACCACTGTCTCGGGGGCCAATGCCATGGCCCTGGCCATCCAGGAGCTGGCCGGGAAGGGCATGGGGGTCAAGAGCCTGCAGGAGTATTATGCAGCCGGCTGAAAAGGCAGGCTCAAAGCTGAAAGGAAGCAATAAAAATGATTTCTGAAGAATTTGTTTTGCTTTGAGCTTTCAGCTTTGAGCTCGAGGGTAGCCGGTCTCTCTTGACGCTGCCCGGGAAGATACACACAGTACCCCATCACCTTTTTTTCGAGCCTGGACAGCCTATGAAAGAATACTGCGGATTGTTCGGCATATACGGGCATCAGGAAGCTGCCCGCATGACCTATTTCGGGCTGTACGCCTTGCAGCACCGGGGGCAGGAGAGTGCCGGCATCGTGACCTGGGACGGGGCCAAGCTCAGGGAGCAGAAAGGCATGGGCCTGGTGGCGGACGTGTTCGAAGAGCTCCACCTCGGGCACCAGCTCAAGGGCAGCGTGGGCATCGGGCACACCCGCTACTCCACCACAGGCTCCTCCCTGCTGCGCAATGCCCAGCCCTTCATGGTCCGGTTCAAGGACCTGAGCATGGCCATCGCCCACAACGGCAACCTGGTCAACACCTACCAGCTGCGCCAGGAGCTCGAGAACTCCGGGACCATCTTCCAGACCACCATGGACAGCGAGATAATCATGCACCTGGTGGCCAAGTACCTGAACGGGGCAAGCATCGAGGAGGCCGTGGCCAAGGCGTGCAACAGGATCCAGGGCGCCTACTGCCTGGTCATACTGGTCAACGACAAGCTGATCGCGGTCAGGGACCCCCTGGGGTTCCGCCCGCTGTCCCTGGGGCGCATGGGCGATGCCTATGTCCTGGCCTCGGAGACCTGTGCCTTCGACCTGCTGGAGGCCGAGTACCTGCGCTGCCTGCGCCCGGGGGAGATGGTGGTCGTAGACGGTGGAAAGCTGACCAGCCACCAGTTTGCCGAGCCAGAGCCCCGCAAGGCCTGCATCTTCGAGCTCATCTACTTTGCCCGCCCCGACTCGCGGGTCTTTGACGAGACCGTCTACCTGAAGCGCAAGGCCATGGGAAAGACCCTGGCCCGGGAAGCGCCCGTGGATGCCGACTTTGTCATGCCCTTTCCGGACTCGGGGGTTTACGCCACCGTGGGGTATGCCCAGGAGTCGGGGCTGCCCTTCGAGATGGCCATGATCCGCAACCACTATGTGGGGCGGACCTTTATCCAGCCCTCCCAGGACATGCGCGACTTCGGGGTCCGGGTGAAGCTCAACCCGGTCAAGCCCATGATCAAGGGAAAACGGATCGTTGTTGTCGAGGACTCCATCGTCAGGGGGACGACCATCCGGACCAGGGTCAAGAAGCTGCGGGAGATGGGGGCTGCCGAGCTGCACATGCGGGTCAGCTGCCCCCCCATCCGCTACCCCTGCTACTACGGCATCGACTTCTCCTCCAAGGGCGAGCTCATCGCCGCCAACAACAGTGTCTCGGACATTGCCAGGTACATCGGGCTGGACAGCCTGCACTACCTGACCGTGGACGGGCTGCTGGACTCGGTGGGGACAACGGACGGATACTGCCTGGCCTGCTTTCAGGGCGAGTACCCCATCGTGCCGGGCGAATGCATGGGCAAGCTCTGCCTGGAGGGCGACCCATGAGCGTCAGGGACCTGCCCTCCACCGATCTGCCCTCCACCGATCAGGAGTGGATCGCCCTCGGCCGCGAGGTCCTGGATGTGGAGGCCCAGGGGGTGATCCAGGTCAGGGACGCTCTGGACCAGTCCTTTGTCAGGGCCCTGGACCTCATGGACTCCTGCGGGGGCAGGGTGGTGGTCACGGGAGTGGGCAAGTCCGGCCTGGTGGGGCGAAAGATCGCGGCCACCCTGAGCAGCACCGGCACCCCGGCCTACTTCCTGCATCCCGTGGAAGGCGCCCACGGAGACCTGGGCATGATCAGGGAAGGGGACGTGGTCCTGGCCATCTCCAACAGCGGGGAGACGGACGAGCTGAACGGCATCATCCCCACCCTGGCCTCCCTGGGCGTGAAGCTGATCGCCCTGACCGGAAATGGTGCGTCCTCCCTGAGCCGCATGTGTCACGTGACCGTGAGCACCAGGGTCTCCAGGGAGGCCTGCCCGTTTGATCTGGCCCCCACGGCCAGCACAACCGCCACCCTGGCGGTGGGCGATGCCCTGGCGGTGTGCCTGATCCGGCGCAAGTCCTTTGGCACGGACGATTTTCAGCGCTTCCACCCCGGAGGCATTCTCGGACAGAGACTGTGCCGGGAGGTCAGCGCATACATGCATGCGGGAAACCTGCCGGCCGTGGAACCTGAAACCCCCTTTCGCGAGGCCTTGAACGTCCTCAACGAGGGCGGGCTGGGCACGCTGATCATCCACAACCGGGAGCGCAAGCTGGAAGGCATCCTGACCGACGGCGACGTGCGGCGGCTGGTGTGCCGCACCGACCCGGACATGAGCGCGCCGGTGAGCCGCTACATGACCGCGGGCCCTCTCACCGGGCGGCCCGGGCAGAGCGCGGCCACGATACTGGACATCATGGAAACCCACACCGTCACCGTGCTGCCCATCGTGGACGAGACGGAAGAGGTGCTCGGCCTGGTCCATCTCCACGACCTGCTGGGCAAGGGGCGGCTCAAGTTCTCCAGAAACAGCGGGTGACAGCCTGTGCACAATAAAGGAGCCCTTTCCGGGCCATGAAACGGTTCATAAAAATTTTCCTGCTGCTGGTGCTGCTCGGGTTTTTCGCGGCGGCACTGAGCGGGGCAGGGCTGTACTTCTGGGCCGTGCGCGACCTCCCCGGGTTCAAGAACATCACGGACTACAACCCGCCGCTGGTGACCACCGTCTACACCACCAACGGGAGCGTCCTGGGTTACTTTGCCAAGGAGCGCCGCTTCCTGGTGCCCATGCGCGAGATGCCCGAGCACGTACCCCAGGCCTTTCTGGCTGCCGAGGACAGCGACTTCTACTCCCACGAGGGAGTGGACATGGTGGGCATCTTCAGGGCGGCGTTGCGCAACATCCAGGCCGGGGCCATTGTCCAGGGGGGAAGCACCATCACCCAGCAGGTCATCAAGTCGCTGCTGCTCACGCCTGAGCGCAGCTACACCCGCAAGCTCAAGGAAGCCATCCTGGCCTACCGGCTGGAGAAGTACCTGAGCAAGGACGAGATCCTGACCATCTATCTGAACCAGATCTATCTCGGGGAAGGGGCCTATGGGGTGGAGGCCGCGGCCCGGGCGTACTTCGGCAAGCACATCTCCGAGGTCTCCCTGGCCGAGGCCGCCATGCTGGCCGGCCTGCCCAAGGCGCCTTCCCGCTACGCCCCCACCAAGAATCTGCAGGAAGCAAGGCAGCGACAGGAGTATGTGATCGGCCACATGCTCAACCTGGGGTGGATCAGCCCGGACCAGGCTGCAGAAGCTCTGGAGGCCGAGCTTTCCATCAACACCATGCCCGATCCATCCTGGAAGACAGGATCCCACTTCCTGGAGGAGGTCCGCCGCTGGCTCATCGAGAGATACGGTGAAAAAACGGTTTACGAGGGCGGGCTGCACGTGCACACCACCATCGACATGGAGCACCAGACCGCGGCCGAGCAGGCCGTTCGTGACGGGCTCAGGGCTTCCACCAAGCGCCGGGGCTGGCAGGGGCCCGTGCGGCACCTGGCACCGGCAGAGTACGAGGGCTGGGTGCAGAACAGCACCCTGGAGGCGGATGGGGACAATGCCACGGATTGGTTCCAGGTCCTGGTGACCGGGGTGGACCCCCAGGGAGCCACGGCCAGGACAGCGGACAGTGAGGGCTTCATCACTGTGGAAAGCATGGCCTGGTGCAGGGAGCCGGATCCCTCCAAGGCCCCGGAGGAGGTTCGGGACGTCACGGACGCCACCACGGTCCTGTCCCCGGGGGACGTGGTCTGGGTTTCGATCCGGGACGAGCAGGGTGAGGGCAAGCCCCTGACCCTCAACCTGGAGCAGGAACCCAGAGTGGAAGGCGGGCTGGTCTCCATCTACCCGGCAACAGGGGCGGTCAAGGCCCTGGTCGGCGGGTACAACTTCAAGCGCAGCCAGTTCAACAGGGCCACCCAGGCCAAACGCCAGCCCGGTTCGGCATTCAAGCCCATCGTCTACTCCGCGGCCCTGGACAACGGCTTCACCGTGGCCTCCATGATGCTCGACGCCCCCATTGTCTACGACGACCTGCAGACCAACTCCACATGGAAGCCGGAGAACTTCGAAGGCCTCTTCTACGGTCCGACACTGCTCAGGACGGCACTGGTCAACTCCAGGAACCTGGTCACCATCCGGGTGGCCCAGAAGCTGGGCATCGACACGATCATCCGCCGGGCACGGGACCTTGGCCTGGAAGCCGAGTTTCCCAGGGACCTCTCGGTCAGCCTGGGGTCGGCATCGGTTTCCCCGATCAACCTCTGCCAGGCCTACTCTGCATTCCCCAGGCAGGGTACGACCATCAAGCCCTGGCTGGTGGCCAGGGTCACCGAGGCCTGGGGCGAGGAGCTCTATGTCGCCGAGCCCGAGATCAGGGAGGCCATCAGCCCCCAGACGGCCTACATCGTGTCCAACCTGCTCCAGCAGGTGGTCCAGTCGGGCACGGGCTGGAGAGCCAAGGCGCTGGGCAGGCCGGTGGCGGGAAAGACCGGCACGACCAACGATGAGAAGGACGCCTGGTTCATCGGGTTCACCCCCTACCTGTTGACCGGGGTCTACGTCGGCTTTGACGAGCTGCAACCCATGGGCAAGTACGAGACCGGCTCCAGGGCTGCCTCACCGATCTGGGTCCAGTACCGGCAGGCCGTGGAGCAGGACTACCCGGTCCAGGACTTCGCCCAGCCCCCTGGCATCGTCATGGCCCGCATCGACGCGGACTCCGGGCTTCTGGCCGGTCCGGATTCCACGAGCAGCTACTTCCTGCCCTTCAAGGCGGGCACCCAGCCCACAACTACAGCCTATGCGGGAAAAAGCTCCGGAAGCCGGCCTTCCGGCACAGGAACCTCCGGTGACTCCCAGCCATCCAGCGACAAGGCCGGGGAGGACCTGTTCCGACAGGTCTTTTGACGATTGAGGCTCAAGGCAAGCTCTTGCTCCAGCCCTCCAGCGAGCGCTCTGCTTGTGCCCTGCAGTGCAGGATCACCACTGGCCGTTCCCAGGTACACGGCTTCCCTGACGAGCACGAGTGAAGCGGATGGACCAGAAACCCCTCACATTTTCCAGCGCCGGGCTGGCCGGGTTTGCTCTGGCCAGCCTGCGCGATGCAGTGGAGACCTTCCGCCATCTGGCCGTGGTCATGATCCCGGTGCTGGTGGGGGTCAAGCTTCTGCAGGAAGTTGGGCTGGTGGAACCCCTGGCCGCCCCGCTTGCCCCGGTCACCTCGCTGGTGGGCCTGCCGGCCAGCATGGGGCTGGTCTGGGCCACGGCCATGCTCAACAACATCTACACGGCCATGGTGGTCTTCGTGACCATTGCGACAGTGGAACCGATGACCCAGGCCCAGGTCACGGTCCTGGCGACCATGATCCTGGTGGCCCACAACCTGCCGGTGGAACTCGGCATTGCCAAGCGGGCCGGCACCGGGATCATCTTTCAGCTCCTGGCCAGGGTTGGCGGTGCGGTCGGGCTCGGATTCCTCCTGCACCACCTCTACCAGGGTCTCGGGTTGCTGCAGGCCCCTGCGCGCCTGCTCTGGAAGCCCGCACAGCCCTCGGGCGACCCCTCTCTGGCAGCCTGGGTGGTGGAGCAGATTATCAGCCTTGGGGCGATCTTCGGCATCATCCTGGTGCTGGTCATGGTCATGCGGATACTGGAAAAGCTTCGGGTCACGGAACGCGTGGTCGGTCTGCTCAAGCCGGTGCTGCACTGGCTGGGGCTTGGCCGCACCGCCGCCCCCCTGACCATCGTGGGGCTGATCATGGGCATTGCCTACGGCGGAGGGCTGATCATCAAGGAGTCCCGCTCGGGCACGGTCCGCCCCAGGGACTGCTTCATGGCCATGACCCTGCTGGGGATGACCCACAGCGTTGTGGAGGACACCCTGCTCATGGTGGCCCTGGGCGCACACCTGTCCGGCATCCTGTGGGGCAGGGTGCTCTTCTCCCTGCTGGCGGTCTTTCTCCTCTCCAGGCTTCTCACGGCCCTGCCGGCCAGACTTGCCACGATGTTTCTCTACAAGGACCGCCCCCCGCCCCGGGATGCCCAAAGCGCAAGCCCAGCCGAACACCCTTAAAGCCGAAAATTACCCATTTCACACATAGCGTGAAATGGGTAATTTCAGTTGGCGGACTTTCCCCTTCCAAAAAAATAATGACGGTTCGCACGGACAGATATGTCAGTATCTTTGGTTCTCTCTGGGACGATCAAAGGAAGCTCAGCCGAACATCTTTGAAGCCCGGGGCTGTAAATTACCCATTTCACACATAGCGTGAAATGGGTAATTTATAGTCTTCTTGGTGTCGTAATAATACAGGACCCCGCTTGCTCCACAGAGGCTTGTTCGGGGTTGGCGGGGGGCCGCAGGGCCGGGAAGGCGGACAAGCGTGAGGTTTGGGGGGAATGGAGGGGGTCAGAGCAGCTTCAGGTCCCAGTTGAAGGTGCTGGTGCGCTTTGGGGGGCCGAGGGTTTTGGGCCTGGGTTCGTGCAGGTGGACCAGCAGGGCGTATCCCGCCTCCTTGAGCTGGGGGATTTTGCCCCGGAGGTCGAGGGGCCAGTCGGGATAGACCCAGACATTTGCGCCGTACCGCCTGGTCCAGAGCCCCTCCCCCTTGGGGCTGGTCAGGGGCGTGTCGGACCTGACCTGCTGGGCCAGGGATCGGGCAACGCACAAGGGCCAGCTCCCGGAAACCACAACCCCCAGGGGCAGGGGGCTGGCAGCGGGCAGGCTCAGGACATCCCCGCCGGACAGCTCAGGGCTGACCACGGCCCCGGAAAAACCGAGCTCCTGGAGGAGGCCCAGGGAGAGGGCGTTGGCCTGGTTGCAAAAAGGTCCGGCCCACAGGGTGCACCGGTCGGGGTCGTCAAAGAGAGCGGCCTGCCAGGGTGCGTTGCAGACGAAAAACCGGCCCCCCTTGCGGCGGATTTCTCCGACCATCCGCCGCCACTGCATTTCCTCCTGAGGCCAGATCACGGGCGGCAGCCACCACCAGGTGGAGGCTATCATGGGGCGGCCGTACCGTTTGACCGCATCAGGGGCCAGCCACAGCCCCAGGTGGGCCTGGGTCTTGCCTGTGGGTGCGTGGCGGTAGACATCCATGGCCTTTGCACTTCCCGCGGGCGGGAGCGGCTGCGGCAGGGTGGCCGTGAAGCGCGAGGCCTCGGTCTTGCTCTCGGGGACCGGCTGCAGCTGCCTGGCCAGCTCGTGCAGCCTTTGCTTGAGCTCCTGCTCCTCGCGGTCGATCAGAAAGACCGGTGTCTTGTCGGACAGGTTCCCGGCCTTGCCCAATGCAAGGATCTTTCCCTTGGGCAGGTAGGTGCGCACCTTGTGGAGGAAGTGCCCGGGCAGGTCCTGGTAGCCCACCCGCAGCAGGTCGCCGGGCAAAAGCTCGATCCTCGGCTTGATGCTGCACCTCCCCTTGAGGCACCTGGTGGTGGCCACGAAGAGGCCCGATCCGGTCTGCTCGTCCGGCTGCATGGGAAGCTGCGGCCTCTGCGGCAGGAAGAAATAGTTGGTTGTCGCGCGTCCCAGGGAGTGCTGCAAAAGGTCCTGGGCCGCCTTCTTGCTTTCGGGGTCTTTGGGGTTGTCCCGGAGCAGCCGGTAGGCTGTGGTGGTGTAGTAGACGTAGTGGGGGCTCTTCTTGCGCCCCTCGATCTTCCAGGCCGTGACCCGCGGCACGTCGAGCAGGGTCCTGGCCAGGACGTCCAGCCCCAGGTCGAGGCAGGAGAAGAAGCGCCCCTTGCTTCCCTTGCCGGACCGGCCCGAGTAGATGCGGCGGCAGGGCTGCACGCACCGGCCGCGCAAACCGCTTTTCCCCCCCAGGTAGCTGCTCCAGTAGCAGCGCCCGGACACACCGTAGCACAGGGCGCCGTGCACAAAGACCTCGAGCCCCATGTCCGGGGGGCAGTTTTCGGCAACAGACTTGATCTCGTCGATGGACAGCTCCCGGGGCAGGACCACCCGCTGGACCGGGAGCTGCTTGCCGAGAAGGGGCAGGGCCTGCCCAAAGCTCACATTGGCCAGGGTGGAGAGGTGGATCTCTCCGGAAAAGCCGCTCTGCCGGGCCAGGTCGATCAAGCCCAGGTCCTGGATGATGAGTGCGTCGGGCCGGACATGGCGGTTCAGCCGGTCGATGAGCCTGCCGGCAGGCTGGATGTCCTGCGGCTTGAGCAGGGTGTTGAAGGCCACGTAGGTCTTGCAGCCCTTGGACCTGGCCAGGTTGGCCAGACCGGTCAGCTCGGACAGGGAGAAGTTTTCCGCGGCCATGCGGGCCGAGAAGTGCTTGAGGCCGCAGTAGACGGCATCGGCCCCGCCGGCCAGTGCGGCCAGGAAGGAGCTCTTGTCTCCGGCCGGGGCCAGGATCTCAGGTCTCTGCAGAGGTGATTCCATGGGATTCATTGGTATGGGCTTTGCCGGCAAAGGTGATCGTTGGTGGGGAGCGTGTTGTATTGCATCATGGGGTTATTCGTCTATAGTTGGTTTTTGCAGGGAGGGGCAGTGGCACGGAGCACTTACGAGACCTTTGAGCACGGGGCGGACATCGGGGTCCGCGGCCGGGGGGACACATTGCCGGAGGCCTTTGCAAACGGTGCCCGGGCCATGTTTTCCATTCTTGCCGGGGACCTGGACAGGGTGCAGCCCCTGGAGCCCGTGCCGGTGACCGCCTCTTCCTATGAC
>CAZQOG010000066.1:0-13981 GCA_964594925.1 uncultured Desulfohalobiaceae bacterium
GGGCCACTAGCTCAATTGGCAGAGCAGCGGACTCTTAATCCGGAGGTTCAAGGTTCGATTCCTTGGTGGCCCACCAGAGTTTTCAAAGGGGTTGCGGTTTAACCGCAACCCCTTTTGTTTTTTCAATCTTCATTTTAAAAACCTGCCAGAAAGGTGTCTTCGGGGCATTGATGCAGGTCAACGTTTTTCCCGCATGTCTGGTCCAGGTTCCTGGTGTTCTGCCCACAGCTGGATGGCCACGAATGCTGCGTCATGGCACGAAGTGGAAAAAAGCTCAATTCCCAGTTCCTTCAAAGCTCCGGAAATCAGCCGGGGCTCCCAAGGCCGTCTCCGACCCCAGAGCCTTTCGAAAAAGCACGATGAATCGGAAGAATCTTAAAAGGTTCATCCGGTTGAAGAGTACATGGTCAACCCACGGCCTCTTTCCAAAACCGGCAATCTTTGAAAATGCCTTCGAACTTGAAGAACCGTTCTTCATAGGTACTGGTTTGGCCCTGGCGGGCAACGCAGCCGAGTTGTGATTATTCACCGGCCTGCAACGATTTTGGTTGCCCTTGATTCAGGCTTGACAGCTGAGCGTGCCTCGGGTTGACTAAATGAGGTTGTGTTGCCTGGCGGATGAAAGACATGATTCCCGTGCAACTCTGAGAACGAAGGATGCAAAACGAGCCATGCGAAAAGTTCTGCTGCTGCTACTGCTGTGTCTGATTGGAATGGGGGCGGCGTCCTCCCTGGCCCTGGCAGAGTCTCCGGCTAGTGATGCCACCTCGGACTGCCTGGGCTGCCACGAGACCCTGCACCCGGGGATCACGGCCGAATGGAAAAAGAGCCGGCACGCTCAGATTACACCCGGCGAGGCCATGAAGGTCACGGGAAAGGCCCGTAAGGTCTCCAGCGAGACGGTCCCGGATGACATGAAAGACAACGCTGTTGGGTGTGCCGAGTGCCACACCATGCGTCCCGATGCACATGCCGACACCTTTGAGCATTCCGGATACCAGGTGCACGTGGCGGTCAGCCCGGACGACTGCGCCACCTGCCACGCCACCGAGGCCGAGGAGTACACCCACAACCTGATGTCCAAGGCCTGGGTCAACTTTGTAAAGAATCCGGTCTATCAGGACCTGCAGCAGACCATCAACGGGAGGATGCAGCGCAAGGACGGCGTTATCACCTTCCAGGAGACCGACCAGCTTACCTATGCCGAGTCCTGTCTGTACTGTCACGGTACCGAGCTGAAGGTGACAGGGACCGAGACCCGGGACACCTTTTTCGGACCCATGGACTTCCCGGTGCTCGAAGGCTGGCCCAACCAGGGCGTGGGGCGCAAGAACCTGGATGACAGCCTCGGTTCCTGCGCGGCCTGCCACACCCGTCACCAGTTCTCCATCGAGATGGCCAGAAAGCCTTACACGTGCAAGGAGTGCCACGTTGGACCGGACGTTCCCGCGTACAAGGTCTACAGCGCCAGCAAGCACGGCAACATCTTTTCCAGCATGGAGAAGCAGTGGAACTTCACCAACGTGCCCTGGACCGTGGGCCAGGACTTCACTGCGCCGACCTGCGCTGCTTGTCACGTCAGCCTGGTGGTCACCCCCGATGGTGAGGTCCTGGGCGAGCGCACGCACCGGATGAACGACCGCATCCCGTGGCGCATCTTCGGGCTCATCTATGCCCACCCCCACCCCAAGGAGGCGGACACATCCATCATCCGGAACAAGGACGGTCTGCCATTGCCCACAGACTTTTCCGGCGGTTTTGCAGAGGACTACCTCATCGACGCCGCCGAGCGGGAAAAACGGGGCGGTAAGATGCGTTCGATGTGCCGGGGCTGCCACGACCCCTCCTGGGTCAACGGGTTCTGGGAAAGGTTCGAGAACACCATCGAGGTCACCAACGACAAGACCCGGACCGCCACCGCCATCATGGGCGACATCTGGGAGGAAGGGTTTGCCAAGGGCCTGTCGGCCAAGGACAGTCCGTTCAACGAGGCGGTGGAGCGTCACTGGAGCACCATCTGGCTTATTTACGCCAATCACGTCCGCTTTGCCTCGGCAATGGCCGGGGGCGGTGACTACGGGGTGTTTGCCGACGGCAGGTACCACCTCTCCACCGGAGTGCTGGAGCTGCAGGACTGGCTGGATCTGCGCAGGAAGGTGTCCGGCAAAGCTGCACAGTAGCTGTTGAAAACCCACCAGGCAGAAAACCGGGAGCTTGAAAAAATCTTCCGGTTTTTTTTGTTTTTTGAAGTGCAGCGGCGAGGAAGCTTTGAAGGCCTGCCCTGCCGAGGCTGTCGATCTGATGGTCCTGGACCTGGGGATGCCCGGGATCGGGGGTGAGGCGTGCCTGAGACGGCTCATCGAGATCGACCCCGGGGCACGGGTTGTCCTGGCAAGTGGCTACGGGGCCCACAAGATGGCCCAGTCTCCGGAATTGTTCGGGGCGGCGGCCTTTTTGAGCAAGCCCTACCTGGTCGAGGATCTTTTGCGGGTCATCCAGGAAGCCCTGGCAGACTGAACCCGCCCGGAGCCGGAGTAACCCTCCTGACCAGTGCGCACTACTCATTGCGCAGATAGGCAGAGGCCCTGCGCCCCAGAGTCCTGGCCGTGCCGGCCAGCCCAAAGATCACCGCAAAGGCCAGCCCGGCCCCCAGGGTGAGCAGCAGCCTGCCCCACATCGGCTGGTAGTCCAGGAGCATGAGGCGGGAGACGATTGCCCAGGCCGCCATGCTTGCGAGCATGCCGCTCAGCAGTCCAGTGACGCACCCCACAATCCCGAACTCGGCGCACAGGGCCGTCAGAATGTCCCTGCGGGTCGCCCCGCAGACCTTGAAGATGACCGCGTCGTAAATTCTTCGGTGCTGGTCTGCGGAAACAGCACCTGCCAGGACCAGGAACCCGGCCAGCAAAACTATGGCCGCCAGGCCGGTGAAGACGGCACCCAGACGACGCAGCAGGCTGCTCACGTTCTCCAGGACCTCTTTGACCCGAACCACGGTGACGTTTGGGAAGGCTTCAGTGACCTGTCTCAGAATAGCGCCCTCGGAGCCGGATGTGGAATGGATCGAGGCCAGGTGGGTGCGGGGCAGCTGTTCCAGGGGGCCGGGGGCGAGGACGATGGCGAACTGCATCTGCATGGTGGACCAGTCAACTTCCCTGAGATTGGCGATGGTCGCTGTCACGTCCCGCCCCAGGATGTTCAGGGTCAGTGTGTCGCCGATGGTTACGCCGAACCCCTGGGCCAGGTCCGTGGTCAGGGAGAGGAGGGGAGGGCCGTCGTAGTCGGCAGGCCACCATTCCCCTGCAGTGATCGCGGCTTCGGGGCCGGGCCTCTCTGCAGAGGTCAAGGCCCTGTCCCCGCGGACGGCCCAGGCCACACCAGGTTCAATCTCGGCTTTCTCGACAGGCACTCCATTGATGGCGGTGATGCGCCCCCGCAAGGTGGGGGTGCTTTGCACCTGCTGCACTCCGGGATGGGTGGACATCATGGAAATGAAAGGCCCCAGCTGGTCGGTCTGGATATCTATGAAATAAAACGAGGGGGCCTGCTCGGGGAGGTTCCGGTCCACATAGGCGGCCAGGTTGCCCTGGACCAGCCCCACGGTGCAGAGCACGGTCAGTCCCAGGCCCAGTGAGAAGACCAGGCTTGGGGCGGGAGACCCTGGCCTGGGGATATTGGTCAGTGCCAGCTGCAGGCTGGCCCGGTTCGGCCTGGGCAATCGGCGGGTCACGGCGATGATTGCCCTGGAAAGCAGGAAGAAAGCCAGAAAGGACAGCACTGTCCCGCCCAGGAACCAGGCAGCCAGAGCCTGGTCCTCGCTGGTCAACAGGGCCAGAGCGGCCAGGGAGAGGCCGCAGGTCAGCATCAGCAGAATGGTGGTGCCTGCTGTGCGGCGGGAGGTGCTTTCCAGGTATCCCCGGAAAAGGACCGCCGGGGGAACGTTGCCGGCAGATCCCAGTGGTTTTAGTGAGAAGAGCAGGGCGGTGAGCATGCCGAAGGCCGCGGCTGTCAACAGCGGGCCGGCATGCAGGCTGGGCTTGAGGGGCACGGGCAGGACCGTCGCGAGCAGCGGTTTCAGGGCGTACGGGGTTGCTGCGCCGGCTGCGCAGCCAAGCAAAGAGCCTGCAACGGCCAGGAAGAGGATCTGGCAGAGGTAGATGCGAAAGACCATGCCGCCGGACGCCCCCAGGCACTTCATGGTCGCGATGTGCAAGGTGCGGGAATCGAGAAAACCGCGAACCGCGCCGGAAATTCCAACCCCGCCGAGAAGCAGGGCTGCCAGGCCGACCAGGGTCAGGCTGGAGGAGAGGCGGTCCAGTAAAGTCCGGATGCGCGGGGAAGCTTCGGTGTAAGGTCGCAGCCGCCAGCCCGCATCGGGGAATCGATCCGTGAGGTCCCGGATGAAGTCTGCGGGCGAGGTGCCGCTGTGCAGGTCAATGCGGTACCGGTACTTGATCAGGCTTGCCGGTGTGACCAGGCCGGTGGCCCCGAGGCTGTTCAGCCCGACCAGCAGCCTGGGCCCGATGGTGAAGGCCTCCAGCCCGCGGTCCGGCTCGTTGGAGATCAGGGAGCGGATCTCGTAAACAGCGTTGCCCAATCGGAGCCGGTCTCCCAGCCCGATTTCCAGCCTCTCCAGCAACAGGGGTTCGGCGGCAGCGCCGTATGCACCGTTTTGCCGGGAGGTCCTGGATTGGTGCGAAAGCGCGGGGTCAAGTGTCAATTGTCCAAACAGGGGGTAAGCTTCGTCAACGGCTTTCAGCTCCACCAGGAGCGGGGGGGAGTCGTTGTCGGGCCGGGCCATGGCCCGCATCTCCACCACCGTTGCGATACGGCCGGACCGCTCGATGAAGCTTGACTGCTCCGGGGTGAGGGATCGGTGGGTCAGCGTGACTTCCACGTCGCCACCGAGCAGGCTTCGGGCATCAGCCAGCAGTCCGGAACGGGCCGCGGCGGCAAAGGATCCCACGGCGCTGACGGCAAAGACCCCCAGAAAAAGGCAGGCCAGGAACACGCCGAAGCTTCTCAGCCCCGAACGCATCTCGCGCCGGGCCAGTCTGGGAGCCAGCGTGAGAGATGAGCCGTGCCTCAAGGGACAGGCTCCCCGGCAGCAAATCGTCCGTCAACCATGCGGATGGGAGTGCAGCACCGTTTGGCCAGGCCAAGGTCATGGGTGACCAGGATCATGGTCGAGCCGTTCTCTTCCTGAAGTCGGAACAACAGGTCCATGACCGCGCGGCCGGTCTCCAGGTCCAGGTTTCCGGTGGGTTCGTCAGCCAGCAGCAGGGCGGGCCGGTTGACCACGGCCCTGGCCAGGGCAACGCGTTGCTGCTCACCACCGGACAGCTGTGAGGGGTAGTGCGCCAGCCGGTTGTCAAGCCCCACGCTCTTCAAGGACTGAGCCGCCTGTTCCCTGGCTCCTGCCACTCCGGCGAACTCCAGCGGCAGAGCGGCGTTCTCCAGTGCGGTCATTGTCGGGATGAGATGGAAGGACTGGAAGACAATGCCTACGTGCTGCCGCCGGAACCGGGCCAGCGCATCTTCACTCATGCGCCCCAGATCGCGGCCGGTCACGGCGACGCTGCCCGATGTGGGCTTCTCCAGGCCGGCAATGACCATCAGCAGGGTGGTCTTGCCCGAGCCGGACGGCCCCACCACACTTATGGTTTGGCCCGCTGTGACCGTCAGGTCGATACCCTTGAGGATGTTGACCTCTCCGGCCCCACCCACTAACATCAAGCGCAGCTTTTTCAACTCCACGACGGGAGTGTGCATGAAGGCTCCCTTGGATTGGTTCATACGGACGCTACGCAACCCGGTGTCGTCGGCTCCGGGTTTCGTTTTTCCCCTGCTGCTGGCCGGTGTCCTTTTACACGCTCCGGGAAGTGCGGCCAAGGGGCCGCACGGGACAACATCCGAGGAGGATGCGGTGCGCATCGTGGCCTTTGGTGACAGCCTGGTCGCCGGGTACGGTCTGGACCGGGCGGAGTCGTTTCCTGCCCGGCTGGAAAATTTCCTGCGCGACAGGGGTTGTTTCGTGACCGTGATCAATGCAGGGGTCTCGGGCGACACCACGGCTGGAGGCAGGGCGCGCATCGATTGGGCACTGGAGGATGAACCCGACCTGGTCATTGTCGAGCTGGGCGCCAACGATGCCCTGCGCGGCCTGGACCCGGCCAGGATGGAGGACAACCTCGCGGCGGTGATCCACTCCATCCGTGAGGCCGGAGCCAGCGTACTGCTTGCAGGCATGCGTCCCCCGGTCAACCTTGGTGCAGAGTACAGTGACCGTTTCCGGGCTGTCTTTCCCAGGCTGGCCCGGCGCTACAATGCAGTCCTGTACCCCTTTTTCCTTGAAGGGGTCGCGGGAGTCCCCGCACGCAACCAGTCCGACGGGATCCATCCCAATGCCCGGGGGGTGGAGGAGATCGTGAAACGGATCGGCCCTGTTGTCGAGAGCATGGTCAGGGACATCCCTGGGAGGGGATGCCCTGGCAACGGATGAGAGCACCACGCATTTCACGAACCAAAGGAGAGAGACATGCAGCGCATATTGGGCCTGGTTTTGCTCGTTTTCTGCCTGCTGCTGCCCTGCGCGGCAGCTGCCCAGTCCGACGACGAGGCTGTGGACAACAGTACCTACAGCCGCACAGAGCTTGCGGACGAGGTGCAGGGTTTCTTCGAGGACACCAGCCAGGGACTGGCCGAGATCATCGAGAAGGTCTTCAGCGACCTGGGCAGGCCCAACGGGTACATCAAGGGCGGCGAAGGCGGCGGTGCCCTGGTGGTCGGTCTGCGCTACGGGGAAGGCACCCTGCACCTCAAAAGCGGCGCCACCCGCAAGGTGTACTGGCAAGGGCCCTCGGTGGGTTTCGACATCGGGGGCAACGCCTCCAAGGTCTTTACCCTGGTCTACAACCTCAAGGACCCGGATGACATCTACCAACGCTTCCCAGGGGTCGACGGCAGCGCCTATGTCGTGGGCGGGTTTTCAGTGAACTACCAGAAGAGCCTGGACACAGTCCTGGCTCCGATCAGGTCCGGTGTGGGGCTGCGTCTGGGGGCCAATGTGGGCTACCTCCACTATACCAGGGACAAGAGCATCAACCCGTTTTGACACAGGGTCGAACCTGGGTCTGCATGAGGCTGCAACACCGGCCGCGACAAGCCACAGGGTCGCGGCCCTTCTTTTGCCATGCAAGAGCGCACAGACATATTTGGAGGACACGAATGAGCACCATTGCCCACGGACGCGGTCCATTTCCCTCGGCTGACGAGGATGCCCGGTCTGCGTCCTGCAGGACGGATTCGCCGCAATGCTTGTCGCCGACCTATCGCCTGGCCTTTCAGGACCAGGACTTCCTGCTCCGGGATGAGCTGCGCCCGGTACGGCTGCAGCTGGAGCTGCTCAAGCCCGAGTTGATACTCCAGGAGCAGCAGATCGAGTCCACCATCGTCATCTACGGCAGTGCCAGGCTGTCCGATCCCGAAACGGCCCGGGAAGAGTTGCAGAAGATCAAAGAGGCTGCAGGAGCAGCACCTGACGACCCCTGGCTCAAGGCCCGGCTGGCCCGGGCCGAACGCAGCCTGGCCAACAGCAGGTACTATGATGAGGCCCGCAAGCTCGGACGGCTGATCTCACAGTCCACCCGAAAGAACAGGCTGGTGATCATGACCGGGGCCGGTGCGGGGATCATGGAGGGGGCCGGACGGGGGGCCCACGACGTCGGAGCCAAGAGCATCGGGCTGAACATCGTTCTTCCCTTTGAGCAGGCCCCCAACCGCTACGTTACGCCCGATCTGAGCTTTCAGTTTCATTATTTCGCTATCCGCAAAATGCACCTGCTGATGCGTGCGGTCGGCCTGGTGGCCTTTCCAGGGGGGTTCGGGACCCTGGACGAGCTGTTCGAGACTCTGACCCTGGTCCAGACCAAAAAGGTGGAGCCAATACCCATCCTGCTCTTCGGGCGGGAGTTCTGGGACAAGGTCGTCAGCTTCCAGGCCCTGGTGGACGAGGGCACGATCGCCCCGGAGGACCTGGAGCTGTTCAGCTATGTCGAAACAGCCGAGGAGGCCTGGGAAATCCTGGCCGAGGCCAACGGGTTGAGCGCTTGACAGCACTTCGCCCTTTTTACTGCGAGTCGTGCTGTTTTGCCAGGGACGGTCGGCATCGGAACCCTTCGATGAAGAGCACCTGACCGTCTGCTCAGCCGGATGGATTGTTTTCTTCGGATCGGGTTTCCTGTTGCGAGCTTTCGAGCTGCTCCCTCAGGTATCGGAACAGTGCGCGGGAGGCGTGGGGAGGGAGCTTGTTTTCCCGTTCCCGCAGGGCCCGTTCGGTCAGTGACCGGATGCGCCCGGTGTCGGCCCCAGGCAGCCTGTCTTGAATGCGTTCGGGCAACCCGGGGTCGTCATCAAAGAGCAGGGCGTCGCGCCAGGCCTGCACGGTCTTGAAGTTTCTGTCGGCTGCCTGCTGCTGCGTATCGATCCCCTCCAGGCACTCCTTGATCTGCTCTGCGTCCACCTGGCGCATGAGCTTGCCGATGTACTGCATCTGCCGCCTGCGTCCTTCGTGGCTGGTGATCTTGCCGGCATCGAGCAGGGCCTGCAGCAGATCGGGCGGGAGCCCCAGGCCGGCAAGCTTTTTCGGGTGCAGGTCAACTAGGCGCATGCCCAGCTCCTTGAGCTCCCGCGCCTGCTTCTTCAGACTGGTCTTGCTCTGTCTTTCAAGCCGAGGTCCCGGTGAAGATCCTGACATACCGTTTTCTCCAGCAGATTTTTTCATGTCGGGGACAATGAGTGTAGACGGAGGAAGCGGGCGAGACAAGAAGAACAGCCAGCCGTTGCCAGCCTGTTGGAAGATACCGGTTTCAGCAGGCCGTTTGCCTCATGGGCATTTCGGCATGGACGTGGGCAAAAGATCTTTCGCCCTGCTTTCATTGATTCTGCCGTTTCAGACGATCAGTCGCCGCCGCATGGCCCGCAGGCCAAGGATGCCGAAGAAGAGGGTGAAGCCGGCAAGGTAGCCGAGGTTCAGCCAGGGGTTGGACTCCATGGTCCCCAGGCAGAGCAGGCGGGTCAGCTCCACCAGGTGGTAGAGGGGGAAGACCAGGGGCAGGTGCTCGGCCCAGCCGGGCAGCCCCGAAAGCGGGAAGAAGGTGCCGCTGAACAGGAACATGGGCGTGACGAAAAGGAAGATGGGCAGGTTGAACATGTCGATCGAGGGTATGACCCCGGTGAAGTACATGCCGATGGACCCGAAGGCCAGCCCGCCAAGAAAGGCCAGGGGGATGACCAGCAGCGCCTCGGGAAGGTTCACGAAGCCGATGATCGAGAGCACCAGGAGCATCAGTGTCGCGGCCCCGGCGGCCTTGGTGGCGCTCCACACGATTTCGGCCACGATGACCTCTTCCAGGGACAGGGGCGTGGCCAGCATGCCGTCGAAGGTTTTCTGATAGTACATGCGCACGAACGAGGCATAGGTGGTCTCGAAAAAGGCGTTCCACATCACGGCCGTGGCCAGGAGCGCCGTGGCGATGAAGCGGATGTAGGGCAGGGTCAGTCCTGCATACTCGACCTCGCCGATCAGGTTCCTGAACCCAAGCCCGAAAGCGGTGATGTAGAACAGGGGCTCCAGCAACGGAGTGAGAAAGTTGACCTTCCATATCCTGCGGTAGGTCATCAGGTTGCGCTTCCAGACCTGGAAAAAGCGCCAGGAGAAACGGCTGGTATCGATCATTCCCGCAGCCCCCGGCCGGTCAGCCTGAGAAAGACGTCCTCCAGGGTCCCGTTCCTGAAGGTGCACCTGGAGACGCAGAATCTCTCCCGTATTTCCTGCATCAGGTTGTCCCTGTCGTCCATGTAGATGATGAGCCGCTTTCCCAGGTCGTCGAACCTGAGGCCCTTGCCGGTGATGAACTCCCGCAGGTCTTCCCCGCCACCCTCGATCTCCACGACATTGTGGCCGGTGTGCTCCACGATGAGCTCCTGCGGGCTTCCCTGCACCAGAACCCGGCCGTGGTCCATGATCAGCAGCCTGTCGCAGAGGCGCGAGGCCTCCTCCATGTAATGGGTGGTCAGCAGGGTGGTCAGCCCCTCTTCCTTGAGGGCCTCCAGCTTGTCCCAGACCTGGTGCCGGGACTGGGGGTCGAGACCGGTGGTAGGCTCGTCCAGAATGAGCAGCTCCGGTTCGTTGATCAGGGCCCGGGCCAGGGTCAGCCGCCGGGCCATGCCGCCCGACAGCTCCGCAACCTTGGCCTTGCGCCGGTGTTTCAGGGCGAAGAAGTCCAGCAGGGACTCGGTGCGCTCTCTGGCCTTGTGGTCGGGCATGTTGAAGTACCAGGCAAAGACGCGCAGATTCTGCTCCACGCTCAGATCGGGGTCCAGGGTGTTCTCCTGCTGGCAGACACCGATCCTGGATTTGATCTCCCGCCAGTCAGCGGTGATGTCCCGGTCAAAGACCCGAACCGAGCCAGAGGTGATGGGGGAGAAGTCGTAGACCATGCGGATGGTCGAGGTCTTGCCCGCCCCGTTGGGTCCAAGCAGGCCGAAGAATTCACCCTTGGGCACACTGAAGGACACACCGTCCACGGCAGTGATGCCGTCAAAGGTCTTGCGCACCTCACGCACGTCGATAACGTTGGTCACAAGCTTATCATCCGACTGGTTTCCTGGTCGCCAGGTAATGTATGTGAAAGCTCGGGCCCCGGCAACGTCAGGGAAGTTTTTTCGAAAGCGTGTTTTTGGTATCGTTACCGGGTCACCATGGCATTTTCCTGATTGATATGAAATAAAAAAGGCATGACAGACGATCACACTGCAAACAATAGGGGGGCTGGTGGCGACTGAAGCTGCAGGGCTCAGGTATGCGGTCAGGCCGGGGGTCCTGGTCAAGTACTTTGGTCAGTTGAGCCTGGTGCTGGGGCTTCTGACCTGTGTCCCCCTGGTGGTCACCCTGGTCAGCGGGTCTTTGGCCATTGCCCTTCGCTACGCCGTGATTATCGGCTTCCTGGGGGCGCTGGGGTGGCTGCTGTCCCGAAAGAGCGCGGCCAACCGCCTCCAGGTCAACGAGGCCATGGTCCTTGCGGGGGGCATGTTCCTGCTCGCGCCGCTGCTCATGACCTTCCCGGTCATGGGGGTCGGGCTGACTTTTGGCGACGCCCTGTTCGAAACCATTTCAGGGGCCACCACCACCGGACTGAGCACCTTGCCAAGCGTGGAAGGACTGCCCTTCTCCTTCCTCTTTGCCAGGTCCTGGATGCAGTGGTACGGCGGGTTGGGCATCGTGGTCTTTTCCCTGGCCCTGGTCGTGCAGCCGGGGCTGGTGGCCAAGGACCTGGCAATGGGAGGCAGCAGCGAAGAGGGAGGGCTGTTCGGGGGCACCCGGGCCTTTGCCCGGAGGATCCTGAACATCTACCTGCTGCTTACGGGCCTGGGGGTTGTGCTGCTCATCCTCTGCGGCACCGGGGCAGGCGATGCGATCCTGTACACCCTGTCCTCCGTGTCCACCGGGGGGTTCGCCCCCCACGACGCAAGCCTCGGCGGGCTGGGGGGGGCAATCCGGCCTGCGGCCGTCACCCTGATCTGCCTGGCCTGCTCCATTTCGCTGCCGGTCTATTTGTATCTCGTCCAAGGCAAGCTCAAAGACTTTCTGGAAGACATCCAGCTCCGGGGCTTGCTGGTGCTGGGAGGTTTGGGAGGTGCGGCCCTGACCACCGCCCTGGTGGTCTCCGGCGGCATGGACGCCCGGGAGGCCTTGTTCCATGGGCCGGCCATGGCCTTCTCGGCCCAGACCACCACCGGGTTTGCAACCACCGCCCCCGGGGCTATGGATCCCCTGTCCAAGGTGCTGCTCATCATGTCCATGGCCGTCGGGGGCGGGGTGGGCTCAACAGCCGGCGGAGTCAAGATCCTGCGCCTGCTGATCGTGCTGCGCATGGTGCACGTGCTCATCGTGCGCACCAGCCTGCCCAAACACGCCGTGTACCGCCCCCGTATGGGCAAACGGGCGCTGGTGGAGGAGGAGTTCCAGATCGCGGCGGTCATCATCCTGCTCTATGTCCTGGCGGCCTTTCTTTCCTGGCTGCCTTTTGTAATGCTGGGGTACCAGCCGCTGGACGCCCTGTTCGAGGTGGTCTCTGCCCTGGGCACGGTGGGGCTGTCGTCCGGTGTGACCGCGCTCGACCTGCCCGGGGTGCTCAAGGGGGTGTTGTGCGTTGACATGCTGCTGGGCCGGCTGGAAATAGTGGCCTGGCTGGTCATGGCTTATCCCAGAACCTGGATCGGAAGACGGCTGGAGGGGTGATGCGTATTGCTTTCATCGGAGCAGGCGAGGTGACCGAGGCCACGGCCAGGCTGTTGATCGACAAGGGCCACGAGGTGATCATCATCGAGTCCGACCAGGTCAGGATAGACGCCCTGTCCGATTCTCTCGACTGCAGCTTCCTGCACGGAGACGGCAGCAAACCAGCCATCCTGAGAGAGGTCGGACCGGAACAGACCGAAGTGCTGTTCTGCCTGAGCAGCCTGGATCAGGCCAACCTCATCGCCGGCCTGGTGGGGCGATCCCTGGGTTTCAGACGGATCATCATCAGCATCGAGGACCAGGAGTTCGAGGTGATCTGCCGTGAGCTCGGTCTGGAAAACATCATCGTCCCCTCCTGGACCATCGCCAGGTACCTGGCTGACATGGCCAGGGGGCAGGACATCCTGGAGCTGTCCACGGTCATCAAGGGCGAGGGGAGGTTCTTCACCTTTACGATGGGTCCAGAGGACGCGGGAAAGGTCTCAGAGCTCGACATCCCCGAGGAAGCCCGGGTGGTCTGTTTTTACAGGGAGGGCGCCTTCCACCTGGTCAAGGATGACCCGTCCCTGCGGCAGGACGATGAAGTGGTGGTGCTTACCACCAGCGACAATATCGAGACCTTGCGGGAACGGTGGGTGCCCAAGCAGGCCGTGACAGAGGTGGAGGATGGCACCGAAAAAAGTGAGGATGCCGAGCAGGAAGTGTGACAAGCAACCGGGACAGGGGGGGGCGCGATGGTGCATGTCTCACCCCAGCCCCGCCAGCCAGGAGGATTCGTGTATGAGCGCATTCGATGATTTTGTCTGCGAAACCAGGTACTGCCCGGGGTGCAGTGCGGCCATATTCTGCCGCACCGGGGCCAACGAGGTGACCATCTTCTACACCACCGAGGACATGGATGTGAGCCTGAGCTCCTGTCCCATCTGCGATCTGGATCTGTTGAGCGGAAACAGGGACCTGCTTCTGGACCAGCCCCGCTCCTCTGCAGAAGAAGCAACGTCACAAAGTGTAGCGCGAAGTGTCAGCAGGGCAAAGGCGGGGAAAGGGGACATCGTGGAATCCCTGCACCGCAACAACGCCGAAACATTTCCCACCAAAGCCGCGGCAGAGCGGGCATTTGACGCTCTTGGTGAGGAGCTGCGCAACAGGCTGCTGCAGGGTGAGAACGTGGGGTGGCCCGACCTGGGGACCTTCAAGCTCAAACGGCGCAAGGCGCGGATGGGCCGCAACCCCCAGACCGGAGAGCCCATGGAGATCCCGGCCAGGACGTCGGTCTCCTTCACACCCGCGAAGTCCCTCAAGGAGACCATCAACTCCTGAGAGTCCGGGGCCCTTTACGGCCTGTCCTGTTTCATCCGGACCGAAGATTGAACCCAGGTGCAGGGAAGCGTTTCCTGCCTGGGTGCGTGTTTGGCCTGACGAGTGGCTCGAGCTGCGCCGGACAGGTTCTGTCGGGCGCATTTCCCGACCTGTTCGAGCCGTGTGCCTCCCGCATCCGGATGGTGACGGCCGCCTCCTGTCGACCAAAATTTCCTGCCGGGCGTCATTGAGGCAATGACTGCAGAAAAGCTGCAGCGCCCGGGAAAGTGTGGATGGCCGGAGCAGTATCATATCTTGGCTTGCTCCGTAAGCCGGGTTTTCGAGACATAAAGGGCTTCCAACCACCACCGGGCAGAGCTT
>CAZQOG010000067.1:0-13963 GCA_964594925.1 uncultured Desulfohalobiaceae bacterium
CTTTATGAGGGCTCGGGTGCCTTTCATCAAAACCATTGCCTCGGCCGTGACCCTGACCACGGGTGGATCGGGCGGGCGCGAGGGGCCCATCGCCCAGATCGGGGCCGGTTTCGGGTCCTTTCTGGCCACCAGGCTGAGGCTCTCCCCGCGCGAGCGGCGCATCATGCTCGCGGCCGGGGTGGCCGCGGGCGTAGGCGCCATCTTCCGCGCCCCCCTGGCAGGGGCCTTGTTCGCGGCCGAGGTCCTGTACCGGGACCCCGAGTTCGAGTCGGACGTGATCATCCCGGCCGGCATCGCCTCGGTGGTGGCCTACTGCGTGTTCTGCCTGGTCTTTGGCTGGGGCTCCCTGTTCCGGTCCCCGGACTACACCTTCTCCAACCCCCTGGAGCTGGGCCCCTATGCCGTGCTGGCCCTGATCCTGAGCGGGGTGGGCTTTCTGTACGTGAAGTGCTTTTACGGCATCCACGACCTGTTCAAGAAGATCCCGGTGCCCAATCACGTCAAGCCCGCCCTGGGCGGACTGCTGACCGGGCTGATCGGCTTCTTCCTCCCCCAGACCCTGGCCTTTGGCTACGGCATCGTCCAGGACGCCCTGACCAACCAGGCCGGGCTCTGGCTGCTGCTGGCCGTGGCCTTCGGCAAGATCCTGACCACCTCCTTCACCATCGGCTCCGGCGGCTCGGGCGGCGTGTTCGGCCCGTCCGTGGTCATTGGCGGGGCCCTGGGCGGGGCCATGGGGCAGATCTTCCACATGGTCATGCCCGGTGTGGTCACCCAGCCCGGGGCCTTCGCGGTTGTGGGCATGGCCGGCTTCTTCACCGCGGTCTCCCACACCCCGGTCTCGACCATCATCTTCGTCAGCGAGATGACCAACTCCTACCACCTGCTGCTGCCAAGCCTCCTGGTCTGCTTCCTGTGCCACCTATTGTCGCAGCGCTGGAGCATCTACATCGAGCAGGTCAAGAACAAGCTGGCTTCGGCCGCCCACGCCGGCGAGTTCTTCGTGGACATCCTGCAGTCCTACCGGGTGCGGGACCTGGCCGGCGAGCTGCGGGCCGTGACCACGGTGCCCGAGGGCATGAAGTTTTCCGAGTTCAAGCAGCTGTTCTGCAACACCACCCAGCACTACTTCCCCGTGCTCAACGACCGGGAAAAGCTCACCGGCATCTTCTCCTCCAACGACTTCAGGAGCTTTCTGTTCACCCCGGAGATCGAGGAGCTGGTGGTGGTCAAGGACATCGCCATCTCTGACATGATCGTGACCACGCCCAGCGAGGACCTGAACACGGTCATGAGCAAGTTCACCCAGAAGAACCTGAACAGCCTGCCCGTGGTCCAGGAGGACGACCCAGGGGTCCTTCTGGGCATGCTCAACCGCCGCGAGGTCATTTCCTTCTACAACGACAAGGTCACGGAGATGAAGAAGAAGCAGGTCAAGGAGGAAGGATGATTTTTTTTATTTCCCCCACAATACCCGCCGGCCCTTGACCGTGAGCCAGCCCAGGGGCAGGTCCTTCCAGTACAGGCCGGCAGACTCGGGCGGGGCGTCCAGGGTCAGGCTCTGGCCGGACAAAAGGGCGCGCACCTGCTCGATGGAGTCCAGGTGCAGCCCCGGCGTGGTGTGCCCGTGGGGCAGCAACCGCCGGGCCAGGGGGTCCGGGCGGAACGTCCCTGCCTGCAGCCGGCCCAGGGGGTACCCCTGCCAGGAGAAATCGTGCGGCAGCAGGGAGCGCGTCATCCGGGGCAGGAAGAAGACTCGGTCGCCAAAGGCCTGCACCCGGCCCGGGGGAAGATTGCCCGGGTCCAGGCCCGGGACCGCGGTCAGGATCCGGCTGTCCAGCTCCTGCCCTGGCAGCCCCTCCCAGCCCGGACTGCCTTCCCCAGTCCCATTCCCTGACCCGTGCTCTGTACCGGCCGTGACAAGCCCGGCCACGAAAAAACCCTGGGCCCGGGTTTCGCCCCCTCCGACGACCCGCAGACAGCCCGCGGCGCCCTGCATCGGGCTGTCGTAGGCAAAACCCGGCCGAGGCTCGAGCAGGACCCTTTCCAGGCCGAGCTCCTCTTCCGCCCAGAGCACCTGCTCCTCGTTCTCGCGCACATTGGTGGTGCAGGTGGAGTAGACCAGCCGCCCACCCGGGGTGAGCAGCCCGGCCGCAGTGGAGAGCAGCCGGCGCTGCAGCCGGATCAGCGGCTCCACCTTGTCCCCCTTCCAGAGGCTGGCCACCCTGGGGTGGCGTTCCACCGTTCCCCACCCGCTGCAGGGGGCGTCCACCAGGATGTTTGCCCAGGATGCAGCGCGCAGGGGAATGGCCTCGCCGCGATAGCTGCAGCTGGCCGCGTTGCAACGGTTCATGCCCCTGAGGTTCTGGCGCAGGGTCCACAGCCGCCTGGGGTTTGGTTCGTTTGCCAGCACCAGGCCCTCAGGACCGACCAGCTGGGACAAAAAGCCTGTCTTGCCCCCGGGGCTGGCGCACAGGTCGAGCACCCCGGCTCCCGGACCGGGGTCCAGGCAGAGCGGCGGGAGCATGGAGGAGCGGTCCTGGATGTAGATCCAGCCGAAGGAGGCGGCAACCGACGAGCCCAGGGGCCTGGGGCCGGACAGCAGCTCCCGGGCCAGGGGTGAGAAGGGCAGCTCCCGGAAGGTGAAGCCCTCGGCCCTGAGGAGGTCTTCCACCCCGGCGCACTGGCCGCTGCCGCACACCAGGCGAAAGGCGCGTGACTCAGACCCCGCCACTTCGCCCCCGGCAGTGAAAAATCGTTTTGCGTCCCTGCCCGTTCCCTGATATTGCCAGTGCACGACCTTCCGGATCGGGTCCTCCGAGACCGGGAGCACACATTCGCACAGCACGCGACGGTTCGGTCGACAATTTATCGGCCCAGGCCGTCATGTTCACCGTTGGAGGAGTCCACATGACACGTATGCGCTCTCTCACTGTTCTCGCCTTTGCCCTGATCCTGGTGTTTCTGCCCGGCTTCGCTCCGGCCCAGGAAGGGCCGCCGGAGACATTTGCCGTGCTCCCCTTTGAGGTGCACGGCCCACAGAAGTACTCCTACCTGGAGCAGGGCATCCAGTCCATGCTGGTCAGCCGGCTGACCTGGCAGGACCGCTACCACCCCCTGGACCGCTCGGAAATCCGGACCGCCTCCGGGGAAGTTGACTCCGCTGCCGGGGCCGAATCCGTGCGCACCGACCTTGGAACCGACTACCTGGTCTGGGGAAGCGTGACCATCATGGATCAGGAGACCAGCCTGGACGTCAAGGTCCTGGATGCGGAAGGGCAGGTCACGCCCTACGCCAGGGAGACCTCCATCGACCAGCTCATCCCCTCCCTGGAGACCGTGGCCGGTTCCATCAACACCCAAGTCTTTCAGCGCATCGAGCCCGAGCCTGCCGCCCAGGAGGAAGGCCAGGGGAAACAACCCCTCAACCCCGACCTGGTCTACAACGAGTCAGACGCCGGCTCCTTCTACCTCAACCCCGAGTTCAGCTATGCCGGGGCCACGGACGAAAACGTGCGCTGGCGCAGCCAGTCCCTGCCCATGGTCGGGATCGGCATGGTGGTCGGCGACATTGATGCCGACGGCAAAAACGAGGTCCTGATCCTCGAGGAAGGCGGCGTCTTTGCCTACCGGGTCGAGGAAGGCCGCCTGCGCCCCATTGCGGATTACCAGGTCAACTCCCGCACCCAGTGCCTGAACATCAACCTGGTCGACCTGAACCGGGACGGGCTGCAGGAGATCGTGATCTCAGCCCTCTATGGCGAGGAAACACCCGCCTCCTTCATCCTCAACTTCAAGGACGGCTCCTTTTCCCTGGTCGACGATGACATCCGCCTGCTCCTGAACGTGGTGCGCACACCCCCGGACTACCTGCCCGTGCTGGTGGGCCAGAAGGTGCGCATGCCCAGGATTTTCTTCGGCCAGGTGGCAGAGGTCATACGCCAGGGGAACGAGTACCAGCTGGAACGGACCCTGAACCTGCCCAGCAAGGCCAACGTGTTCAACTTCGCCTACCTGCCCTTTGAGCAGGAGTACAAGATCCTGGTGGTCAGCGAGAAGAACAAGCTGCTGGTCTACTCGGCCACCGGGCACCTCCAGGCCGGCACGGATGAGATGTATGCCGGATCCTCCCTGGGGATCACCACGCCCGACATCCTGCCGGGGATGGGCGAGCGTCGTCCCGACCAGCAGGAAGACGACTACTACTACGTCCCCTCACGTCTGATTCCGGTCAACCTGGACAGGGACAACCGCTTCGAGCTTTTGGTGAACAAGAACATCTCTGTCTCGGCGCAGTTCTTCTCCCGCTACCGCTACTTTCCCCAGGGGGAGATCCACAATCTATTCTGGGACGGGATCGGCTTGAACATCAACTGGAAGACCCGGCGCATCAAGGGCTCGGTGGTGGACTACGGCATCGAGGACATCGACAACAACGGCAAGCTCGAGCTCTACGTCTGCCTGAACACCCACCCCGGCATCACCGGCCTGAACAGGCGCCAGACCATTGTCCTGGCCTACTCCCTGGACATCGACGAAGGCAACGTCAGCGGCATCATCCGCCCCAGCCAGGAATGATGTTACAGCTGGAAGCTTGAAGCTGGAAGCTCGAAGCTGGAAGCTGGAAGGAAGAACTGAAATCACAACAGACCAACGGCCCCCCTGGAGACTTTCCAGAGGGGCCGTTTCCGTTCTTTGGCCCTGTCGTGATATCTCCCCCCGGCATTTTTCTGTCGGGGCGAAAAATCTTTCGCCCGCCTTTCAATCCGCCTCCTCCCTGATCATGACCCCACGCCCCATCTCCATCTTTCCCATCCGGGTCAGATCAGGGGCAACGGCCGGCGCTTTGCTTTCCCTGCCGACATCTGTATGCTCATCCCGATTTTTCCCGCAACCACTACCAAGCGAGACCGAGCCATGAACAAAGCCCTGCCCTTCCTTGTCAGCCTGCTCTTTGCTGGTATGTGTCTGATGGTTTCCCCGGCCACTGCCGCCGACATCACCCTGAGCTATGCCAACTTCCCCCCTGCCCCGACCTTCCCCTGCGTGCAGATGGAGCACTGGGCGGCAGAGGTGGAAAAGCGCACGCAAGGGGCCGTGGATGTCCAGACCTACCCGGGCTCCACCCTGCTGGGCGCCAAGAACATGTGGGACGGCGTGATCCAGGGCCAGGCCGACATCGGGTGCATCAGCCTCTCCTACCAGCCGGGCGTCTTTCCCATGCTCTCGGTGCTGGAGCAGCCCTTTGGCTTTTCCAGCGCCACCGTGGCCAGCCTGGCCCTGTACGACCTGTGGGAAAGGTACCGGCCCGAGGAGTTCGAACGGGTCAAGGTCCTGACCATGTTCACCTCGGCTCCCTCCAACATCATGAGCAAAATGGCGGTGCGCGACCTGTCCGATCTCAAGGGCCTGGAGATACGCGCCTCCGGCGGGGCCTCCACGGTCATGGAGCTCCTTGGCGCAACCCCGGTCTCCATGCCCGCCTCCGAGACCCCCGAGGCCCTGCAGAAGGGCCTGGTCAAGGGCGTTTTCTCCTCCTTTGACTGGCTCAAGGACTTCAACTTTGCAGAGTACCTGCCCTATGCAACCGTGACCAACCTGCAGGTCTACCCCTTTGCCGTGATCATGAACAAGCAGAGCTGGGAGCGGCTCCCTTCCGAGGTCAAGCAGGTATTTGACGACCTGCGCCGCGAGCAGTCCCTGTGGACCGGCAGTTACCTGGACGATCACATCCAGGAGTCGCTGGCCTGGTCAAAGGAAACGTACGACCTCGAGGTCATCACCCTGCCCGGGGAACAGCTTGCAGCTGCCAACCGCCAGCTGTCCGTGATGGTCGAGGACTGGAAGGCCACGGCCCGTGCCGCGTCCATTGATGCGGATGCAGTGGTTGCCGACCTGCTTGCCAGCAAGGCCCTTCTGGAAGAACGCTACGGCAGGTGAGGTTTGTAAGCACGCGGTGACGTGAAACCCTCCAAAGTCACCTGGCTCACCGGATCCCCTCAACGCCGCGGCTTCGCCTGGTGGGCGGGCCCGGGGGTGTGGAACGAGGAGAGGTCATGCGCTTTCTGATCACGGCTTCCACCTGGCTGAACCGTGCCCTGCTGGCCCTGGGCGGGGTGCTGCTCACCTTCATGATGGTCCTGGCCTGCGCCAACATCGTGCTCCGGGCCGTGGACAGGCCCGTCATGGGTGTCTACGAGCTCCTGGGGCTGGCCGGCGCCCTGGTCACCGCCTTTGCCCTGGGCGCGACCCAGCAGGGCAGGGGACACATCGCCCTGACCATCCTGGCCGACACCTTCCCCCCCAGACTGAACCGGGTCATCGACGCGCTGTCCACGGGCATCGGCTGCGCCTTCTTCGCCCTGGTGGGCTGGCGCACCCTGGCCTGGGCCGGATCCCTGGCCGAGTACGGCGAGCTGACCGAGAGCCTGCACCTGACCTACTGGCCCTTTCCCGCTGCCGTGGCTCTGGGCTGCCTGGCCCTGACCCTGCAGCTTGTGGTCGACCTGGTGCGCATCGTCCGCCCGGATTTTTGGGAGGACACGGCGTGAGCCTGGCCCTGGTCGGCATCCTGGGCGTGGCGGGCCTGCTGCTCGTGCTCTTTGTGCTGCGCATGCCCGTGGGCTTTGCCATGGGCGTGGTGGGCTTTCTCGGCTTTGCCTGGGTCATCAACACGAAGGCCGCCCTGGGCATGCTCGGCACCGAGGTGTTCGGGGTCTTTTCCAGCTACGGCCTGACCGTGATCCCCCTGTTCATCCTCATGGGCCAGATCTGCTTCCACTCCGGTGTCAACGAGCGGCTCTACCAGACCGCCTACACCTGGACCGGCCACATCCGGGGCGGCCTGTCCATGGCCACCATCCTGGCCTGCGCCGGCTTCTCGGCCATCTCCGGCTCCAACTCCGCCACTGCGGCGACCATGTCCACCGTGGCCCTGCCCCAGATGAAGCGCTACGGCTACAGCGACATCCTGTCCACCAGCTCCGTCTCCGTGGGCGCCACCCTGGGGGTGGTCATCCCCCCCAGCGTGGTTTTGATCATCATCGGGCTGCAGACCGGGTTGTCCATTGCCAAGCTGTTCTGGGCCAGCATGGTCCCGGGTCTGCTGCTGACCCTGCTGTTCATGGCCACGGTTTCCGCGCTCTGCCGCCGCAACCCGGGGTGGGGGCCGGCCGGTCCCCCTGCCGGCCTGCGAGACAAGCTGCGCTCTCTGCCAGGATCGCTCGAGATGGTGGTGCTGTTCGGGCTGGTCATGGCCGGACTGTTCGCCGGCGTGTTCACCCCCAGCGAAGCCGGTGCCGCGGGATCCGCCCTGGCCATCGCCATCAGCCTGACCACGCGCCGGCTGACCTGGAAACGCTTTGTCGCAGCCCTTGTGGACACCCTCAAGGTGTCGTGCATGATCCTGGTCATCGTTACCGGAGCGGTCATCTTCGGCCGCTTCCTGGCCGTGACCCGCCTGCCCTTCGAGGCTGCCGAGTGGGTTGCCGGCCTGGCCATCCCCCACGTGGTGATCATCCTCTTCATCTGCCTGATCTACATGGTGGGAGGGGCGATCATGGACGCCCTGGCCCTGCTGCTGATCACCATCCCCATCTTCTTTCCCGTGGCCGAGGCCATGGGCTACGACCCCATCTGGTTCTCGGTGCTCATCACCATCGTGACCACCATGGGCGCCATCACCCCGCCTGTGGGCATCAACACCTTCATCGTGGCCTCCATGGCCAAGGGCGTTTCCATGCCCACGGTGTTCAAGGGGGTGACCCTGTTCCTGCCCGCCTTCCTGATTCTGCTGGCCCTGCTCATACTCTTCCCGGGGCTGGTGCTGTTCTTGCCGAATTTGATCCATTAAGTCTGAAGTCAGAAGGTCGAAGTTCGAAGGGCAAGGCAAAAGAATGATTGGATTTGTCCAGTGCCAGTACCATCTGTTCTGATTATCAATTCTGGTAGGGGCGGCTGGCAGCCGCCCTTCTTTCATTTCATTATCGGGCAAGGCCCTGAAGAGGGCGCGTGCCACGAGCCCCTACCAGAGGCTGAATTTTCAACTATGTGCTCTGTAGTCGATTGTTTTGAAAACCTGTACGATGCATTCCTAACATGGTTTGAGGATTTTCTTCCGACTTCCGACTTCGAACTCCCATGCCCTCAGTCCAGCACCTCTCCGTGACCCCGGCCGAGGCCGGGATGAAGCTGCTCGGGTTTCTGGAGCGGCGGCTTGAAAAGCAGGTCCCCCGGGCGGCCGTGATGCGCTGGATCCGGACCGGGCAGGTCCGGGTGGACAAGGGCCGGGCCAAGCCCTTTGTGCGCCTGGCTGCCGGACAGGTGGTGCGCGTCCCGCCCTTCGAACCCGGCGAAAGCACGCAAACACCGGGCCCGCCGGTACCGGCCGACCTGGACATCGTGCACCAGGACCAGGAGATCCTGCTCGTCAACAAACCCCACGGCCTGCCTGTCCAGCCGGGCACCAAGCAGGCCGACGCAGTGGCCACCCGCCTGAAGGCCATGTTTGCCAAAACCCCTTTCCCCCCCACCCCGGCCCACCGCCTGGACCGTGACACCACGGGGCTGCTGGTGGTTGCCCGCACCTTCGAGGCCCTGTCCCGGCTGCACCGGCTGTGGCGTGAAGGCAACGTGGCCAAGACCTATCTGTGCTGGGTGGAGGGGACCCCCGGATGGGACGGATGGACCACCCTGACCGACCGCCTGGACCAGCCCGGCAAACGGGGCAGGGTCCTGGCCGACCAACCTCAGGGCAAGCCCGCCGCCTGTGCGGTCACGATCCTCGGACAGAATCAAGACCGATCTCTCCTGGCCGTGCGCCTGGATAAGACCGGCCGCAAGCACCAGATCCGCGTCCAGCTGGCCTCCCGCGGCCTCCCCATCCTCGGCGACCGCAAGTACAAGGGCCCCCCCAGCACCCAGGGCATGCTCCTGCACGCCTGCCACGTTGGCTGGGAAGGGCGCTGCTTCTTCCTGGCCCCCTCCTGGACGGGGTTCTGCGCCCTTCCCGAAAAACTGCTGACTGAACTCCCAGCCGGACTGGGGCTCCCCAGGGAGTGCACAGCCCTGACCACCGGCTCAGCCCCCGCCTGAGCACACCGCCTCTTCAAAGGCCCACCAACCTTCCGGCGTCTTCCCAGCCTTGTGACTGGAGGATGACGACCGATCTATGGCCCAAAACTGCAATCAGATAATTGTGCTGTGCCTATTTTTTGATGACTAAACCCTGAAAGCCGATTCTTCCCGCATTTTTTCTCTACTGCACTTTCTGTCTCACCACTGAATTGTTCAATCGCATTCAATTTCTTTCAAAAATTTTCGCGGTTTTTTCATCTCAAAACCCGCCTTATACAACGAATTTGAAGATTTTTAATCTTTTGGCACGGAGCTTGTACTGCATCAGCATTTTATATCCTTTCTATAACGTGCAAACACACCAGTGCATATGCACAGATTTTGCCACCTGATCCAGGATACGACCATGCATCGCTTATTTCTTGCATTCATTGCCTGCCTTGCCCCACTCTTTTTTGGACACCCTTGCCAAGCTGGCCAGGTGGCCGTGTTCGGACCTGAAACCTTCACCCGCTCCAAAGGAAAACCCTCACTTGAAATGCGGTCCTTTTCCGCGGCCACAGGCCCGGCCACACTGACCCTGATCAACGGATCCAACGACAAGAAGCGAGTCAGCAGCGCGACTGTCTGGTTGAATGAAACGAAAATCTTCGGACCCGAGGATTTCAATCAGCAGGTCGCCAGACTGGAAAAAGAGGTGCTGCTCGAGGTGGACAACACTTTGGAAGTGACGCTGAAAAGCAGGCCCGGCAGCTGCCTGGGCATCACCATTGTCCAGACTGTCGATCCCCCGGTTGTCTCCTTCAGCTCTTTGCCCGGCACCATCATCGAAGGCGAGGCATCCACCCTGAGCTGGAATGCCTCCGGCGCAGTCTCCTGCAGCATCGACCAGGGCATCGGGCCGGTGGATCCGTCCGGTGCCCTGGCGGTGCACCCCGAGACCTCCACCCTCTATGTCCTGCAGGCCACCAATCCGGGCGGGACGACCCGTGCCAATGCAACCGTCAGAGTCGTGCACCTTCCGGAAGCCCACCTGGAGGCCGCACCAGGCCTGCTCACGATCGGGGAGTCTTCGCAGCTGAGCTGGTCCTCCCTGCACGCCCACTCCGCCTCCATCAGCCCAACCCTCGGCGAAGTGGCCCTCAACGGATCCCTCGATGTTTCGCCCACTGCCGCCACGACCTATCAGCTCACGGTCCAGGGTCCGGGGGGCACGGCAGTGGACAATGCCACCGTGGATGTCTTCTGGCCCGAGCCCACAGTCCAGCTGCGGGCTGACCCAGCGGACATTTTCAAAGACGAGTCCTCCGTGCTGTATTGGAACTCCACCTATGCCGTGGATGTTGTGCTGGACCAGGACATCGGGCCGGTGGAGCCCGATGGGTACCGGACCGTTTTGCCCCAGGACACCACCACCTACACCATCAATGCCACCGGTCCCGGGGGGGTATCTCAGGACCGGGCCACGGTCGTGGTCACGGGAGTGCCGGAATCGGCTGACTATGGGATCCCTGATGAAGCAGGGTCGGGTTCAGGGCTCTTGGGCACGGTTTCCATCTTGTCGGGCAATGTGCTGGAGATCCATGAGGACGTAGCCCTGCCCACCCCCCACCAGTCGGGCCTGATCTTCAATCGAACCTACAACAGCCGATCCTTGGAACCCGGTCCCTTGGGGTACTGCTGGACCCACACCTATGCCGCCCACCTGGACCCCGCAGTCGGCATGGGGCCGGACATTGATCTGAAGATCACCGATGCCACAGGTCGTGACCGCTTTTTCCAGATCGCTGGTGATGCTGTCTGGCAAGGCGTCTATGGCGAAACGACACGAGTGGTCAGGGATGATGACACCTATGTCTGGGAAGCAGCCGATGGAACCCGGACCGGGTTCGATGCTCCGGGCAGGCTGCTCTGGATCGACGACCCGGCCGGGAACCGTTTGGCTCTGACCTATGATGCGGCAGGCCGCCTGGAGCGCGTGGACGATGCCGCCTCCGGGCGGTTCCTGGCCTTTGCCTACACCGGGGATCTGTTGGTGGAGGTCAGCGGGCCCGTCACCCCTGAAATTCCGGATGGGGTCTGGGCAAGGTATGCCCATGACAGTCAGGACAACCTGGCCTCTGCCACTTTTCCTGATGGATCAGGGGTCTTCTATTCCTATGAAGATCCGGAGGACCCCCACAACCTGACGCAGAAGCATGATGCCCTTGGCCATGTCCTGGCCAGCTGGAGCTATGACCGGCAGGACCGCTGCACAGACACCAACTGCCGTGCCTGTGGTCTGGAAGGCGGCTTTGGCCTTGCCTACCTCGATCCAGGTACGGTCCTGGTCACAGATGCCTTTGGGGTGCAACGCTCCTATGGCCTGCAGACGGTGGGCGGCCGCCTCAGGCTGACCTCCATGTCCGGCACAGCCGATCCTCCCTATGCTGCCGACACCGCGGTCCGCTGGGTATGGGACGAGGACCTGCACCTGGTGGAGATCGAGAATGCCTCCGGAGCTGTCACCAGAATGGAAGATCACGATGCCCGGGGCAATCCCGGACGCATCGTCCTGGCTGCCGGGACACCAGAAGAACGCAGCATCGACTTCACCTGGCACCCCACACTTGCCGTTCCCCTGACCCGGACCGAACCCGGGGTCTTGGGAACGGACAACAAGGTCACGGTCTGGGACTACGATGACGATGGCGATGCCATCCCCAATGAGCTCCCGACCCAGCTCCTGTCCCGGGTCCTGGAGCACGGCACCACGCTCGATGCGTCGGGCACCGTTGTCCCCTTCACCTGCGCCACGGCTCTCACTTGGAATGAAACCGGGCAGATTACAGCTCTCGACGGCCCCTTGCCTGGAGATGAGGACACCTCCAGCTTTTCCTATGACAGCAGGGGGAACCTGCTTGCTGCCACCCGCCCCCTGGTGGGCGCCACTGTGTACAGCCAGTACAACGCAGCCGGGTGGGTGGGCAGGATCACCGACGTCAACGACCGGGCCCGCACCCTTTCCTACGATGCCGCCGGCAGGGTGACCTCCGTGTCCTTCGAGGCGGATGGGTCGAGCAGGACCACCACCTACGACGCTGCCGGCCAGGTCGAGACCACCTGCGACGAGGACGGAGTGGTCCAATCCTTCAGCCATGATCCCGCAACCGGACGTCTGACCCGGATCACGGACCAGCAAGGCCAATGGATCGAGCTGGGCTATGATCCCCAGGGGAACCGTGTGGCCACCGCCACCTACACTGCGGACGGCACCCTGACCTCCATCCGGAGCCGCTCCTTCGACCACCCGGACCTCCCCGGAAGGTTGTGGCGGGAGTACCTGACCGATGATGTCTTTACCGAATACAGCTATGATGCAGGGGGGCGGCTCGCTGCTGTTGTGGATGGGCGGGGGTTCACCACCAGGTACGTCTACGACGCCCACGACCGGATCACTGCAATCGAGCAGCCTGGAAACGTGGTCACCAGCTTCACCTACGACCGGCACGGCAACCAGAACGCAGTGACCGATGCCGAAGGCCACACCACGGCTTTTACCTTCGACGACCTGGGGCGGGTGGTGAGCGCTGTATCACCTGACACAGGCACCACCACCTATGCCTACGACGAAGCCGGCAACCTGGTGCAGAAGACCGATGCCCGGGGCATTTCCAGCACCTCCGAGTACGATCTGCTGGGCCGCCTGACCAGCGTCCATTTCCCCGACCCTGCAGAGGACATGGTCTTTGGCTATGACCAGGGAATCGACGGCCTGGGCCGCCGCACCTCACTGGGCGACCCCTCGGGCACCACGACCTTTTCCTATGACCCCCGGGGGCGGCTGACGGGCAAAGAGTCTACCATCCAGGGCAGCAGCTACCTCGTCGCCCGGGAGTACTCCCCGGGTGGGCGCGTTCGTTCCATGACCCTGCCCCGGGGAAGAACCATCGACTATGCCCTGGACACCCTGGGCCGAATCACCGGGGTGAAGACGACCTTTGACTCCACCATCACGACGCTTCTCGAAAGACTTGCCTATCTGCCCTTTGGCGGTCCGACCGGGCTGACCAACGGCGCCGGCGGCACGGTGGACAACGAGTATGCCGAGTGCTGCGCACTGCTCACCACGGCCAATCCCGGGACCCCGTTCGAACGGCGGTACACGTATGACGAAAACAGGAATATCACCCGGATCACCCTCCCCTACCAGCCCCTGCTGAACACCGCCTACACCTACGACGCCCTGAACCGCCTCACCCAGGCCAGCGGGCCCTTCGGCAGCTTCGCCTACACCTACGATGACGTGGGCAACCGCCTGACCCGAACCAGAGACGGGATCTCCGAGACCTCCACCTACCAGCCCGGCACCAACCGGCTGGCAAGCGTAGACAACGGCACGCTCACCGACGTGACCACTGATGCCGCCGGAAACACTGTGGGCATCGGCGACCGCACCCTGGTCTACAACCAGGCCGGCCGCATGGTCCGGGTGGAAGACGCAAACGGCAACCCCCTTGGCGAGTACACCTACAACGCTTTGGAGCAACGGGCGGTCAAGGCTGTGGACGGCGTGACGCGCCACTACATCTACGACTTCGACGGCAACCTGGTCTATGAGACCAAACCGAACACGACCTGGGAGGCCCGGGAATATCTGTACCTGGGCTCAAACCGCCTGGCCCTGGTGGACGTCCATTTCAACCGCCTGTACTTCTACCAGAACGACCACCTCGGCACCCCCCAACTCCTGACCAACGCCAACAACGAAGTGGTCTGGGAGGCGGTATACGATCCATTTGGACATGCAAATGTGAACCCCAATGCGTTGATGGAGAATAATCACCGGTTTCCTGGGCAGTATTATGATGCTGAGACGGGGTTTCATTATAATTGGCATCGATATTAT
>CAZQOG010000068.1:0-13832 GCA_964594925.1 uncultured Desulfohalobiaceae bacterium
CACAAAACGTCGAAGAACCTTTCTTTTCTGGTAGGGGCGGTTGGCAACCGCCCTGCCTTTGATCGGGACCTCGTGCCGGAACCAAGCCTCGGCAGAAGAAAGGGCGCGCGCCACGCGCCCCTACCAGAATCAGATTCTTCAAACTCCAATAAATTCAAACAAAACGTCGAAGGACCGAATTTTTCAACAGACTGGAGAGCGAAAAGCGGTCGGCGTCGAAAAAACCGGGGCAAGGAATCAGTGCCTGCGGGGGCTGCCGGACAAGGGGAGCAGCAGGCCGTAGACCAGACCGAAAGGCAGGGCCACGGCCAGGAGCTGGATGATGCCTGAGTGGGGCTTGAGGCTGAAAAACTCGATCCCGGCCAGGATCAGGGCGGAGACGAGCAGCAGCACGGACAGGGCCGCACCAAGCGGGGCAAGGAGCCTGCGGTTGAACCCCAGCTCGTGGCAGAGCAGGACAACGGCACCGAAGACCTCGAAAAAGACCATGGTGCTCAGGGCCATGTTGGGGTCCCAGGAAATCCCGGGGCTGCCGCCCGCCCAACGGGTGAGCACCGGGACGATACCCGCCTGGAACAGCCACCCCAGCAGGAGGGCGGCCACGATTGCCACCGGCACGGACCTGGCCAGGGAAAGGAGCACCCCCCTGACGGGCATGTTGCGCCGCGCAGTGCCGTACCAGGCCACCAGCAGCAGCCCCACGAGCAGCAGCACGTACTGGCCGAAGGTGTTGTAGGCCAGGCTGGCCTCCCTTGAGGTCCAGGCCAGATCGGCCATGACCACCAGCACCCGCAGCAGGTGGTAGAGAAAGTACAGGGGCCAGAACCCGATCACTATGCAGAGCAGCCTCTTCCACCAGGCCACGGGCAGGGCCGCCACCACCGCCACCAGGAAAACCACCACCGGGCTGGACAGGCAGCCCGGCACCAGGGTGATGCTGGACAGGGTGCTGCTGATCCCGCCGGCCCGGTAGGAGGCATGGGTGAACAGCCCGATGAACCAGGCTGCGGAGCGGGCAATGGCTTCGTGGGTCCACGCCCCCAGGGGGCTGGACAAGAACCAGCCATAGGCCAGGTAGCCCGCGCCGAAGCCCACCACGAACCCTGCTGCCCGCCGGAGCAGGAACGGTGTCCAGGCGCCGGCCCGGGACCCATTTTCCGTGAGCCGGGCCCAGAGCACAAAAACGCCCAGGGCCGCGGCAATGACCAGAATCTGCCCCGCCACCACGTGCATGGCCCAGAAGCTTTCCGGGAGCCTGAGAGCCATGAGCACGATGAGCACCACCCGCAGCAGGTTGATCAGAAACAGCACGGCCCCGCCCAGGAGCAGGCCCGAAAGCCTGGCCTGCCAGGGACGGGGGGAGGTGGTCACCGCGGCCGTGAAAAGGAAAAAGGGCAGCACCCCGGTGCAGGAGCTGTCCACGGCAAAGGAGCGGGTGCCTATGGCTATGGAGCTGCCAACAACCAGGGCCTCCAGGCCCAGCCCGTTCAGCACGACCCCGGCCAGGCTGGCGGTCCACACGGCCAGGGGGGCGAGCACGGACGTCTCGAACCACCCTGCCCCATGCACCCAGAGGGAGAGCAGGACCAGGCCTGCAAACCCTGCCATCCAGCGCCCGGCCGCGGGCCTGGACGGCGCAGCGCTGTTGCGGGTCCCATTATTGGAAAAGGTCATGTCCCGGCCACGGCAGGTGTGGGTGATCAAAGAAAAACAGCCCCTCCGGGACTGTGCCAAAGGGGCTGCTCATGATCATGGACCGAAACCAGGGGCGCTCCAGCCTCATTGGGGGTGGTGCCGGTACTCTTCCTTGAGCAGACACTGGGAAATGGGGTGGAAGGTCCCCTTGCCGCAGAAGAGCTGCTCCGGGGGGATGTTTTCCAGGGCCTGGGCCAGGACATCGTCCATGTGGTCGGCCTCGATGACCCTGAGATCCTTGAGGATGGCCTCGGGGACCTCCTTGAGGTCCTTGTGGTTGTCCTTGGGGATGATCACCGTGGAGATGAGGCCGCGGTGGGCGGCCAGCAGCTTCTCCCGCAGCCCCCCGATGGGCAGCACCCTTCCCCTGAGGGTGATCTCGCCGGTCATGGCCAGGTCGTTCCTGACCGGCACGTTGAGCAGGGCCGAAACCAGGCTGGTTGCCAGGGTGATGCCGGCGGACGGTCCGTCCTTGGGCGTAGCCCCCTCGGGCACGTGCACGTGGATGTCGATCTCCTTGTAGAAGTCGGGGCGCAGCCCGAAGAGGTCCGAGCGCGAGCGCACGTAGCTCAGCGCAGCCCGGGCGGACTCGTTCATCACGTCGCCCAGCTTTCCGGTGATCTCCACCTTGCCCTTGCCCGGCATGAGCGCCACCTCGACCAGCAGCAGCTCCCCGCCAAGCTCGGTCCAGGCCAGCCCGGTGGCCACACCGACCTGGGACCGCTCCTCGCGCTCCCCGTAACGGTGCTTGGGCACGCCCAGGTAGGAGGCGATCTTGGCCTTGGTCAGGCTGACGGCGTTTTCCGCACCCCCCTCCTCCACGAGCTTCTTGGCCACCTTGCGGAAGACCGAGGCCAGCTCGCGCTCCAGATTGCGCACCCCCGCCTCCCGGGTGTAGCGGCGGATGATCTCCAGGATGGCCCCGTCCGTGATGGTCACCAGCTCCGGGTCCAGCCCGTGCCGCTTCAGCTGCTTGGGCACCAGGAACTGCCGGGCGATGTGCATCTTCTCGGTTTCCATGTACCCGGGGAGCTTGATCACCTCCATGCGGTCCTGCAGGGGCAGGGGGATGCTGTGCAGGGTATTGGCCGTGGTGATGAAGAAGATGTTGGACAGGTCGTAATCCAGGTCCAGGTAGTGATCGTTGAAGGCCATGTTCTGCTCCGGGTCCAGGACCTCGAGCAGGGCCGCCGAGGGGTCGCCCCTAAAGTCCATGCTCATCTTGTCGATCTCGTCCAGGCAGAAAACCGGGTTGTTGTGGCTGACCCGCTTCAGGGACTGGATGATCTTGCCGGGCAGGGCGCCGACGTAGGTCCTGCGGTGGCCGCGGATCTCGGCCTCGTCCCTGACCCCGCCCAGGGAGAGGCGCACGAACTCCCTATCCGTGGAGCGGGCGATGGATTTGGCCAGGGAGGTCTTGCCCACCCCGGGGGGGCCGACAAGGCACAGGATCGGGCCCTGCAGCTTGGCGACCAGGGTCTGGACGGCCAAATACTCCAGGATGCGCTCCTTGGGCTTTTCCAGGCCGTAGTGGTCCTCCTCCAGGATCCGGTGGGCCTGCTTGATGTCCAGGTCGGTGGGCTTGAGCTTGTTCCAGGGCAGGTCCAGGATCCAGTCCACGTAGTTCCGGACCACGGTGTACTCGGCCGAGGAGGGCGGCATCTGCTGCAGCTTCTTTATCTCGCGAGCGGTCTTTTCCCGGGCCTCGTCGGGCATGTCCTTCTCTTCCAGCGCCTTCATGAGCTCGTCGGCCTCGGGCTCCTCCCCCTCCCGGCCCATCTCCTTCTGGATGGCCTTGAGCTGCTCGTTGAGGTAGTAGTCCCGCTGGTTGGTCTCCATCTGGCTCTTGACCCGCTCCTTGATCCGGCGCTCCATGGCCGTGATCTCGATCTCGCCCTGGAGCAGGACGTAGACCTCTTCCAGGCGGGCGATCGGGTCCAGGTTCTCGAAGACCTCCTGCCGCTTCTCGTACTCCACCTTGAGGTGCGGCATGATGGCGTCCGCCATCCGGCCGGGGTGCTCGATGGAGGAGACCGCCTGCAGGGTCTCGCTGGCCAGCTTCTTGTTGACCTTGCCAAACTTGTTCAGGCTCTCCCGCACCGCCCGCATCAGGGCCACGGCCTCCTCGCTGGTGAACTCCTTCTCATCCACGGGCATGAGCCGGGCCAGGGGGACGTCCTCGTCCTCCCAGGTCTCGGAAACCGGCTCCCATTTGGCCCGCTGCAGGCCCTCGAACAGGACCTTGACCGTACCGTCGGGCAGCCTGAGCAGCTGCAGGACCTTGCTCACCGTGCCCATGAGGTAGAGATCGTCCAGCCCCGGCTTCTCGACCTCGGGCTGCTTCTGGGCCACCAGGAAGATCCGCTTGCCATAGTCGGCCACGGCCTGCTCCACGGCCTTGATGGAGGACTCGCGCCCCACGAACAGCGGTGTGATGGACTTGGGGAACATGACCACCTCCCGCAGCGGCATCATGGGCAGCAGCAGGGAGTCGTCGTTCTTATGAAAGGCAACAGCGTTGGCCATTCTCTCTCCGGTAAGAGTTCATTTCCTGACCGCGACTCATGCGGTCTTGATTTCCTGGCGGTAGAAGACCAGCGGCTCCAGGCCGTTCTCCACCACGGACTTGTTGATCACGCACTCCTTGACCCCGGTCAGGGAAGGCAGCTTGTACATGATCTCCAGCATGATCGACTCCATGACGTTTCGCAGCCCCCTGGCCCCGGTCCGGCGCGCGATGGCCCGGTGGGCGATGGACCGGAGCGCGTTGCTGGTGAAGCGCAGCCTGATGTTGTCCATCTCGAAGAGCTTCTGGTACTGTTTGACCAGGGCGTTGCGCGGCTCGCTCAGAATGCGCACCAGATCGTCCTCGTCCAGCTCGTTCAGGGCGGCCACCACCGGGATCCTGCCCACGAACTCCGGGATCATGCCGAAACGGATCAGGTCCTCGGGATGGACAAACTGCAGGGTTTCACCGATCTTCTTCTCCCCGGGCTTGCCGAGCTTGGCCCCGAAGCCCATGGCGCTGCCCTGCAGCCGCTGCTGGATGGTGTTCTCCAGGCCGATGAACGCACCGCCCAGAATGAACAGGATGTTCTGGGTGTTGAGCTTTATGAACTCCTGTTGGGGGTGCTTGCGCCCGCCCTTGGGGGGGATGTTGGCCTCGGTGCCCTCGATGATCTTGAGCAGGGCCTGCTGCACGCCTTCGCCGGACACGTCCCTGGTTATGGACGGGCTGTCCGACTTGCGGGCGATCTTGTCGATCTCGTCCACGTAGACGATGCCGCGGGAAGCGGCCTCGATGTCGTAGTCTGCGTTCTGCAGCAGCTGGACCAGAATGTTCTCCACGTCCTCCCCCACGTAGCCGGCCTCGGTGAGGTTGGTGGCGTCGGCAATGGCAAAGGGGACCTTGAGCAACCGGGCCAGGGTCTGGGCCAGCAGGGTCTTGCCGCAGCCCGTGGGGCCAAGCAGCAGGATGTTGCTCTTGTCCAGCTCCACGTCGTCCTTGTCGGCGCCGCTGTAGTAGACGCGCTTGTAGTGGTTGTGCACGGCCACGGCCAGGATCTTCTTGGCCTGCTCCTGCCCGACCACATAGGCGTCGAGCTGCTCCTTGATCTCGGACGGCGGCAGCAGGTTCCCGGTCTCGAAGCCTTCGACCACGTTGTCCTGGGCAATGATCTCGTTGCACAGGGTCACGCACTCGTCGCATATGTACACGTCGGGTCCGGCTATGAGCCGCTGCACGCCCTCCTGGGTCTTGCCGCAGAAGGAGCAGCACAGGTCCGGGGTCACTGTCTTGTCTTTGGGCATGGTGTCACCTAGTCGCGCTGTTTCTCGTCAAGCTTGGCCCGGGAGCTGAGCACCTCGTCCACAAGACCGTAGCTCTTGGATTCCACAGCGCTCATGTAGTAGTCACGCTCTGTGTCCTGCTCGACTTTTTTCAGGTCCGCCCCGGTGTGGTGGGACAAAATTTCGTTCAATGTTCCACGTAAACGGATAATTTCCCGGGCCTGAATGTCAATGTCCGTGGCCTGGCCCTGGAAACCGCCCATGGGCTGGTGGATGAGAATCCTGCTGTGGGGCAATGCAAAGCGCATGCCCTTCTGCCCGGCTGCCAGGAGCAGGGCGGCCATGCTGGCGGCCTGGCCCAGGCACAGGGTGGCCACCGGGGCGGAGATGTACTGCATGGTGTCGTAGATGGCCAGCCCGGCCGTGACCGACCCCCCGGGGCTGTTGATGTAGAAGTTGATCTCCTTCTCCGGGTTTTCCGACTCCAGGAACAGGAGCTGGGCGCAAACCAGGTTGGAGATGTGGTCGTCGATGGGGGTTCCCAGGAGAATGATGCGGTCCCGCAACAAACGCGAGTAGATGTCGTAAGCCCGCTCTCCCCGGCCGGTGGTTTCGATGACAATGGGAATCGTGGCGTGCGGCATGAGCTTCTCCTTCCGGCAGCACTGGAATCGGACGGGCCGGAGCTGTTCTGTTACCCGTTTCAGGTAATTTATCAGGAAAGACGGCTGCAGGCCAGCGCCTGCAGCCGTGACGGACCAGGTGGTCAGGACTGGCGAAAACCAATACCACTCCGGGGCGGGCAGCCCGTCCCGGCGTCGAAACAACACTGCTTACGCGGCTTCCGTGGGCTCGGTAGGCTCGGAGGAAGAAGCCATTCCCGGACGCAGATCCCTGGCTTCGACCTCGGTGATCGAGGCCGCGTCATAGATCAGGTTCATGGCCTTGTCTGCCACGAGCTTGTCCCGCAGGGCGTACATGAGGTTGTTCTGCTCATGGTACTCCTTGAGGGACTTGTAGTCCTGCCCGCTGCGCACGGCCATCTGGTACAGGTACTGGTCGACCTCGGCCTCGGACACGGACAGCTCCTCCTTCTTGGCCACGGCCAGGAGCAGGAGGTGGGAGGTGACCAGGGACTCGGCCTGGGGGCGGTGCTCCTGGCGCAGCTCCTCGCCGGTCTTGCCCAGCGACTCGAGGCTCCTGCCCCGCCGCTCCAGCTTCTCCTTGAGGTCGGCCACCATGCGGTCGATCTGATCCTCCACCAGGGACTCCGGCAGGGGGATGTCCACCTGCTCTCCAAGGTGGTCCAGGAGCTTCTTCTGGGCCACCGACTTGACCACTTCCATACGGCTCTGCCGGTAGGAGTTCTCGATGGCCTCCCGCAGCTGGGCCAGGTTCTCGAACCCGCCGGCCTTGACGGCCAGCTCGTCGTCGATGTCCGGGAGCCTGCGCTCCTTGATGGCCTTGAGGGTGACCTCCATGTCAACGCTCTTGCCGGCCAGCTCTTTGTTGATGAAATCCTCCGGAAAGGTCACCCGGCCCTTGCCGGTGCTGCCGGGCTTCTGCTCCTTGACCAGGGCCTCGAAATCCTCCAGGGCCTGCCCTTCCCCCAGGGTCAGCTCGAAGTTCTCGGCCTTGACCCCCTCGAGGGGCTCGCCGTTGTCGTAGGCCTGGAAGTCGACCACGACCACGTCCTTGTCCACGGGCTCCCTGTCGTCCTTGACCAGGACGACGTCGGCCAGGTTGCCCCGGATGCGTTCGATGACCTCCTGCACGTCCGCCTCGCTGACCTCCACCTTCTCCTGCTCCGCCTGGAGACCGTGGTACTCCGGCAGGTCGAAGTCGGGCACGACCTCGAAGCTGAAGGAGTAGGTGAAGTCCTCGCCCTTGCTCAGCTCGCCAGCGTCCACATCGATCTTGGCCAGGGGCTGGACCCCCATCTCGCCGAGAACCTGGTGGATGTGCACGTTGAGAAGGTCGTTGGTGGCCTCCCTGGTGACCTCCTTTTTGTACTTGCCCTCCACAATGCTCGAAGGGACCTTCCCCTTGCGGAAACCCGCCATCTGCAAGTCCTTGCGGTACATGGCCGTGGTCGCTGCCAGGGCTGCGTCGACCTCTTCCGCAGGCACCTGGATGGTCACCTTGCGCTTGACAGGGGTCTGCTCCTCGATCTGGTACTCCATGATAGTGTGCTCCTGCTTAAAAAATAGAAAAACAACAGCCTGGAAGTCTCCAGGCCGCGTGACGTCGCTGGTGCGAGAGGGGAGACTCGAACTCCCACGGACAAGGCCGCCAGATCCTAAGTCTGGTGCGTCTACCAGTTCCGCCACTCTCGCAGCCGAACTGGGTACTTAATCACTGGTCAAACAGCCTGTCAACGCCTGGTCAGTACCCGTCCTCCCCGGCAATGCCGCGGAGCCGCTGCAGGGGGGCCAGGTGGTTGGGCGGGCCTTCTCCCCGCCCCAGGGGATACCCGGTCTGAAGCGCAAGGCCCAGGTAGTCCTGGGAACGGCGGATGGCCTCTTCCAGGGGCAGCCCCAGGCCGAGGTGGGTGGCAATGGCCGCGGACAGGGTGCACCCCGTGCCGTGGGTGTGGCTGGAGGGGATGCGTTTGTGGCTGAGGCGCACCGGGTCCTGCCCGGGCAGGGCCAGCCAGTCCACCATCTCCTCCCCCTGAAAATGACCCCCCTTGAGCAGCACCGCTGCCGGCCCAAGGCTAAGGAGCCTCTCCAGGCAGCGCCCGATGTCCTCCTCGCTGCTGATGGGCATCCCCGCGAGCAGCTCTGCCTCGGGCTTGTTGGGGGTGATCAGGTCGGCCAGGGGGATGATCCTGCTCACCAGGGCCTCCACAGCGTCGTCCAGGAGCAGCTGGTGGCCGGTCTGGCTCATGCAGACCGGGTCCACCACCAGGGGAAAGCCGCGCGTTTCGAGCAGCGGGGCCAGGGCCGCGATGATCTGCCGGGAAAAGAGCATGCCCGTCTTGCAGGCCGCGACTGGGAAATCTTCCAGCACCACCTGCAGCTGCCTGGCCACGAACCCCGGGGGCGGCGCGTCTATGGCCGCCACCTCCCTGGTGTTCTGCGCCGTCAGCGCGGTGACCACGGACAGGCCGTATGCCCCGAGCACGGTCATGGTCTTCAGGTCCGCCTGGATGCCCGCCCCGCCTCCCGAGTCAGAGCCCGCAATGGTCAGGATGCACGGTGGTCTGTTCATGCCGGCTCCCTGGTGTCGTTCGCGAAAAGCTCCCTGAGCCGGTACCTGAGGTGGGTGTACCGGCGGGTGCCGCCGACGTTCCTGATGCCGATGCTCAGGGCCCGCCTGCTGCCGACCAGCACGGCCAGCTTCCGGGCCCGGGTCAGGCCGGTGTAGATGAGGTTGCGCTGCAGCAGCATGTAGTGCTGGGTGACCACCGGCATGACCACCACGGGGTACTCGCTGCCCTGCGACTTGTGCACGCTGATGGCGTAGGCCAGGGTCAGCTCGTCCATCTCGGAGAGGTCGTAGAGCAGGTGCCTGCCTTCGAAATCCACCAGGACCTCGCCCTCCTCCTGATCGATGCTCGCGACCCAGCCGAGGTCGCCGTTGAAAACGTCCTTTTCATAGTTGTTCTGCACCTGGAGCACCCGGTCCCCCACCCGGAACTCCCGCTGCCCGCGTTTCAGGACCTCCCCGCCGGGGTTGAGCCGCTCCTGGAGCAGCTCGTTGAGCCGGGCCGTGCCCACCTCGCCCCTGTGCATGGGCGTGAGCACCTGCACGTCCTGCAGGGCGCTGTAGCCGTACACGGACGGGATGCGCTCGCAGACCAGCTTCAGGATCACGGACTGCACCTGCTCCAGGTCGTCGTGCTCGACCCAGAAGAAATCAGCCCCCGGAGGCTCCCGCGGCGATCCCACGGGAAGCTGCCCCTGGTTGATGCGGTGGGCGTTGACAATGATGGTGCTCTCCCGGGCCTGGCGGAAGATCTGGGTCAGCACGGTGCAGGCCACGGCCTTGCTGGCGATGACGTCCTCGAGCACGTTCCCGGCCCCCACCGAGGGGAGCTGGTGCACGTCCCCCACCAGGATCAGCCGGCAGGTCAGGGGCAGGGCCCGCAGCAGGTGCACGAACAGCAGGCAGTCCAGCATGGAGGCCTCGTCCACGAGCAGGGCGTCGGCCTTGAGCTTCTTCTCCTCCCGGTAGGCAAAGGTCCCGTCCGGTGAGGAGCCCAGCAGGCGGTGCAGGGTGGAGGCGTGCAGGCCCGTGGCCTCGGCCAGGCGCTTGGCTGCCCGGCCCGTGGGCGCGGCCAGCTTGACCTTCAGCCCCATCTCCCTGAGCCCGTGGGCTATGGTGCGGGTGATGGTGGTCTTGCCCGTGCCCGGCCCTCCGGTAATGACGTGCACCTTGCCCCGGCAGGCCCCGACCACGGCAGCACGCTGCTCCCCGGTCAGCCGCAGCCTGGACTGCTTCTCCAGCCGGCGGAGCAGCGCATCCAGCCTGGTGTCGGGCAGGGCCACGGGATGCCCGGCCAGGGCCTGGAGCCGCGAGGCAGTCTCCGCTTCGAAGCGGTGGAAGTGGCGCAAATAAACCGCAGCCTCGATGTCCTGCTCGGGCAAGGGCTCCACAGCCACGCGTTTGCGCTCCTGCAAGGACTCCAGGGCCTCCTGCAGCCGGGAGGGGTCCTCGATCTCCACCAGCTGGGCGACCTTCTCGTACAGGGCCTCGCGGGGATAGAAGAGGTGGCCCTGGTCCGCGGCCTGGAACAGGGCGTAGACCAGGGCCGCTTCCAGACGTTCCCGGCAGTCGGGCGCGAACCCGAGCTTGAGGGCCATGCTGTCCGCGGTGCGAAACCCGATGCCCCTGATCTCGTAGGCCAGGTCGTAGGGGTTCTGCTCGAGCTTGTGCACGGCCTGGGCGCCGTAGCGCTGGAAGATCCGCCCGGCAAAGGTGACCGGGACCTCGTGGGTCTGCAGGAAGAGCATCAGCGACCGGATCTCCCGCTGGGCCTGCCAGGAGGCGGTGATCGTGGCAAGCTTCTTGGGTCCCAGCCCCTCCACCTGGAGGAGCTTTTCCGGATTCTCGTCCAGGATGGTCAGGACCTCCCGGTCAAAGGCCCGGATCAGGCGGTCGGCCATGACCGGGCCCACCCCCTTGATCATGCCCGAGGAGAGGTAGCGCCTGATGCCGTTCAGGCTGGCCGGCATGCGCTGCACCGCTGTCAGGGCCTGAAACTGGCGCCCGAACTTGGGGTGGTCCTTCCACACCCCGGTCAGGTCGAGCTCCTCCCCCGGGGTGACCCGGCCGAGGCTGCCCACCACAGTGACCTGCCCCGGCTCGCTGTCGGCCCGCAGGCGCAGCACCTGGTAGTTGCTCTCCGGGTTGTAGAAGACCACCGAAAGAACCTCACCCGTGAGCTCCACAGGGGCGTCCTGCTTCTGCTTCGAATCGGTGGACCCGGTCAGCGTTGCAAAGCGGTTCATGACGGTTCAGGAGAACACGGCCAGGGCTCAGAGCCGTTGGCGGTGGACCAGGGACTGCTTGAGCGTCTCCCGGTCGACGTATTTGAGGTCGGAGCCCAGGGGGATGCCCTGGGCCAGCCGGCTGAGGCGCATGTCCGGGAACTGCCGCGCCAGCATGTTCTTGAGGAAGGACTCGGTTGCCTCGGCCTCCAGGGTGGTGCCCAGGGCCAGGATCAGCTCCTCGACCACGCCCTGGCTGAGCCGGTCGCGCAACCGGTCGATCTCCAGGTTCTGGGGCTGCACCCCGTCCAGGGGGGAGAGGAGCCCGCCCAGGACCAGGTACCTGCCCCGGAAGGACCCCGACTCCTCCATGACCAGCAGCGCGTCCCAGTCCGAGACCAGGCAGAGCTCGGTGTCGGACCGGGTGGGATCGTCACATATCGAGCACGGATCCGTGTCGGAAAGGCAGAAGCAGACCCGGCAGACCCGCAGGCTGTCCCGCAGGTCGAGGATGGACTGCCCCAGCCCCCTGGCCGTGTCCTCCGGCCACTTGAGCAGGGTCAGGGCCATGCGCAGGGCTGACTTGCGGCCGATGCCCGGCAGCCCGGAAAGCTGCTCCACCAGCACGGCCAGCGGCTCCGGAAGCTTGTTCACGGCAGGCCTAGAACAGACCCGGGATCTTGAGGCCGCCGGTGATCTGGGACATCTCGGCCTCCATGGTCTCCTTGGCCTTCTTGAGGGCCTCGTTGACCGCGGCCAGCACCAGGTCCTGGAGCATCTCCACGTCCTGGGGGTCGACCACGGAGGGGTCGATGGTCACCGAGAGTATTTCCTGGGAGCAGTTGGCCGTGACCGTGACCATGTTGCCGCCGGCACTCGCCTCAACGGTCCTGTGGGCCAGCTCCTCCTGCATCTTGGCAATCTTCTTCTGCATCAGCTGCGCCTGTCGCAGCATGTCGTTCATCATCGTCGTTCCTCCATGCGGCAATGCTGCCCGGACTCACCGCGGGTCCACGGGCCGGACATCGATCACCTGGGCGTTCAAAACCTTGCGGGCCTCCTGCACCACGGGGTGCTCGTGGGCCCTGGACTTGACCTCCGCCACATTCGGCCGCGCCGTTGCCGCACCGGCAGCAACCTCCACGGAAAGGCCGCTTCCGAAGTACTCCGCCGCCAGCAGGCACAGCTGGTCGAACTTTTCGCGCTCCTTGAGCCGCTCACACTGCACGCGGCTGGTACACACCAGCTTGAGCACTGCACCGTCCAGCTGCCCCGTGACCTGCTTCAAAGGAAGGGGCCGGCCTGCTTCCCTGCATTTGACCTCGCAGAAACGCACGAACCCGGGCCAGTTTGCACCATCTGCTGTGTGGTCCCGCCCGCACTGCTGTGGAACGGACTCCTGGGAAACAGGCTCTGCGGGGCGAGACTGATACGGCGCATGGGGGGTCCCGGGCCCTTCAGCGCTCTTTGCACCGCGCCCGGCCGTGCAGGAACGCACCGGCGCCGGACCGGAAGGAGGCGGGCCTTTTGGACCCTCCCGGCCCCCGGCCTGGGAAGGTGTCCCCCCGGGATTGAGGGCCTCCACCGGCAGCAGATCGGACAAAAAAGCCAGGTTCAGGAGCAGCAGCTCCAGGGCCAGGGCGGGCTCCACGCTGGTCAGCACCCTGCGCTGCCCCTCCAGGGTCAGCTGCCAGCTGGCATGAACCTGGGCCAGGGGGAAGCGCCGGGACCATTCCACCCAGCGCTCGGCATCCGCATCGCTGGCCTGGATCAGGTCCAGCCCCTGGCCGTCTGTCTGGCGCAGCAGGAACAGGTTGCGCCAGGCCATGGTCAGCTCGCGCAGGAAGAACCCCAGGTCGAGCCCCTGGTCCAGGATGCCTTGCAAGAGCCCGCTGATGGCCCGGCAGTCCTTGGAGGACAGGGCCTCGAACAGCTCGAACAGGGTCTCGTGACCGGTCAGACCAAGGACTTGCCGGACGTCTTCCTCGGCCAGGGAGTCTGCCCCCAGGGCCATGACCTGGGACATGAGGGACAGGCTGTCCCGGACACTGCCCGCCCCCCGCCTGGCCAGCAGGGTGACCGCTGCCGGCTCGAAGGACACGCCCTCCTTTTCCAGGATCCCTGCCAGGTGCTCCTCGAGCTGCTGCTGGGAGAGCCGCTTGAAGACATAGTGCTGGCAGCGGCTCACAATGGTGGCCGGGAAGCGCTGCGCCTCGGTGGTGGCCAAGATGAAGGCCACATGGGCGGGCGGCTCCTCCAGTGTCTTGAGCAGGGCGTTGAAGGCGGCCTTGGAGAGCATGTGCGCCTCATCGATGATGATGACCTTGTAGCGGTACTCTATGGGTGCGTAGCCCACGTCCTCCTTGAGCCGCCGCACATGCTCCACACCGGTGTTGGAGGCCCCGTCGATCTCCACCACGTCCACGCTGCTGCCCCGGGTGATCTGCAGACAGTTGTCGCACCGGTTGCAGGGCTCGGCAGCCGGTCCGCGGGCGCAGTTGATGGCCTTGGCCAGGATGCGGGCCAGGGTGGTCTTGCCCACCCCGCGCGTGCCGCTGAAAAGATAGGCCGGGGCCACGGCGCTCTCCGCCGCGGCCCGGGAAAGGATGCGGCAGACCGCGTCCTGGCCCAGGACCTCGGCAAAGACCTGGGGGCGGTACTTGAGTGTCAGGTGGGACTGGTTCATGGTCACGCTGTCAAAGCCGGCGGTTCAGGCCTGCCCGGCCACTGCTTCACTGGTGCACGCCGCCCTAGATCTCGAACTGGTGCAGCCAGCCCGCGTACTTGAGGTTCTCGCCCTTGACCACCTTGAAGTACTCCTGCTGCAGCAGCGCGGTCACCGGGCCGGCACCCCCGCTCCCGATGGTGCGGCGGTCCACCTCCCTGACAGGGGTCACCTCGGCCGCCGTGCCG
>CAZQOG010000069.1:0-13583 GCA_964594925.1 uncultured Desulfohalobiaceae bacterium
TGCCCAGGTGCTTCTGGCGGATGATGAGCAGGTCCACGCCGTAGCGCAGGGCGTTCTTGCGGATCTCCCGGGCCGTGTCCATGTCCGTGGGGAAGACAGGGCCGTCCATGCCGTAATGGTTGAACACGGACTCGGTCTCCTGGATCAGCTCCTGGGCCTCGCCAAGAGGCATGAACTGGGTCAGGTCGGTCTTGCCCAGCACCGGGATGAAGTTGAGCTTGCCGTCGGAGAAGAGCCCGGCGCCGCCAAGCCCGGCCAGGATGTTGCACGGCCGGCACTTGAGGCACTCCTCGCCCCGGCCGATGGGGCAGCGCCGGTTGAGGGGCTGGCGGCCCTTGTCCACCACCAGCACCGAGAGAGTGGAGTGGGCGGACAGGTGCCAGGCAGCGAACAGCCCGGCAGGGCCCCCGCCCACGATGATGACGTCGAAATCCCTTTTCGAGTGCTTGGGCACCATCAGTTCCTCACCGTGTCAGACAGTTGCGCAACCCCGCGGCCACTCACTGCTCTTCCTGCGTGACCATCCTGAGTGGCGGTGCCTGGCCATGCTTGTCCACCCCGAAGTAGATGGTCTGGTGGGGGAAGGGGATCTCGATGTCCAGCTCGTCGAAGCGCTTCTTCAGGCGCCGGTTGAACTCGCGGCCCACGGCCCACTGCTTGCTGGGCTTTGTCTTGGTCCGGGCCCGCACCACCACGGCTGAATCGTCGAACCGGTCCAGCCCCAGGATTTCTATGGGCTCGAGGATGCTCGGCCCGTACTCCTCGTCGCCTCGCATATCCGCATCAACTTCCTTGATGACCTCGATGACCTCGTCCACATTTTCACGGTAGGCCACCCCGACATCGAAGACATAGCGTGAGAACTCCTTGGTCATGTTGGTCACGATCTCGATCTTTCCGTTCCTGATGAAATGGACGTTTCCGGCCAGGTCGCGGAGCACGGTGAGCCGCAGGGTGACCCGTTCCACCAGGCCGCCCTTGTCGCCGATGGTGACCACGTCACCCACCCGGATCTGGTCGTCCAGGAGCAGGAAAAAGCCGTTGATCACGTCCTGGACCAGGTGCTGGGCGCCAAATCCCACGGCCAGACCGAGCACGCCTGCACCGGCCAGGATCGGCCCCATGGACACGCCCAGCTCTCCCAGGACGACCATCAAGGCCACGGCGAGCACGATCACGGTCGCGACCATGAGGGACACGGCCGCAAGCGTGTCCAGCCGCTTCTGCTGTTCCTCATCCTTGTCCCTGCCATACCTGCGGTAGGAGCGCGCAATGGCCGACCGGACGACACGGAGGCCGAAGTAGGCCAACGCCAGGATTATCAGGATCTGCAGCCCGTTCGTGGCAAGCCAGGCAAGGAAGATGTTCCACAGTTCACCGTTCATAGCTTCACTCCTTTGAAAAATTTGCTGCATGCTCGGGTATTGTGGGAGGGAAGGCGGCAAATGTCAAAAATGAAGAGGGACTGTGTTTGCGAGACCGGGAGATCCATCTTTTATGTCACGAGCAGACGGCCATCGGGTGACCTGAGCAGCAGAAGCCGCCTCTCGGTTCTGTGAGGAAAGAAAACTCCTTCACGCCGGGGCAAACCTCAAAAGACAGGGACGGAGTGATGTCCCGCAAGGTATTTGGCATGCCAGGTGCGCGCTTGTTTTAGGAAATCGGGCGTCACAGCTGTGATTTCCTTGGAATGCGCGCGGGTCTGTGGCAGCGAACAAACCGCTTGGAACAAAAACCACATTCTAACAGTGGGTTACTTGTGCGGCCAGCCGCTTTCCAGGTCTGTCCCGGGTGCGGAGTGATAGGTCTGGAAGCCGAACCCACCGTCCCTGTGCCCAACAAACTGGGTCACTGTGAAAGGGCCTCTGACGGATTTGAAGATCAAAAGACTTGAGGACTGGAACTGAGCGGGGTTGCTGAGCAGGTTCTGAGGAAACCCGGTCCAGCGCGCCCTGCTGTTGAGGGGGACCGCATAAGATCCTGTCCAGCTCGATGGTCCTGAAACGTCCATGGTCAGATCTTCGTCGAAGTACTCAGCCACAATATGCAGGCCGGTCCAGTATCCATCCTGGTTCACGGCGTAGGGAACCCACAGCCAGTGTGGTTCGTCCGCAGCCGCAGCCGTTTGGAGTGGTGAAGCGGCAAAGAGAAAAACGCAGGCTGTGAAAAGCAAAAGACACTTCTTCATGTCGACCCTCCTCCTCATTGTCAGTGGCATTCGATGCAGCTGTGACGCCCTGGGTTCATGGTCCTGAAATGCAGTCAAAACCATGGTGCCACCTGGTTAAACCCTGGTACCAGGGCAAAGTCAACACGTCGGGACAGGAGTGTGGCAGGTGCAGTCAGGGGGCATGGTCGCGAAGGAGGGGATTCGCTTGTCAGGAAGATCGGGAGTACCTGCAAGAGAGGCGTTTCCCAATGGACTTTCCTTACTCCTGCTGCGTGACCAGGCTGAAGGAGGAAAATCCCGCTTCCCGCACCCGGTCCATGACCCGGACCAGGAGTCCCACGTCAACGGCCCGGTCCGCCTCGATCCGCACCGGCTGCTCGGGATCCTCGGCCCTGCGCCGGGCCAGCACCCTGCCCAGCTGCTCCAGTCCCGCAGCCTCGCCGTCGACACGGACCTCAGCCGCTGCAGTGACCGTGACCACCACTCCCTGCTCTGGTCGCTGGTCGGCCGTGGTGGACCGGGGCAGGTCGATCTGCATGGCCTGCTCGGGAACGATGTGGAAGGTGAGCACGAAGAAGAGCAGCAGCAGGAAGACCACGTCCACCAGCGGGGCGATGGCCATGTGGCTGTGACGGCGGGTGCGGGGCTCAAACTGCATCGCTGCCTCTGTTTCGCAGCGACAGGACCACCTCCTGCAGGGACAGGGCGATCTCGCCCAGCCGCTCGTCCAGGATGTGGGAGGCCACGTGGGCGGGCACGGCCACCAGCAGGCCGGCCGCGGTGGTGATCAGGGCCTCCCAGATGCCCGTGGCCAGCAGGCCGGGGTCCACCCCGCCCGTTCCGGCGCCGATGACCTGGAAGGTGGCGATCATGCCGGTGACCGTGCCGGTCAGTCCCAGGATGGGGCTGATGACCGTGATCAGGGACAAAAGGCCCAGGCCGCGCTCCAGCCTGCGCACCTGGCGGGTGCCGATCAGGGACAGCTCCCTTTCGTCCGCCTCGTCTTCAAGTGCCTTGAGCAGGGGGACCAGGAACCAGGGCCGCCGCTTTTGGATCTCCCCGGCCCGGCCTCGAAGCTGGCGGAAGACCAGGGTGTACTGCAGTCCCTTGTGCAGGGTGACGGCCAGGGCCGTGACCGAGCAGGCCAGGATGGGCCACATCAGCGGCCCCCCCTTGAAAAAGAGATCGAGCATCGGGTGACTCCTTTCAGGGTCCTCTCAGTTCAAAACGGATGGGCAGGGTGGCTGTGCTGGCCACGGCCCGTCCGTGCCGACGGGCGGGGGTGAAGGTGGATGCGCGCACCGCACGGAGCGCGGCCCGGTCCAGGTCTCGTCCGGCGCTCTGCACCACCGTGGCCCGGGTCAGTACCCCGCGGGCATCGATGTGCAGAGACAGGAGCACGGTGCCTTCCCTGCCCGTCCTGCGAGCCGAGTGCGGGTACTCGGGAAGGACGCGGGTGTCAAAGGCAGGTCCGCCCTGATCGCCGAAGTCCCGCTGCACTGGCCCATTGTCTGTTACGTGACCGGTATGGGGCTCTGTCGAAAAGTCCCCCGGTGGTGCACTGGTCTGTTCCCGCACCGGTTGGGATGGGGGCGACTGGACGGCCGGCTTCTGCGGGAGATCGGCCAGGGTGGCATCAAGTGTCTGCCGGACCACGGCCCCGCGCTTCTGCAGCCTGGCCGGAAGCACGAACCGTGGCTGATCCACGGCGAACTCTTTCCTTTCGGGCAGGGGGTGTTGTTCCGGGAGCGGCGCCATGGCCCCGGGCTGGGGCATGGGGCTGAGCACGGGTCTGTGCACGGCCCGGGCCTGCTCACGGAAGACCATGGTCCGGACCTGCAGGGCCTCGGCAGGTGGGGCAGTCTCCTGCTCCCCGTTGTAGGGCAGGGCCAGCAGGGTGGCGTGGACTGCCAGGGAAACGGTGATGGTCAGCAGGAGCTTCATGGCGGGGTTCCCGGCCTTTGAAAAGGCAAGGATTTTCCTCAGATCGAAAAGGTCTTCCTGTGCCTGGGGACGACGATCATCTGGCCGTTGTGCCGCACGAGATCGACCGGCACGCCATAGACGTCGGAGACCATATCCGCATCGAGCTGGTCCTGTCGACCGTCGGCAAAGACCCTGCCCTGCTTGAGGAACAGGAATCGGTCGGCAAAGCGGAAGGCCAGGTTCAGGTCGTGCATGGTCATGACCGAGGCAATCTGGTGCTCGGCGACCACCCGGGCGATGGTGTCGAGGATGTCCAGCTGGTTCTTCAAATCCAGGCTGCTGGTCGGCTCGTCCAGCAGCAGCACCTTGGGCTCCTGGACCAGGGCCCTGGCAATGCAGACCTTTTGCAGCTCCCCCCCGCTGAGTTCATCGATGTGGCGCAGGGCCAGGTGCTCCAGGCCGAGGTGGTGCAGGGCCCCGGCCACCTTGTCCAGGTCCTTCTGCGACACCTTCCACCCCAGGTGGGGCTTGCGCCCCAGGAGCACCGCGTCAAAGGTGGTCATCCTCCCTGCATCGTTGCGCTGGGCCACATAGCCCAGGCGGCGGGCAATCTCCGCCGCGCTCATGCCGAAGAGGTTTGCCTCGTCGATGCGCACCTGTCCGCCCCAGGGCTTGAGCATGGCGTTGATGCAGCGCAGCAAGGTTGTCTTGCCGGCGCCGTTGGGGCCCAGGATGGCCAGGGTCTGCCCGCGCTCAAGGGAGAAGGCCAGGTCGTGCAGGACCAACTCCCCGTTTCTGTACCCGATGCGTATGTCCCGGACCTCGAGCATCAGGACCTCGGTTTCTGCAGGAGCAGGTAAAGGAAGGCGGGCGCGCCCAGAAAGGCGGTCAGCACGGCAACGGGCAGCACATGGGGGGCGAGAACGAGCCGGGCCACGGTGTCCGAGGCCAGGAGCAGCAAAGCGCCGGTCAGGCAGGCCGCGGGCATGACAAAGCAGTGATCGTCGCCGATGATGCGGCGCACGATGTGCGGGCAGATCAGCCCCACAAAGCCGATCACGCCCAGGAAGGAGACGATGAAGGCCGTGATCAGCGAGGCCACGATCATGCCCAGCATCCGGACCCGCCCCACCCGGACTCCCAGGCTCGCGGCGGTCTCGTCGCCCGCGTCGATGGCGTTGTAGTTCCAGCGGTTGAGCAGGAAGAAACCCAGGCCCGCAACCACGACAACGGCCATCAGCCCGACTTCCCGCCACCCTGCGCGGCCCACGTCGCCGAAGGTCCAGAAGACCATGGCCGCCAGCTGCACATCGTCGGCAAAGTACTGCAGGAACATGGTCCCGGCGGAGAAGAGCGACCCCAGGGCCACGCCGCTGAGGACCATGACCTCGGGGGTGGCGCCCCGGGTGCGGGCAATGGCGATGATGACCAGGGAGGTGACCATGCAGGCGGTAAAGGCCGACAGGGTGGTCAGCAAGGGGTTGGCGATGGTTATCGCCCCGACCTGGGTGGACTGCATGGTGCCCGTTCCCAGGAGCATCACGGAAAATGCCGCCCCAAAAGCCCCGGCCTGGCTCAGGCCGAGTGTGAAGGGCGACCCCAGGGGGTTGCGCAGGATGGACTGCATGGCCGCCCCTGCAGCGGCCAGCCCGGCCCCGGCCAGCAACGCGGCCAGGGCGTGGGGCAGCCGGATGCTCTGGACGATGGCCTGAAACCGGGGGTCCGCGCCCTGGCCGGTCAATATCTTGAGGACCTCCAGGGGCGGCACCCGCACCGGACCCAGGGAAACGGCCACAAGAAGCAGGACCAGTGTTGTCAGGCCAAGCCCGAGGATGAAGGTCGTTTTGCGCCCGACGTAGGCATTGTACGCCGCAGGGACATTGCCGTGGTTCAAGTGGGACACGGGGCTGCTACCTTACCGGCAACCGGCTGAACCCCAGGCCGTCGAACTGGGTGTTCAGGGTTTCAAAGGCCGGCCCGCCGTTCAAAAAGACGGCGATCTCTTCTGCCGTGTCCATGGGATCGACATCGGCAAACCGCTCGGGATAGAGCACCTTGCCCACGTAATAGGCATTGGCGAAAACGGCCTCGAAGTTCTGGGTGTAGGAGTTGTAGGGGAAGAGGCCGTAGACCTCGCCGTTGCGCACGGCGGAAAGTCCCTGATAGACGGGTTCGCTGCGCAACTGATCCAGGGCGCTGGCACCGGCGTCGAGCCGCAGGGTGGAGACATCCACGAAGATCACCTCCGGGTCCCAGAAGATGATCTGCTCCTTGGCCACGGTGGCGTGGGAGACGGGTTTTTGTGTCGCCTCCGGGGCCGCCACGTTTCGGGCATGGGTAAACGCGAACGGCGCAAAGGAAGGCTCGGTGGACTGTAGTCCATGTGGCCCGCTGCGGCCGAGACCGCCGACATAACAGGAGGGGCGTCTGCCCGTCGGGATGTTCTCGGTGCGCCGGCGCAGGTCGGCCTCCAGGGCGTCGAAGAAGGCAATGACCTCTTGGGCGCGTCGTGCCGTCCCAGTGAGATCCGCCATGAGGCGCAGGGAGTGGTTCAGCTGGGCGCGTCCGTAGGTCAGGTTGCCGTACTCCAGGACGACCACGGGAATGCCTGTCTTGGTCTGCAGGAGTTCGGGATCATGCCCCCGGCCGGCAAAGGTCTTGAAGATGACCTGGGGCTGGGGGGTGAGCCCGGCAATGAGCTCGGGGTTGTCACGGCCCCGGAACTCCCCGAACAGCGGGTAGGTCTTGAACTGCGGATTGGCCACGGCATAGGGACGCGCATCAATGGGCGCTCCCCTGAGCTCGATGCTGTCCACGGCCACGATGCGGTCCTGGGCCTGGAGGTAGGTCAGCAGCCGCAGGCAACCGGGACCGGAGCAGATGACCCGCTCCACTGTTTGGGGAACGGTCACCGTACGTCCGGCCGCATCGGTGATCCTCCGTTCTTGCGACCCAAACCCCGTGCCCGGCCAAAGCATCGAAGCCACCGCCACCATCAGGGCGGCCCACAGCCTCGGGCGGAAGTCATGCCTTCCGGCCCCCGGCACATCTGTTCTCTTCAAGCGCTTCCCACGATCTCGTGGCACGGCGGCAGAGCCGCAGCCATGCTCATAACGCTGTCGTATTTTCCACACGGGCATCTGTTCATTTTCCTCAGAGAATGGAGCGTGTACTAAGCTTTGCAGAGGACCTGCTGGTAATCGATATCCGCCCGGTCCTCAACCTGCGTCTTGTGAATGGCCAGAATAACCTGCAAGGCCGGTTCGGTGAGCTCGACCTGCGCAACGCCTTCGGGGTCGGTTTGACACATGGGCGTGTCTTTTCCCATCCCGACCCGGCAGCCGGCAAGCGGCACGCCTTCAAAAAGCACCTCCGGGGCACGAAACCAAACGACTGAGGGGGGCTTCTCATTATTACAAATGCCATTGCCAGGAGCCTTTTTCCTCAAAATTCGACCTTCAGCCCGCCGGAAACGATCAGCCCCGGTGCGATGGTATCGGTTTGACCGCGGCGACGAAAGACAGGATATTCCTCGTCAAGGAGGTTTTCCACGTTCAGGTAGGCCGTCCACCGATCGAAAAACCGTCGCGAGACTGAGGCGTCCAGGGTGAAGTAGCCGCTTTCCTTGAGGGTGTTTTCGTTGTCGAAGTAAATGTCGGCGTAGTAGTTGGCGGTCACCTCGAGGTTGACGATTTTCGGGTTCAGGTACCGGAAGCCGAAATGGGTCTGATGGCGGGGGTCGTTGGGCAGGTAGTTGCCCTCCAGGTCCGCGTTGTTGTCATCCTCGTCGATTTTGGAGATGTTGTAGGTGTAGTTGGCGAAGAGGGTCAGCTCGCTCACGGGGTACCACTCGAGTTCCGCCTCGATGCCGTAGATATCCACCTTGCTGATGTTGTCGAGCATGTACTCGTTACGGATCTTGGTACCGCCGGAAAAAGGCACCGCGCGCAGAAAACGGTCCCCGATGTAATCCTCGGCAAAGGATTGGTAAAAGGTCAGCCGGGCCCAGAGGTCGTCGCGCAGGAACCGCTCCGCCCCCACATCGTAGGACCAGATTTCTTCGGGCTCCAGCTCGGGGTTGGCCTCGCGGTAGAATGTGCCCCCGCCCCGCACCTGGACTTTGTAGAGCTCGAACAGGCTTGGGGCCCGAAAGCCTTTCCCGCCCGAGGCCCGCAAGGTGGTTTTGCCGTCCGGATGCCAGGCCATGCCGATCTTGGGCGAAAAGCTTTGCTCGGTTTCGGTGTCGAAAGTGTTTTCAAAGGCTGGTCTTCCGGCGCTGGCCTGGGTGTCGAAATTGGCCCCGTCCGAGGTTTCAATCCAGTCGTAGCGAGCCCCCAGGTTGAGCATCAGCCGATCCTCGAGAAAGCGGAAATCGAGGCTGGCAAACGGGGACACGAAGCGCTGCCGGCCCTCTGCGCCGGCATCGCGGGGGCTTCCCGGGAAATCCTCGTTGTACTCCAGGTTGGCTTCCTTGTAGCTCCCCCCCAGGGTGAGCTGCACGGGTTCTAAGCGCAGGATCGTCCCCTGCAGATCGGCGCCCCAGCTGTAGGTGCCGTCGAACTTCTCCTTACGGAAGAGCGAGGTGAAATTGTCCTTGGCCGTGTCCTGGAAGGCGATCTTGTCGGCCTGGTTCAGATAGATCAGCCCCTTCAGGTCGAAGGCCTCCCCTTTGTGGGAGTAATTCAACCAATACTGGTTGAGGGTCAGTTCGTCGTAGAAAAATTCCCTTCCTTTCCCGGTTTCATGGTCATAGAGCAGGGCGGCCAGGCTCATGTCGGAGTTGGGGGTCAGGTCGTAGGTGACCTTGCCGAGCCCCTTGCCGACCTCGCGGTAGCGTTTGATTTCGTAAGGTTGCCGTTCCTCCACCATGTGCCAGCCGTCGCTCTCTTCATACCCCCCGGCGAGCATGAATCCGAAATCCTTGACCTTCTGGCTGTGAAAGCCCAGGCCTCCATAGGTGTCTGCCGTGCCGACCTTGCCGCGGATCGAGGTGCGGCGTTCGTCCCCAGGCTTTTTGGTGATGATGTGGATCACACCCCCCAGGCCCTCTGAGCCGTAAAGCGCCGAGGTTGGTCCTCGCACGATTTCGATGCGCTCGATGGTTTCCTTGGGGATGTGACCCCAGGCCACCCAGGAGATGGAGTTGCTGAAGTTGTCGTTCTGGGGCACCCCGTCCACCAGGATCAAAACCCGGTTTTTGCCGACGCCCCGCATGCTCAAGGGGCTGACGATGCCGTTGGTTTGCAGGCCGTAATGCCGAAAGTTGTACATGCCGGGCACGCTGCGCACAATGTCCTCCAACCTGTCGAAGGGCGAGGCCATGATCTCTTGGCTGGAGAGCACCGTGACGCTCTGGGAAGCGTCAAACACCGGGATTTCCGTGCGGGTGGCGGAAACCACGATCTCGTCCATTCGCTGGGTGGTGGCTGTGGCCTCGGGCGGACGTTCCCCTCCGAGGGCTGTTGATGCGAACAACAGCTGGCAAAGTGCAAACAGGGCAAGACGTTTCACGGCAGCTCCCCTCAAGTCTCAGGTTTCAGGTCGGAAGCGCTTCCGGGAATTCTGGCCATTGTGCGCGACAGGTTCGCATTGTCTGCGGCGCTAGATCTTCTGCTCCACCTGTTGAAAGCAGGGGATGCACAGGATCTGGCCGTTGCATCGGCGGGTGCGCGACTCCATCGCCTGTTCCCCACAGGTGGCGCAGGCCAGGCTCTCCAGGATTTTGGGCGGCCTGGGGGGGCCTCCTTCCAGGGACGTGACCGTAAACATTTCCCTCAAGGGAAGGCTCATGAAGCGCTCCTGCATCCGGCCGCGGACACGGGAGAGCTGCTCTTTGTCCTCGTCAGTTGCCGTTCCCTCCGAGACCTTGCGCATCAGGTCGGCGGACTGTCCATCGCCGTCTCCCCGCGCCTCCGGGCGCAACACCGCGCGGAAGCCCTGCCCGGTGTCCCGGCGGAAGAAGGAGAAGGCCATCTTGCCGTAGTCGCGATGGATGAGATTGCCCTTGCCCAGGGTGGCCCCGGTCAGGAACTGTATTGCGTCCACCCCGCACATGTCTGTCTCCACGACGGCCACGATTTCAGAGTCTTTGGGGTTGTCCAGCTCGCGCAGGGCCAGCTCGGCCGCCCGGATCCCGATGGCCAGCCCGGGGCAGCTGTGCCCATGGAAACTGGTGCAATCCCGGATGCGTTCCTCAGAAATTTGAGACGTCATGAGTCCGCTCCTTGGGTTGGAAAAAGTTCGGGATGACAGGCGTGTATACAAAACTGACTGAAAGGTCAATAAATCAGATACTATTTATAAAAAGGTAGCACCATGCCAAGGGGGCCAGGGCCTCAGCCACCGGTTGCGAGGGATGCAGGAGCAGCCAGAAGGGGGCCGTGCCGGGTGTCTTACTTGGAGAGCACGATGAGCACCGCCACCAGGATGCCCGCGCCAAGGGCGAGCAGGCCGTGCCGCGGTTGCTCCTTTTCGGCCTGGGGCAGCAGGTGGGTGGCCCCGACATAGGCCAGGGCCCCTGCAGACAGCGCCAGCAGGGTGCCGAGCAGGGGCTGGTCGGTGCGGCTCACGAAGGGGTAGGAGACGAGCATGCCCAGGGGGGTGGAAATGGAGGCGGCCACAAGTGCCAGGACAAGGGCGGCCTTCTCCCTGCAGCCTCCCCGCACCAGCAGCATATAGGTGATGATCCCTTCGGGGAACTCGTGCAGCACCATGCCGGTGGCGGCCAGGGCTCCGGTGAAGATGCCCACGCTGAAGGTGATGGAGTAGACAAAGCCGTCGATGAAGGAGTGCAGCCCGATCCCGAGCATGGGGATCAGCCACGGTCCGCATTCGGAGCTTTCATCACCCTGCTCGCACACGAAGATGGAGGCGAACCGGTTGAAGAGGTGCAGGGCCATGAACCCGAGCAGCAGGAACGCCGGGGCGTGGGGGGTCATCTCCAGGGACTTGGGGATGATGTGCAGGAAGGAGACGGCAATGAGCACGCCCGCGGCAAAGCACACGAAGTAGATGCTGTACTTCCTGCCCCAGTCGGCAAAATGGCGGATGGTGAAAATCCCGGCTGCGGTGACCACCGAGGCCAACGAGCTGGCTCCAAGCGCTGTCCAGAACGCGTTTTCCATTGTTGTTGCTCCCTGCCTGTTTTGAACAGTCAGACCGCTCGTATCAAACCTCCGGCCTTTGGGGCATCCGGTCCACCGCAGGCTTCCAACATACATATCCTACAGACTTTTTCGTCCGTGTTCGACCGATAAATTTTGCGTTTTTTCAAGAGTAGCTCGACAGCGCACATTTGGGAGGGCGTGGGCATTCATGCCCAGCCGAATCCGTGTCTGTTATGCGCAATGACATGGGATGGTCCCTTGAACGCAGCAGGAGCCGGGGCGGACATCCCGGTTGGAGCGGTTCAGTGGCGGGTTCGCGAGAGCAAGAGCGACCGATACAGAAATGGACCATGTGTGAGAGAGGGACGCGACGCACTTCCATTCTGGCTGGTCATGAATACCCACGCCCTCTTTCCGAAACCGGAAATTTTTAAAGATGTCCTCGAACAGGATGAACCCGAATTTTGTCAGGTGTTCAAGGAGGCGTGATCTCAAGGGGTGTGTTGGAAACAGGAAGTAAAAGAGGGAAGCTCAGATGAGCTTCCCTCTTGCTTTGGGTGATCTATGAAATGGCTATCAGGGCTGATCTTCATTCGAAACAGGTACCCATCTCTCCTCCTCCTCTGGAGAAGCGGTGCACCTGTCACAGCCGCCGCTGCGCGGCAGGTAGCCCTGGGCCATGGTGCCGTCGCCGATGAAGGTGAAGGCGTCGCCGGCAAAGTCCATGTCCACCTGGACAAAGCCGCGTGCGGAGGTGTCCAGGCCCATGGCCGCCAGGGAGGCGGACAGGTCGCCGAGCAGGAAGGCGTCGACCGAGCCCGCGGGCACGGTGCGCTCGATGGTCGCGGTGGTGCCGCCGGCAGTGAAGGTGATCTGTGCCGGGCCGTCCGCATCGCCGTAGTTGGTGATGGCCAGACCCACGAAGAAGGAGGGGTCGTCAATGGCGGTCACGTAGGGGAAGCACACCGAGCACTCGTCGGGCTCACACCCGTAGATGGCGATGGTCTTGGTGCAGCAGCACAGCGGGGTGTCGCACTGGTCGCAGTTCAGGCCGCCTTCGTCGCCGACCTTGAGGATGCACACCTCGACCTGGATCTCGGTGTCGAGGGCGACCTCGTTGGGGTTGACGTAGAAGAAAGGCAGGTCGACCGTCATGATGGTGTTGCCACCAGTTCCGAAGAAATCTTCAAAAGTCGCATTCGTGGTCCGGATGGTGTTGGCCAGGGGGGGCAGGCATTCATCGCAGAATCTTTCCGCTGCGTCCCAGGGGTCATCGATCAGGGCCTCGGCACCAAGCGTGGTCTCGTCGAATGCGCACTCGGCCCAGGCAAGCCGATGGTAATCTACAAATGATCCCAAGGGGGCTCTATATACTAATTCCGGCCTTTCACATACACGCTCTGCAGACTCATAGTTAAAGATTGTTACATATCCTTCTCCGGGAGCTTGCCCTTCGTCAGTTATGACTTCAGTAAATAGATCAGGAATTATGTTGTCATTGCCCCAATATACTCCGGGTGTCAGAATCTTGGCCTGGATGCGGTAGCTGGCGTTCTGGTCGTTCAAGGCGTCCAGATCGTCGCAGGCGCACAGCTCATAGGTGAACCTGTTGAAGCAAGTAGAAAAAAGTCTGAAATCATCTTTCCGGGCAATAACGACCTGATCTACATCCCGTTCAAGGAATAACCTACAACCGCAATATCCACCGCCAAGCTCATAATCGTGGGGAGAAATAAAAGACTGATATTGATCTTCGCTGCAAGACCCTTGGTAAATGCGAATCCCAGAGGCATTCTTGCAGTCGAAGCTGCAGACCTGACCAAAGGACGTTGATGCGGTCAGCACCAGTATGGCGAAAAATACAAAGGTAACCCTTCTTTTCAATTTCATCCGTTCCCCCCAAAGATGCGATTCAGTTTTCCCTCACATGGCCTTGGACCGAAGCACGATTTCACGGAGCAGACAAACCCTGGAAGTTGTTCCACGATTTCAATGCACTGGGGCGCATCGTAGGGCATTGGCCCCGGCATGACAAGCAGCGCATGCTGACTTATGCCGGAATCGTTTCAGGAGCGAAAGAGCGTCCTTCACATAGGACAGCAGCAGGTGATGGCATGGATAGGGAAGTGCCGGCAATCAAGGGTTCAAAGCGGCAAGGCCTGTTTCGTTGGAGAAAATAAGAAAAAAGGGAAGCCAACGAGGCTTCCCTTTTTTTCACATGGACGTATTTGTGAGAAGGCTATCCAGCCTACTCAGAGAATAAGACCCACACGAAACTCTTCCTCCTCTGGGACGGGGAGGGCGGTGCACCTGTCACAGCCGCCGTTGCGCGGCAGGTAGCCCTGGGCCATGGTGCCGTCGCCGATGAAGGTGAAGGCGTC
>CAZQOG010000070.1:0-13502 GCA_964594925.1 uncultured Desulfohalobiaceae bacterium
CCTGTGCGGCTATGCCCTGCAGCTGGCCTACGAAGAGATGCAGAGACAATGCTCGCGGTAGTGGGCACGGTTCCCGATCCCGACTTCCCCATGGTCCAGGGTGTGGTTTCCATGGACCGGGGGATGCTCTCCATCGCAGGTCACCGGATCGAGGTCTGCCGCGGAACTCCGGCCCTTCTGGCTTCGGCGCTCCAGACGTCCGACACTCTGGGCATTCCCCCGCCTCGGGCGTTCCTGGCCGGGGACATCGGACTCGGCCACGGAAGCCGCCGCCTCTACGCCTACCTGGCCGAGCACCTGCAGCACCTCGCGTGCGACGTGCTCCTCTTTCATTACCTCCAGCCGGACGTGGACTGGCACAACAAGGTTTTGTTCGCGGTGCAGGACATGCCGGTCAGGCCCCTGCTCGTGGCTGACGCAGGGTTCATGTATGCAGCCAAGATGAGCGGGCAGGCTCCGGAGTACGACCTCTTCACGCCCGACGTGGGCGAGCTGGCCTTCCTGGCCGACGAGACAGCGCCCCACCCGTTCTACACCCGCGGGTTCATTCTGCACGAGGAGAACAAGGCTCCCGACCTCATTCGCCGCGCCTATCTGCACCACAACGCGGCCAGAAACCTCCTGGTCAAAGGGAGCCGCGACATCGTCGCCAACAGCAAAGGCATTCAGGCCGAGGTCCACAGCCCCAGCCTCCCCGCCCTGGAAGCCATGGGGGGGACGGGGGACACCGTGACCGGCCTCGTCGGTTCTCTGCTGGACTCGGGTATGGACGTGGTCGGGGCCTGCCGTATTGCCGCGCTTGTCAACCGCGAAGCCGGACTGCTGGCCAGGCCCACGCCGGCGACCCAGGTCAGAGAGGTCGTGGCCCACATACCCGAGGCCCTGCAGCAGCTCCTGTCACGGGGAAAGGCCCCCTTGATCGATGCCCGGTAAACAGACGATCCGTCCCGAGATGACCATTCTGGAAATCGTGCATTCCTTCCCGGGAACACAGGCCGTTTTTGCCTCATACGACAGCCGCGCAGGCAGGTGCATCCTCTGCGAGCACCTCTTCGAGACACTGGGCTGGCTGATCGACAGCTACGCTCTGAACAGGGGGAAAATCCTCTGCGAGCTTACCCGTGCAGCAGGCGGCGACCCGAAAGTCACGGGCTTGAAAGGGGCGGGCTAGTCCCTGGCGGCTTTCCCCAGCCGGTGCCGATCCAGAGCGCAGCTTCGCTGTTGACCAGGTGGCACCTGCCGTCCTCTTCAAGAAGAAAGAACTGAGGGCCCAGGTTCAGACAGTCGGACAGGCGCGGGTAGTCCTCGGAGAGGTCCTGCAGGACGGTCCCCTGCAGCGTCTCCCCTCCCTGGAAATGGACTTCCGCGGTCAGACGCGGCCCGGAAAGGTTCTGGCTCTGGTTTTCTTCGGCGTGACAGCTGACCCGCGACAGTCCGTTTCTGCTCAGAAGGATGACCTCGCCCGAATCCAGCTCCAGGGGCAGGAACCGCCTCTCGCTGTTCAGCAGCTCGGCCAGGGACTGGGGGCCGTCGTGGAAGGGTGAGGTTGCAGCCACGAAGAAGCTGCCCTCCAGACGCACTCCATCCCGCAGCAGGACCGCGACCCGGCGCTTGAATGTCTTGAGTTCCATCACTCCTCCCCCTTCTCCCGGGCCAGGGCCTCGTCCACCCGGCGAAATCCCTCGATGAGCAGCGACTCCAGCGGGGCATGTATGCTCTGCTCGGGGAACCGGCTGCAGGGCAGGATCTCGAACTCTCCCTCCTCCCAGCGGACGACGCTGTAGAAGGCCTCCTCCCCGCCGAGAACGCCGCATTCGCAGTGCACGACACGTCCCGACCGCATGAAGATGCGGGCCTGCTCCCCATCCCTTCTGATCTGGACCTCCACGCTCTTTTCGCCGGCAGAGAGGCTTTGCAGGAAATCCCCAGTGCTCAGCTCGCGAAGCGACCCCCGCACCCCCCTGGAGGGTTCCCTGTTCTGCCTGTAGCTGAGCAGGCGCTTGATCTTCAGACACAGGACATCCATGTCGGGCGGCTTGTTCATGAAGTCGTCAGCCCCGGCCTCCAGGCACTCCGCATGCAGGCGCTGACCCTCCCCGGAGGTCAGAAAAACGATCGGTACAGCTGCCGACTCCCGGTGCGACTTGAGCAGCCGACACAGTTCCAGCCCGTCGGGCTCACCAAGTTCGAGCTCCGTCAGGACGAGGTCCGCCCCCTCTCCCGAGCAGGCCTGAAAAGCCTGGTGCGCGCTTGTGGCCGTCACCACCTGCCAGCCCTCGTTGCCAAGCCGCAACGCCAAGGGGGAACGCTCGGAAATTTCGGGATCGACAATCAGGATTTTGGGCGACTGCTGGCCCAGCCGGTCCAGAAACTCTTCCTCCCGCACGATCCGGAGCAGGGTCTCGACCATGGCATCCCCGGCCCCACGAGGCAGCTTCTTCCGGAGCTCTTTCCTCACCCAGGCCGTTCCGCCCCGGGCCTTGCCGGAACCAGAGACCAACTCCTGGTAGCGCCTGACCAGTTCCAGGAGCGTCGCCTCGACGCGCAACCCGGAATCCACAGCCTCGGGCGGACTGAGAATCTCCTGCAGCCCATAGGGGGTGTCGACCTGCCCGGCAATCTCTTCGGACAGTCGCGGGGAGGACAGCCAGGCCGCCAAAACCGCGGCATCGACCTGACGCCTGGGCAGACCCAGGCGAACTGCCAGGAGCTTGCAGAGCTTGACCCTGTCAAATGTATCGCGCAGCTCCGCAAGGTCGTCCCGCAGGATGCGTCGCACCAGGCAGGCCGTCATTTCGATCAGGGCCCGTCCCATCCGCTGATAGGGATGCTCCTGTCCGAGCAGCAACGGGCCCACATCGTAAAAGGAGATGTGCTGTGAGGGTGACATGCCCTCCATGGCCTGAAGCCACTCACCCCGGGGTCGAAAAACAGCCCCGTTGACCAGCAGCAGGTCTGCCTCCATGGCCCGAAGTGCCTTGGACGCCTCCAGGGGCGACAGGGCCCAGGAAACCTTGCTGCAGCCTTCAGCGAGCAGCAGGGTCCGGATTGCGCTGGCTCTCTTCGGATCAGGCTCCAGCAGCACGATGGCCAGGTCGGGGCCGGCTTCTCCCGCTCCCGGTGGAAAAACATCCCCGTCTCCATCCTGGGCAGGAAGGATGGTGAAATCCTCGGGAACCTGGATTCTGGTCGGCCTGGCGTAAGGATTCCCCCTGTAGTGTACGTCAATGGCCTGCCGTATCTCAGCGGCCGCGGCCACGGCCAGTGTCGGGCGAAACCGGCCGGGGACCAGCACGCCAAGCTCTTCCTCGAGCCCGGGTGCTTCGGGATCGCTGACGGAAAAAACCACCAGCTGCTGTTTTGCGTCCAGACCGACGGGAAAGACCTGGAGCCTTTCGGCTGCATCAAGCGGAACCAGGGCCAGGGCTTTCCTTGAAGGTGGCTTCACCAGCAGGGGAAAGTAGGGCTTGCCGTAGAACGTGGCCAGGCAGCGGCCAAGCCCCTCGAAATCCACGAATTCCAGGAACAGCAAGGCGTCCTCGAGAGAGATGCCGCGGGTCAGGGCATAATCCTCGGCCTGGGAATAGCATTCCTCGCTTATGCCCGCCTGCTGGAGCAGGCTGTTTTTCATGGCCTGGGTGTCCCGCATGGGCAACTACTTCCCGCCCTCGTGCTGCTCCCGCTTCGACATGGACTCGACCCCTTCGGCCAACCCGGCTTCCATGAGCTTGCGGATGGAGTCCTGCATGGTCACCATCCCCTCTGACCGCCCGGTCTGCAGCACAGAGGAGATCTGGTAGGATTTGCCCTCGCGGATGAGATTTTTGACCGCCTGATTGGAAATGAGCACTTCCACGGCCGCCACCCGGCCCGCACCGTCCTTGCGCCGCAAGAGCTGCTGAGCCACGACCCCGCGCAGGGACTCGCTGAGCATGGTCCTGATCTGGGCCTGCTGGTTGGCCGGAAAGGCATCGATGATCCTGTCCACTGTCTTGGCGGCGCTCGATGTGTGCAGGGTGCCGAGCACCAGCATACCTGTCTCTGCTGCGGTCAAAGCCAGGTGAATCGTCTCCAGGTCCCGCATTTCTCCGACGAGGATAACGTTGGGGTCCTCCCGGAGTGCCGCACGCAGCCCCCGGGAAAAACTCTCCACATGGATACCGATCTGCCGCTGGTGAATGAGGCACTTCGAACGGGGGTGGATGAATTCGATGGGATCCTCGAGGGTGATGATGTGGTAGCTCTGCTCCTTGTTGATCAGGTCGAGCATGGCCGCCAGGGTCGTCGACTTCCCCGAACCGGTCTGACCGGTAACCAGCACCAGCCCGTTCTTTTCCCTGGCCAGACCATGGATGGACTCGGGCAGCATCAGTTCGCGCAGGGTCATGATCTCCGTGGGAATAAGCCTGAAGGCCCCTCCGTAGCCCTTGCGCTCCAGGAAGACGTTGCACCTGAACCGCGCCCTGTTTTCGATCTCGTATGCAAAATCCACATCCTTGGAGGTCTTGAGGAGTTGGAGTTGATCCTCTTCCAGAAGCTTCAACAGCAGAACCTCCACCTCGCGCACGCTCAGGTCGTGGTACTGAACCCGCTGCAGACGTCCATCGATGCGCAGCACAGGGGGGTCCCCCGCGGATATGTGCAGGTCCGAAGCCCGGTGCTGGATCATCATGTTCAAAAGCGGGTCTATCTTGGCCAAGCTCCTCTCCTTGCGAAACAATGCCTGAATTCAGCCCCTGCAGCCGGTTCTGGCAGCCCAGCTGTCTGCAATCAGAATCAGAATTATTTGAGAGAGTTGGATTGTCACTTCAGAACAAACCCTCCGAAGACGAACAGGCCGGACAACCCTTGCCCAGCCGGGTGCAAAGGTCAAGCCTGATCCTGCAACCGACCTGTGGTGCAGGCCATGACACACGTCAGCATCTGCCAGGTCCATCCCTTGACGCGGGGTCGCGATACCGTCACTGTTGTACCGACAGGGAACGCTGTCCCGCAGGACGGCATTTCAACTGGCAAAAACCCCTGACACGACGAGGTGAAGGATGGCCACGGAAAAACTCCCCAGACATTTTCAGAAAATGATGGATCGCTATGAAGGGGTCATCGAGGCCATGAACGGAGTCGGCGACGCGGTGCGCGAAGCAGGGCCCCTGGAGGAGAAGACCTCCCATCTGCTGCAGCTCGCGGCGGCTGCGTCGCAGCGCTCTGAAGGAGCGGTGCACAGCCACGCCCGGCGGGCCATGCGCTCGGGGGCCACCCCCGATGAGATCCGCCACGCCCTGGTGGTGCTCATCCCAACCATCGGCTACCCAACCGTGGCCGCGGCCCTGAGCTGGGCCGACGACATACTGGAAGGATGACCTCCCGCGCCGCGCACGACCAGCAGCCGGGACACCCCCCGCCCCAGGAAGGGCACCAGGGCTACCCGCTGATCGAGGAGATCGCCAACTGCGCCACCCACGGGCTTGGCGCCCTGCTCAGCCTGGCCGGCCTGGTGGTGCTCCTGGCCTTTGCCGTCATGCACGGCACCGGCAGGCACCTGGTGGGGTTTGCGGTCTTCGGCGGCACCCTGACCCTGCTCTACCTGGCCTCCACCCTGTACCACGGCTTTCCCCAGCCCCGCCTGAAGCGGCTCTTCAAGAAGCTGGACCACGCCGCCATCTTCCTGCTCATTGCAGGCACCTACACCCCCTTTCTCGTGCTGCGCATCAAAGGGACCATGGGGTGGAGCCTGCTCGGGATCATCTGGGGGCTGGCAGTCATCGGGGTCGCGTTCAAATGCATGAGCGCCACCCGGTTCCGAAAGCTCTCCGTGGCCGTTTACCTGGGCATGGGCTGGTTGTGCCTGGTGGCCGTCAAGCAGATGCTCGCCAGCGTTCCCCCGCTGGGGCTGGTGCTGCTGCTCCTGGGCGGTTTGTCCTACACCCTGGGTGTGGTCTTCTATGTCTGGAAACGGCTTCCCTTCAACCACGCCCTCTGGCACTGCTTCGTGCTGGCCGGGAGCACCTTCCACTACTTCTCCGTCTTCACCTGCCTGCCGTCCTGACATACTCCCTGCCCGTTTGTCCGGCCGTCCAGGGTTTGAAACGTGTTCTGTCAGGCCGCTTGTCACGTACGGACTCGTCATGTGGGCACCGTGTCCCAGACAAAGCACGGGACACGGTGCCCTCCCTGCAGGTTCATTTCAGTAGCAGTAGCCCCTCCAGCCGTACCCTGCCTGATAAAAATAGACACACGGGTTGGTCACCCTGAGTGCGATGGGAATATCTCTCTTCATGATTTTCCCCTCAGGGAGGATCTTCGGATCATGGGCCTTTTTCCCCTCCGCCCGCTTGTCCGCTTTCAATGTGGATTTCTCCAGCTTTTCATACTCCTTGGCATCAATGACAAAGACGTCCCTGACCTCTTCCCCCTTCAATGACACGGCAATAAGCATGAACGCGTCGTCCTCTCTGATTTTCCCGGGTTTTTTCGGCTTCGGCATAGCGCACCTCCTTGGCGGTTGACTGTTCATCCATCTAAGACGGCCGGAAACTGCAACGTTTAAAACCAGAACGTGACCTTTCCAAGCAGGTACACGTCCGGGGCCAGCTCGGGATTCTTTGGGGTGGTGCTCTGGTAGTTGAAGTCAGCGTCCAGGGCATTGCGGATGTCCAGGCTGACAAGACCCCGCCTGTCGGGCATCAGGTATCCCAGGGATAGGTCAAGGACGAAAAACCGGTCGTCCCGGGAATCGGCAGGACCCAGCGCGGGATCGCCAAATTCGCCATCCTGATCAATGAACGTTCCCTGAACACGGGCACGAAGCCCTGAGGGATGAAAGTAGCTCAACCCCAGGGAGGCCCTGCTGGTGGCCAGCTCCTCGAACAGGGTTTCAGCAACGAAATCCTCCCTGTCGAACAACTCGTACTGCAGAGCTGCATCCGCGGTGAGGCGGGGGTTGATCACCAGGTTGATGTAGCCCCGGATAACCTCCTCCTTCCAGTCAGCCTCATCCTCCCGAGTAACCACCCCGGCGGGAGAGGCAGTGGTCAGGGTGTAGGGGACCTGCAGCTCCCGGAGATACCCCCTGGCCCCGGTGAACACATTCTCACCCAGCTGGAGCTGTGCACCCAGCCCGTAGAGCCAGGCATCCACCCCAAGGCCGTCATCGAAAAACTGGTTGAACCCAGCCACCTGGGTTGGCTCGATGGTTTGCCCGGCCACCAGCGTGCGCTGCAAGGTCCTGATCACTGCCCCGTGCACCAGGGCCTTGGGATGGGGCTTCCACACACAGCCAAGCTTTGGGTTGACCTGATCCTGCTTTACGGTAGGTCCGTCAAAAAAATCTGCGCTCAGCCCGACAGTCCAGATGCTTTTCCCGGGTCCCTCAAGAGACCCGTATCCATAGGCATTGACGTGCTCCAGAGTGTCCGATTCCCTGGAGGTCATGGGGATGGGCCCGACAGCCAGCTCATCGGCCCTGTCGAGATCAGAGGACAGATACCCGGCCCCAAGGATCGTATCCAGGCCGTCTCCTTGAAAAAGATGCTGGGCTTCTGCCAGCAGGCCCTGGCTGTCCAAAGCCGAAGTCACGCTCAAGCCGGGCATGGAAAAGGAATCCTCCTCTTCCCGGTCCTGCAGGATGACCGTGCCGAGAAGGTCTGAACGAGGGCTAAAGCCATGGTGCACGCCCAGGCGCACAGAGCGATTGATCGAGTCCTTGCGCAGGGTCTCCGAGTAGTTGTCCAGATCGAAGCGCAGCGGCAGATCGCCCTGATCCGAAGACATGCAGCGGATCTCGGCCTGGAAGCTGGTGTCGCTGGAAAAGGCCCACTGCAGGTAGGCGTTGGCTATGTCCAGGGTGAGGTCGTTGTTGTCGCGGAATCCGTCCGTCTGGTAATGAAACTGCCCAAGGCTGTAGGAAAATCCCTCGGACAGGCCGGAAAGCACGACCTCCTCCCCCAGGGTGCCCTTGTTTCCCGCCACCCCGCTCAGCAGCACCGACGCCCCATCCCTCAGGAACAGGGCATTGTACTCGTTGAAGGAGGGGTCGGTGGGGCCGCTGCCCTCGAGGATGAAAAGGTCCGGCTCGGCCTGATGTGGCAGAACGGGGTTCGGGTTGATTGGCTGCAGCAGCTGGGATTGCAGCAGCTCGCTCACCCTGGCGATCTCATGCCGGGGCAGATCACCGTAGGAGTCGGCCAGCACTCTGTGTCCCGAAAAATCGGCAGGGTTCTCCATGACCGATCTCCATCCCTGGGTCAGGGCCATCTGGTCAAACCCGAGCTCCTTGTAAAGCCATGCCAGGCCGGCACTGCGGCTGGCCAGGTCCTTGTCCAGGAGCAGGCTCGACCTGTAAACGGCCCTGTTGTCATTCAGGGCAATGGAGCGCTGAAACGACTGCAGGGCGGGCACGGGCTGATTCCTGGATTGCCGGACCTGGGCTTCGTACAGCCAGGGTGTGGGGTCTGAGAGGTCGAGTTTCTTGGCCTGTTCGAGCTGATCCAGAGAAGTTTGCCCTCTTCGTTCCTCAAAGTAGGCCTTTCCCAGGTAACTTCTGAGAATAGCGTTGCCGGGGTCGAGCGATACGGCGATCTCCAGCTCCTCCCTTCCCTGAACGAGATCTCCCTGCTTGATGTGCGCCAGCCCAAGCCCCAACCTGGCCAGAGGATCTGCCTGGTTGAGAGCCACGGCCTTTTTGAAAAGCTCCCCCGCCTGGTGGGCCCTGAAATCTGCCAGGGCGGCAAAGCCGAGCACCAGCTGTGCCCGGGGCTGCTTCGGATCGATACGCACAGCGCGCGATGCCTCTCTGAAAGCTTCCTTCTTCTGTCCGGAGGCAAGCAGAAGCTCCGCCAGCCTGGCCAGGGCCAGGGCATTGTCGGGTTCCGCGTTCACCGCAAGCCGTGCCGTGGCAAGGGCCCCGTCCACATTTCGCCCGGCCTGCTGGGCATATGAGAGTGCCAGCCAGGATGCCGCAGCCCCCGGATCAGAGGACACGGCCTGCTCAGACAGTTGCATGGCTGCTTCACTGTTGCCACGCACCAACTCGAGGATGGCCAGCTGGCCGAGGAGCACTCCATGGCCCTGATGGTCTTCCAAAGCCATTTGCAGCGCCTTCTCAGCTTCTGTGCTGCGACCAACCTCCATGAACAGTGCTGAGAGTGTCGCAAGCAGGTCCGGATCTCCGGCAGGGGCTTCTTTCTTGAGCAGGTCAATGGCATCCGTTATCCGCCCTTGCCGGTACAGCAGGCAGGCTCGCTCCAAGGTCCGTTTCGAAGCACTGGCAGCGCTTCCACATGCCACTGAAAGGTCGTTTACCGCGGGGTAGTACATGGCCCATGCCAGCTGTTGACGCAGCGGCTGGGCCTCTTCGAACGTCGGAACGGAGTCCTTTGTGGCTGTTGCGGCTTGATCTGTCGCAAGCAGAAGCTCTCCACGGGAGTTGCGGGCGTTGATCCGTCCATCGAGAACACGCAGGCCGGCACCTGTGTCGTTTACCAAAATCAGGAATTCTGTTCCATCGACCGCTGCATTGACAAAAGGTGTCTCCACCTCCAGCTGTCTCGGTGTCTTGGTGAAGAAATGGACAACACCGCGCAGTATGTTGAGGACCGATCCTCTTGTCCCTTCCCTCTGGACCAGGATCATCGATGTGTTCTGCCCCAGCCGGATGACGGTGTTGTCCTGCAGCTGGAAAGCCGCCCTGCTGTTCTCGAGGACCCTTACCCGGTCCCCGACAAAGAGAACATCCTCCAGCTGGAGAGGCTTCCACTCCAGACTCGAAGAAGGCCTGACCTCGACCCTTCCCTGCACTGAAACAATTTTCCCGAACCAGTCATCACTGCCGAGCGCCGGGATGGCCGGCAAAAGGCATGCAGCTGCCAGGGCCAGTCCGCAAAGCAGGACACACAAACGTCTCCGGGACAGGCTGTCTGTGACCATGGTTTTCTCCATCCGATGCGGAAGGTGCGTCCCCGATTATTTCCCCTTCATGGAAATCGCACCTGCCCAGTCATCCCCCGGGGGGGTCTTTTCGAATTCCCGGCACCGCCTGAGATAGAACGCGGACGGTCCGTCACGTTCTGGGCCAGAAAGGTCCAGGCACTCCTGGAAGCCCTTCCGGGCTTGGTCAAAAGACTTGTTGCGGAAGCTTTCCAGGGCCTTCTCGAAGTTTTCTACCAGCCAGAGGTTCTCTTCCGTGACCTCTTCTTGAAGCGCCACGATTTCATAGGCCTCCATGGGTATGGATTTCCCCATCACAAAAAACGAACCCAGACGGCGGAACACTATCCCCTCAAGCCCCACAACGACTGCTGCGGAAACGAGAACCCTGGTCCCCAGGTATTTGTTCAACCCCTCAAGCCGTGTGGCCGAGTTGACCACGTCACCCACGGCCCGGTACTCATACCGGTTCATGGCGCCCACGTTTCCAAGCATGATCCTTCCGCTGTGCACGCCGATCCTTGTTTTCAGCCGATAGGGATGGACTATGGCATTGAAACGTTCCGAAGCCTGGTGAATCTCAACAGCAGCCACGCACGCCTCGAAGCGCTGCTTCTCGTCCTGGCTCGTCCCTGCCCAGAGTGCCATCATGGAGTCCCCCACCACGCTCTGGACAAACCCTCCGTGGAGATACACCGGTTCGTACAGGTAGGAGTAGTAGCGATCCATGAAATCGCTCAAATCCTGCGGTCCCATCTGCTCCGACAAGGTTGAAAAGTTTTCCCCGTCCGTGTGCAGACAGGTGCCGAAAAGGACCTGCCTGTCGAGCCTGCCCTTGTTCTGCACCAACTGGGTGACCACCTTTTCCGGCAAGTAGTGCTCGAAAACCTCCTGCATGGACCGACGTTCGTTCATGTATCTGGAGTACCCGTCGCAAAGAGACCAGATTCCCGCCAGGGGAAGCTGCACCCCAAGCGGGATCAGGAGGGGGATCCACACGCCGGACCTGGAAAACAGGGCAAGCGACACAGCGAGATAAACTCCACCAAGGACCAGCAACATCGCAGGAAAAATGCGCAGAGGCAGCGTGAATGCCACTGCTGCAAGCAGCAGAGCCCAGAGCAGCAGCAGCACACCGCGAACAGCCCAGGACAGCTGCACGATGAAGTTGTCCTCGAGGATATTGGCGGTGGCGGTCGCGGCAACCTCCACGCCGCTCAGATCGATACCGTCCGAAGTTGAAAATACCGTGTGGTAGCCGTCTCGCACCAGGGCGTGTCTGGTTTCGGAGTATCCTATGAACACGGCTTTGTTGCGGAAGATATCCTCAGTGCCCGAGTCATCGGCAAGCACTGCGGCGTATGGAATGGTCTGAAACGTTCCGGCCGGGCCGTAGAAGTTCAGAAAACGGCTGTCCGTGCCCTGGTAGAGACTGAGCAGCTTCGAAAGTCTGCCCTTGGTGTCCTGGGGAAGCTGCGCATCCCTGATCTCCCGCTCCAGCTCGGAGACAAGGAGCGTGTTGCCGTGCAGCAGGGACCTGAGGGAGTCCATCACCTCGAGCACCTCACGCTGTTCCATGGCCTCCTGCCAGCTCCACCCGTCCCAACTCCTTCCCCGCCAGGAGCTTTCAATCATCCTGTTCAGTTCATCATAGGCCTGTCCGGACATGATCTGGAAGACGACTGCCGGAAGTGAAGGCACCTCCCACGGGGACGATCGGAACATCCAGACCTGAGAGAGCCTGACCGGGACCTTGGGGAGCACGAAAGAGCTCTGGGCCACTGAAGCATTGCGCAGGCATTCCACAGGAGAGATCAATGACAGGATATCCACCTCTCCCCCTTCCATGTCGCTTTGGGCGCCGTGCCTCTCCCTTCGCAAACCCTTGCACAGCACAACATTCCCCGCACGCCCCATTGACCGGGCAAATGCTGCATCTTCGTCGGGTTCGCGGTTGCTCTGAAACAGGAGATCAAAGGCAACGACCGCCGCCCCTTGGGCGGAAAGCCTGTCCACAAGATCGGCATGGAGCGAACGCGGCCATCTATCCGGATCTTCCGGAAGGTTCAGCGCGATAGCCGATGCTTTGTCCAGGGAAATGAGGACAATCTCCTGCGGCGGGCTTCGCTCTCCACGCAGGGAGAAGAGAACTTCAAGGTCAACTGATTCCTCGAGGCTGAGCAGGAAAGGGCTCAGCAAAAGGCCTGCAAGAAAGATGGCCACCCCTCGTCTCAGGACAGGCCCTCGTTCCATTCTCGGGGCTCCGGTCGTCTGACTTTGAAAATCACTGCATCGGGATGAAGCTCTTATGCACTTTATGGAGCAAGTATGAATTTTGTGCAAGTGCACATATTCGATTTTTGCAGCAGAAAATCCACCTCTTACCTCCTTTTGTTTGAAGGAAAGGGCGGATTCCCTTTGCGAAAAGGCTTGCAAAAAACCCCGCCCCCTCGGACAAGGGGACGGGGCAGAGGCGGGAGAGGATCAAAACGGTACAGGAAGGAGGAAGCTTGTTCCCTGGTTCTGAAAGAGTTTACGTGACCACGTTGCCTTTGGTCACCTCCAGTGCACCAGCGGTCACCCAGAGCGTCTCAATCGACCACGACAAGCCCGCTTGGCACTGAAGCGGAACCGAACTAACCCCCGGCTCTTTTCTCCCAGCCCGGCCTGTTCACCCGGGCCGACCCGCGCTGCACTGTGCGGTGGTAGGACACGTCCGGTTTTCCAAAGCAGATCGCATAGCCGAACCGGTGTTCCTCAGGAATGCCGAGGCGTTGCCTCAGGTCGGGGAAGATGTCGTTTATGCACCAGGTGAGCATGCCGTTCCACAGCGTGCCCAGCCCCATGGACTGGGCCAGCAGTTCGAACCAGGCCAGGGCGATGTGGGTGTCCTGGACCGGGCAGGGCGCCTGCTCCGGCGCTGAGGTCATGAGCAGGTGCGGTGCGCCGCGGAACAGGACGTCCGCCCCTTGCTCACGGTGCATCTTGACCGCCCACCCCAGCATGCGCATGCCGTAACCCTCCTCCTGCCGGGTCTGCATGTGGCTGGTCAACCGCTCGTAGAGCTCCTTCCGGAAGGCCCCGGTGGTCTTTCTGCTGTCCAGCACCGTGTACAGCACCTGCTGTGCATTGACCCCGGTGGGGGCGTGCCAGACCGTGTCCAGCAACCGCTGTACAACCTCCGGCTCCACATCCTCATCCTTGTACCGGCGAACCGAGCGCCTGCCCTTGATGAGCACGGCCAGTTGCTCCGATCGGGGCAGGTTGCCCGCAAGCCCGGTGCTCTGGTCCGGGTCGCGCCCCAGGATGGACAGGGCCGCGGTGGGGCAGACGGCCAGACAGTGCTGGCAGCGGATGCAGCCTTCCTCGTTCACGATCCGCGGGTACTCGTCCAGCTCGATGACCCGGGCCGGGCAATCCATGGCGCATTCCCCGCACTGGATGCACCGCTCCTCGTCGATTCTGAAGTCCAGCATGAACACTCCCTGGTGGTTGCACCAGCCCCCTTTTAACCCGCAAAGGTTTGCAAATCAGGAGCTCTTACTGTTCTGTAGGGGCAGGCCCCCGTGCCTGCCCTC
>CAZQOG010000071.1:0-13426 GCA_964594925.1 uncultured Desulfohalobiaceae bacterium
CCTGCGGGACAGGATGCGGATGACCCGGCGGATCTCCGTGTCCCTGCCGATGACCGGGTCGAGCTTGCCCTGTCGGGCCTCCTCCACCAGGTCTCGGCCGTACTTCTTCAGGGACTCGTAGGTCTCCTCCGGGTTCTGGGAGGTGACGCGCTGGTTGCCCCGCACCTCGGTCAGCACGGACAGGATCTTGTCCTTGTCCAGCCCGAACCCGCGGTTGACTCTGCCTATGCCCGTGGACTCCGGCTCTTCCAGCAGGGACATGAAGAGGTGCTCCACGCTGACATATTCGTCCTTCATGGTCTTGGCCATGTCCACGGCCCGCAGCAGCAGGCTGTTCAGGCGCTGGCTGACATAGATCTGTCCGGGCTGGCCTCCCGGACCGCTGACCTTGGGGAGCTTTTCCAGCTCCTGTCCCAGTGCGCCGGCGTAAGCTGCAGCATTGTACCCGGCCCGGTCCAGAAGCCTGGGCACAAGCCCCTGCTCCTGCTCCAGGAGGGCCAGGGCCAGGTGCTCCACCTCAACCTGCTGGTGGCCGAAGCGCACCGCAACACTCTGGGCCTCGCTGATGGCCTCTTGCGATTTCTGGGTGAACTTATTTAAATCCATCTTTTTCTCTCCTGACTGGATCCTGTTATACTTCGGAAGGCTGGCGGGTGCTCGTGCTGCCGATCACAGCCGCAATCCACGCAGCTCTCGCAGCTCACGTTCCAGTGACTCGATGCGTTCCAGCAGATCCACGATGATGCTGCCTCCGGTGGCATTGACCTCGAAGTCGCGACAGATACGCTCCAGCTTGTTCAAACGGTACGCGTCGCGCATCCTGAAAAGATACTCCTCACCCGCCCTGACCGGTTCGACCCAGCCCATCTCCACCAGCTCCCCGAGCCGGGTGGGGTGCACCCCGGTCATCTCCACGAACTGGATGAACCCAACCAGCTTTGAGCGATCGGGGAGGGTCACTGAAGACTTGATGATTCCGTGTATAGCCATTGTCTCTGCCCTTGTTCTCCTGTGCTGCCGGCTTTATCAGACTGCTGTAAATGTCCTTTGCAACAGGCCGTTCAAAAACCACTCTGGCAAGGCGCGAAAAAAGTCCAAGGCCGAAGCGTATTCAACATACGTAAGGGTTTGGACTTTTTGAAGCAACGCAGTCCAGAGTGGATTTTTCAACGGCCTGTCATCGGGGGCTGAAGTCGGATACCCGTGACAGCTCCTCCCAGGCCTTTTTCTCTTCGTCCCCAAGCACCTTGGGAACCTTGATCATGACCCTTACCAGCTGATCCCCCCGGGAGCTTCCCCTTCCCAGGCCTTTGCCCCTGATCCGGAGCTTCTGACCGCTGCTGGTGCCGGCCGGAATCCTCATCTCCACGGACCCGTCCAGGGTGGGGACTGCGGCCGTGGATCCCAGTGCGGCTTCCCAGGGGGACAGGGCCAGGTCCAGCAGCACATTGGCCCCTTCGACCTTGAACCGGGGATGGGGCTTGATGCGCACCTTGAGGTAGAGGTCGCCCGCCGGACCACCCCCCATGCCGGGGTTGCCCTGGCCGGCCAGCCGGATCCTGGCCCCGTTCTTGACTCCGGGAGGGATGTCGACCTGCAGGGTCTTGGTCCTCTGCTGCACCCGTCCGTCCGGAGTGGGCACGCGCTCCTGAAAGGAAAGATTGGTCTTTCCTCCCTGGTAGGCCTCCTCCAGGTCGAGCTCGAGGGCCACTTCCGCATCTTCCCCCTTGCGCCGCATGGTCCCCCTGCCAAAGTGGCCCGCACCTCCGAATCCGCCCCTTTCAGCCTGAAAGCCGGCCCCGCCTCCGGAAAAGGAGCCGCCAAAGAGGGTCTCGAAGAAATCGCTGAACCCGCCCATGTCGAACTGGCTGCCGGAGCCGCCGTAATTGTAGCGCACGTTCTCGTATCCAGGGGGGGGCTGGAAGTCCTGACCCTGCTCCCAACCAGGACCCAGCTCGTCATATCGCTTGCGCTTCTCAGGGTCCTTGAGCACCTCGTAGGCTTCGTTGGCCTGCTTGAACTTCGTCTCGGCCTCCGGGTTGTCCGGGTTCAGGTCGGGGTGGTGCTTGCGGGCCAGCTTCTTGAACGCCTTGGAGATCTCCTCCTTTGTGGCCTCCCGCGAAACTCCAAGCGTCTTGTAGTAATCCTTATATTCCATGCACTGTGCTCCTCGGCTGCGGACTGTCCAACAGGCTGTAGAAATTAATACTTTTGCCCTTTCCGTCAAGAAAGTGAAATAAAAATCTCTCCTTTGCCAGGAGCTTGCCGTTTCGATCATCTTGACAGGCACGACTTCCTGAACTTAGATTACCAAGTTTCCAACCAGGTGAAAACGGACATCCGTATACGGCAGTCCAAGCAGTCAGACGTTCAGGAGGTACCGGACATGAGCAATGCAAGCCAGTTCGAGGACGCGGTCAAGACGGACCAGGGCCTCGAGTTCAAGGGATTTGTACTCCAGCCCATCGTGGAGAAATGTGAAGGGTGCGAGCGCGTAGCTGTCCACGAGGGCGAGAGCTACTGCAGCAGCTACCCCAACCCGGCCAGCAAATGGCACCGCGGGGGGTGCAACTTTGCCACCCACATCAAGGCCGAGATGGACAAGAGCGGCAAGGTCAAGATCAACCCGCTCAAGGCGTCCAAGCGCGCCGCACGAGGCCGGTAAGGGTACAGTCAGACAATGGGGGGACGCGGCATGTGTCGCGACCCCTTTCATGTTCACGCAGTGCCCTTTGCAGCTGCGGACAGCCTTTTTCTGATGGCATTTCCCGCAGGAGGATACTTCCCTGGACGACCACTGGAGACAGTACCTGGACCAGAGCCGGGAATTGATCGTCAACCTCCAGCGTGAGCTCGTGGCCCGGCCAGCCCTGGGTCCGGACAACCAGGGGCAGGGCGAGGCTGACAAGGCTCGTTTCCTGGTTGATGAGCTGGGGCGCATCGGTTTCGACGCGGTGCGCGAGCTGCGGTCCGATGACGACCGTGTCAGCTGCGGGTACCGGCCCAACCTGGTCGCGGTGCTGCCGGGGGAGGATACAGGGCGGACCTTGTGGTTCATCTCCCACACGGACATCGTGCCGGCAGGGGACAGGGATCTCTGGTCCGGCGACCCATTCCAGCTCAGGGTTGAGGGCGATTACCTCTACGGCCGGGGTGTCGAGGACAACCACCACGGCCTGACCGCCTCGCTGCTGGCAGTCGAGTCGTTGCTGGCCACCGGGACCACGCCCCGCATCAGCGCCGGCCTGCTCATGGTGGCCGATGAGGAGACAGGCAGCCGCCACGGCCTGGAGTTCCTGCTCGAGCACCACGCGGATCTGTTCGGTCCCGACGACCTGTTCCTTGTTCCGGACTTCGGCTCACCCGACTCCTCTCTGGTGGAGGTTGCTGAAAAAGGCATGCTCTGGGTCAAGTTCACCGTGCACGGACGTCAGTGCCACGCCTCCACCCCCGAAAAGGGCCTCAACAGCCTGCTGGTCGCCTCCGACCTCATCCTCAGGCTGCGCAGCCTGCACGAGCGGTTCGACCTGGAAAACGAGCTCTTTCAGCCTCCTTTCTCCACCTTCGAGGCCACGCGGAAAGAGGCCAACGTGCCCAACATCAACACCATACCCGGCAAGGACGTCTTCTACCTCGACTGCCGCGTCCTGCCCGCCTACGAGCCCGAAGCGGTCCTCGAGGAGATCAGAAGCCTGGCGGATCTGACCGCGAAAGACCACGGCACCTCCATCGACTGCGAGGTGGTGCACCAGGAGTTCGCTCCGGCCACACCCGAAGCCAGCCCCGTGGTCCAGGCCCTGAGCCGGGCGGTCCAGCGGGAGACCGGTGTCCGGGCCCGACCCAAAGGCATTGGAGGCGGCACTGTGGCGGCGCTCATCCGGCGCAGGGGATACCCTGCGGCAGTGTGGAGCACCATCCTGAACAACGCCCACCAGCCCGATGAACACACCAGGATCAGCCACATCATCCGGGACGCCACGGTTTTTGCATCCATGCTGCTCGACCCGGACATCGGCGGCCGTGATGCGACGCATGGCTGATTTTTTTGCGGCTCTGACCTGCTGGAAAGACCCTGCACGGCCCGGAACCCGGCGCACTCCTCAAGGCCACCCGGAATGACAGACTCCGGGGGGATCCGCACCATGGTCAGACCCGATTCCCCAGAAAGATTCGACACCATCGTGGTCGGCGCGGGCCACGCCGGGTGCGAGGCCGCCATGGCCTGCTCGCGCCTGGGCCTGTCCACCCTGCTGCTGACCATAAACGCCGACCGCATCGGGCACCTGTCCTGCAACCCGGCCATCGGGGGCCTTGCCAAGGGCCACATGGTCCGGGAGATCGACGCCCTGGGAGGCTGCATGGGGGTGTGGGCCGACCGGGCCGGGATCCAGTTCCGCGTTCTCAACACCCGCAAGGGCCCGGCGGTCCGGGCAACCCGGGCACAGATGGACCGGGAGACCTACATGCGGGTGGTCAAGCAGGACCTGTTCCGCCAGGCCGGGCTGTGGGTACGGGAGGCCATGGTCGAGGAGCTGCTGATCCGGGAGGGTTGTGTCCGTGGGGTGCGCACCTCCCTGGGGGAGCTTTTCAGCGCCCCCGCCGTCCTGATCACCACGGGCACCTTCCTGCGCGGGCTCATCCACGTCGGGCTGCACAACCAGCCCGGGGGCAGGCTTGGGGATCCGCCGGCCATGGGCCTCTCCATCAGCCTGGAACAAGCCGGGATGACCCTGGGGCGCCTCAAGACAGGGACCGTGCCCAGGCTTCTCAGGGAGAGCGTCGATTTCAAGCGGCTGGAGATCCAGCCGGGAGACGACCCGCCCCCCTGCTTCAGCTTCCATTCCCCGGGCCCGCCCCTTCCCCAGGTGCCCTGCCACATCACCTACACCACCGCCAGGACCCATGAGGTCATCCGCCGGGGATTCGACCGCTCCCCCCTCTTTACCGGGTTGATCCAGGGGGTGGGGGCACGGTACTGCCCGTCCATCGAGGACAAGGTGGCCCGCTTCCCGGACAAGGACCGGCACCAGATCTTCATCGAGCCCGAGGGGCTGGACAGCCCCGAGGTCTACCCCAACGGCATTCCCACCAGCCTGCCCATCGACATTCAAAAGGCCATGCTGGCCACCATCCCGGGGCTGGAAAAGGCCCACATCGTGCGCCCCGGCTATGCCATCGAGTATGACTTCTGCCCCCCGACCCAGCTCAAGCCGACCCTGGAGACCAAGGCCGTGTCCGGCCTCTATCTCGCCGGACAGATCAACGGCACCTCCGGGTACGAGGAGGCAGCGGCCCAGGGGTTGTGGGCGGCCTGCAACATATTCTGCAGACGTGCCGGGCGACCCTCGTTCGTGCTGGGTCGCGACCAGGCCTACATGGGGGTCCTGGTGGACGACCTGGTCACCAAGGGCACCAGCGAGCCCTACCGCATGTTCACCTCCCGGGCCGAGCACCGGCTGCTGCTGCGCGAGGACAATGCAGACCAGCGTCTGACAAAGATCGGCTGGGACCTCGGCCTGGTGGACGAGACGCGCTGGGCGGCACACAGCCTGAAAATGGAGTCACTCGGGAACCTCATGCGCGGCCTGGGGCAAACAACCGTCCGCCCCGACCTTGCCACCAGGACCCTGCTCCAGGAGCTCGGGGCGGCAGCTCCCAAGAAGGCCGTGCCCCTGAGCGGACTTCTGCGCCAACCCGGGCTGACCATCCAGGACCTGCTCCCCTTCTGGCCCGGTCTTGCAGACTTTTCAGCACCGGTCCTGGAGCAAGGGGAGATAGAGGCCAAGTACCAGGGATACCTCCAGCGACAGCAGGAGCTTGTGGATCGGTCCCTTCGGGCGGAAACCATCACTCTGCCCGAGGATCTGGACTACAGTGACGTATCCGGTCTGTCCCGCGAAGCCGTGGAGAAGCTCTCCACCATCCAGCCCCGCACCCTGGGGCAGGCAGGCCGCATCTCGGGAATAACCCCGGCCGCCGTCGCCTGTCTGGAGATCCACCTCAAGAAGACCGGCCGGCTCACCCAGCGCTCCTGAGCCTGAGCCGAGCAGTGTGCCGCGACAGGTGCCGATCCCGATTGTGACTCCCTGCATCTTGCCCTGTCTGCGAAGAAAGGCTACCGGATGCGATGTGGGGGGAAAGAACCAATCTTTCAAGAACCTGCGCTGAATTTTGCTTTGCGATCCTGGAATCTCAGCGGTGCGAGTGAGGCATGAACCCTTGGCTGGCCCAGTTCCAGAACCCGCTGTTCGGTGAGATCAGCCGCAACGTCAGGAGCTGGGAGCTCAACCCGGCCTCCCTGGCACTGATCCTGGCCACCGGCAGTTTGATCCTGTTGAGCATAGCCTGTTCCATGGTCTACAACCGCAGGCTGGCCAGGAAGCGCCCCCCCCGGGCTGATTTCGCCATCAGGGAGCCGGAGAAGATCAGGGAAATCCTGACCCTGGCCCTGGAGCAACGCTCCCGCATCGAGCTCAGCTTCGAGCCCATAGACGCCCCCCACAGGTTTGCCGCCTGCTCCCTGGAGGATTTCGACAGCAGGGGGCTGACCATTGAGCTGCCCGACTATCTCGAGCCCAGGCCTGAGTGGACGGGGCGTTCCGGTTACCTGTTCTTCGGGCTGGAAACCGGACAGGACAAGCAGACCTTCTTCACCTTCCCCACGACCCTCTCCACCATTTTCCGGAAAAAGTCCGGGCGGCTCTACTGCACCACACCCTTTCCGAACCTGCTCCACATGGGGCAGAAACGACGCCATTTCCGCTTCGAACCCCCCAGCCACCTGGTCAAGAAGGTCGTGGCCTGGAATGCTGTCTACTCCGGAACGGGCGTACCCGAGGAAGCGGTGCACAAGTGGCCCCCTCCCCTGTTCCAGGTCAGTGACGGGAAAGGGGGCGAGGTGCTGCTGGTCAACATCTCGGCCTGCGGCATCCGCCTCAAAATCTTTCAGCCCGCGCGGCGCAAGGCGGCTTTCGACCCGGCAAAGAACCGTTCCCTGTTCCTGTTCCTCGAGGTCCGGGACCCGGAAAAGGGGCATGACATGGCCTTCTGGTTCTCCGGGACCTTGCGCAACTACTATGAGGACTACACCACCCGGGACCTGGAGATCGGGCTGCAGTTCGTCGCCCTTGGCGAACCAGACCCGGACAGGGCCGAAAACCTGTCCTGGAAAAAGATAGACTACGACGAGGGTGTCATGGAGCTGGAGAACTGGATTGTCAAAAGACACATGGAGCTGTATCGGGAAAAGGGGCTGTCATGAGTCAGAACACAAGGAGGATTGCTTTGGAAGAAGGTTCAGAGGGAAGTTTGTGGGCCCTGATCCGCAAGTTCTTCAGCGGGAGGTCTGAAACCCCGGTCGAGGACCTGATACTCGAGGCCCAGGAGGAAGGGGACCTCAAGCACGACGAGGTCCAGATGCTGCTCAACGTCGTCCACCTGGGACGCAAGAAGGTGCGGGAGATCATGGTCCCCCGTCCGGACATCGACTGCGTCCCGCTCTCCGCCACGGTCGAGGATGTGGCCGAGCTCATCATATCCAGCGGGCACACCCGCATCCCCATCTTCGAAGAGACCAAGGACCACATCCAGGGCATCGTGCACGCCAAGGACCTGCTCAAGGTCCTGCTGCATCCGGAGCTCCCGGACCGCTCCCTCGCATCGATCATGCGCAAGCCCTTCTTCATCACCGAAAACACGAACATGCGGCAGCTGATCCTGGACTTTCAGGTCAGGAAGGTCCACCTGGCCATTGTCATGGACCGCTACGGCGGCACCTCCGGCCTGGTGACCTTCGAGGACGTCCTGGAGGAGATCGTGGGCGAGATCGAGGACGAGTACGACAGCCCGCGACCCAAGGACATCCAGTACCTGGAGGACGATGTGCTGCTGGTTTCCGGCCGCACCAGCATCGACGACCTGCAGGATGAGCTGCGGGCCTCCCTGGATACCGAGCAGGTGGAGACCGTGGGGGGGTTTGTCAGCCATCTGGCCGGCAAGGTGCCCGCCCCCGGGGAGACCTTTCAGGCCTCGGGCTTTGCCTTCCAGGTCCAAGAGGCGGACACGAAGCAGATCCACCGCATCCTGGTCAAGCCGCTGCCCCGGGAACAGGACACTGCTGAATCGTGATCATTGCCGCGGCACTCTCTGTCACCGGCGCCTGGCTGGGCTTTGCCAACCCCCTTTTCCAGCTGCCCGTCCTGGTCCTGCTGCTCCCGGCCGGGCTGACCCTGATCGGGCTCTCCTCCCCCACTCCCGGCAGGGCCTTCAAGCTGGGATTGATCACGGCAGGTCTGGCCTTCACCCTCTGCCTGTACTGGATCGTGGTGCCGGTGCACCGCTACGGCGGGCTCCCCCTGTTCCTGGCCCTGCCCTGTCCGGTCCTGCTCGGCGCCTATCTCGGGCTCTACCCCGCCCTGTTCACCCTTGCACTGCAGTGGGGCAGCCGGCGGCTGCCCCCATCCCTGACGGGTCTGCTCGCCGGATTGATCTGGTTTTGCCTCGAGTTCGCCCGGGGGCACCTTTTCAGCGGCCTTCCCTGGTTGATGCTCTCCCAGGCCTTTGTTCCCTGGCCGGCGGCCATTCAGTCCGCAGGGCTTGTCGGGTCGTACGGGCTCTCCGGCATGTTGTGCGCCCTGTCCGTCTGGACCGTGCTTGGGTTTCGCGCGGCAAAAACCTTTTTTCTACCCTGCTGCCTTCTCCTGGGGCTGGCCGGCTTTGGCTGTTGGCAGACCGGACAGCCGGTGCCACAGACCCGGGAGCTTTCCATTGGAACCGTGCAGGCCAACATCGACCAGAGCCTGAAGTGGGACGAGGCCTACCAGACATTTACGGTTGACCGCTACCTGGAGCTGAGCCGGAATATGACCCGGCAGCACCGGGTCGACCTCCTGGTCTGGCCCGAAACCGCCCTCCCCTTCTACTTTCAGGACCTCGGGGAACAGGCCGGGCGCATCCACTCCTTCGTCCGCGCCCAGGACCTGCTGCTGGTCACCGGGTCGCCCGCCTACAGCACAGACCCCCAGGGCGGGTTTAACATCTACAACCGCGCCTACCTGGTGGGCGGCCAGGGCAGGATCCTCGGTCACTACGACAAGGAGCACCTGGTGCCCTTTGGCGAGTATGTGCCCTTTTCCCCTTACATCCCCTTTGCCCGCAAGCTGGTGGCCGGGGTGGGGGACTTCTCCCCCGGAGACAACGACACCCCCCTTGCGGGCGACGGGGTGCGCATCGGCATGCTCATCTGCTACGAGGCCATCTTCCCGGAGCTGGCCCAGAAGCGCGTGGCCCAGGGGGCCAACCTGCTGGTCAACATCAGCAATGACGCCTGGTTCGGGAACACTTCCGCCCCGCTGCAGCACCTGCACCTGTCCGTGCTCAGGGCAGTGGAGCAGAACCGCTTTGTCGTCCGGGCCACCAACACCGGCATATCCGCCCTGATCGACCCCAAGGGGAGGATCACGCATCAGAGCCGGCTCTTCCAGTCGGGCACCTTGTATGCTAGTGAGGTCGCCTTGATCGAGGAGAGGACTTTTTTTTCCCGGCACGGCCGGACAGTGACCCTGGCCCTGTTCGCTGCAACCGCACTGCTGCTGGCAATCGCCGCCCTGGGGGCGGTGACAGCACGACCATAGCAGGTCCCTGGGCAGGTGCGCTTTCCTGGCTGTCTGTCCCCACGGGGTGAAACCCCGGCAAAGACAGAAAGGAGAATCCCTTTCATGGCTGAAAAGATACTGCACTACTCGGAACTGAAACGCGAAGCCGCCGACCTGCTCGAGCAGTTCCGCTCCCTCTGGGGGCGTCTTTGACCTGGACAAGGCCAGGCACCGCTACCAGGAGATCGAACGGAAGCTTTCCGCCCCCGGGGCGTGGGAGGAACCGGAGCAGCTCAAGCCGGTGCTGCAGGAGAAGAGCAGAATAGCAGACCGGATCGAGCAGTGGGAGAAGCTCGACCAGGCCCGCCAGGAGCTCGAGGAGTGGCTCGAGCTTGCCGGGGAGGACCAGGGCCAAGAGGTTGTAACCGCTGTCCAGGACGCCATCGACAGGCTCTCTTCACTGCTCGAGCGGGTGGAGATGAAGCTGCTTCTGTCCGACCCCCAGGACAAGTACAACGCCCTCCTGGAGATCCACCCCGGGGCCGGGGGCACCGAGGCCCAGGACTGGGCCGAGATGCTGCTGCGCATGTACCGCCGGTGGTGTGAACGGGAGGAGCTCTCCTGCCAGATCCTTGATTACCTGCCCGGCGAAGAGGCCGGCCTGAAGAGCGTGACCCTGCAGATCGAAGGCCCCAGCGCCTACGGGTTGCTCAAGGGTGAGAAGGGGATCCACCGCTTGATCCGCATCTCCCCGTTCGACTCATCCGGTCGCCGACACACCTCCTTTGCCTCTGTGGACGTCTATCCGGACGTGGCGCACGACATCAACATCGAGGTCAAGGAGGAGGATGTCCGGATCGACGTCTTCCGTTCCAGCGGCCCGGGCGGGCAGAGTGTCAACAAGACCAGCTCCGCTGTCCGCCTCACCCATCTGCCCACGGGCATAGTGGTCTCCTGCCAGAACGAGAAGTCCCAGCACCGGAACAAGGACCTGGCCTACAAGATCCTCAAGGCCCGGCTCTACGAGGCCGAGCTGGAGAAGATCGCCGCCGAGAGGCAAGCGGACTACGCATCCAAGAACGCCATTGCCTGGGGCAGCCAGATCCGCACCTACACCCTCCAGCCCTACCGGCTGGTCAAGGACCACCGGACCAACACCGAGGTCGGCGACGTGGACAAGGTCCTGGACGGTGCTATCGACACCTTCATCCGCAACTTCCTCCTGTACCTGCATGGACGAAAAAACCAGTAACCACCAGTACCAGCTGAACAGGGACCGCCTGCTCCTGGAGCTGCAGCGCCTGCGCCAGGCCATACACGACCTGTCCCTGGAAAGCCGGGATGCTGCACCACTGAAGAGCACGTGGTTGGCCGTGTACAGGATATTCACCGGGCTCGAGGCGAAAGCGTGGGATGCGATGGCCAGCCGCCACGGGCTCGAGGAGTGGCTGGCCCTCCCCCTGGACCAGGAAAGCTACCCGAGCCTCTCCCTGCTGCAGGAACGGCTGAGCAAGCTGGCCCACCTCAGTGACCACGACCCCCTGACCGGGCTTGCCAACCGCAGGGCCATGGACCGGATGCTCAAGCTGGAGGTGGAACGGACCCAACGCTTCAAGACACCATTCAGCCTGGCCCTGTTCGATCTGGACGACTTCAAGCAGGTCAACGACACCTGGGGCCATGCCTGCGGGGATGAGGTCCTGGTCAACTTCGCCAACACGGTCAGTGCCCGGATCCGACGCATCGACGTCCTGGCCAGGCACGGTGGCGAAGAGTTTGCCCTGCTCCTGCCCGGCACCGGGCAGATCCGCTCCGAACGCATGATGTCCCGGGTGCAGCAGGCCGTGGCCGACATGAGGACACCCTGCCCCGCCTCCCCCTCCAGCGTGAAAGTGACCTGCTCCATCGGGGTGGCCACCTTCCGGGGCCGGGCCGCCCTTTCCTGGGAGGAAATCTTCGAGATGGCCGACAGAGCGCTCTACAAAGCCAAGCATCAGGGCAAAAACCAGGTTGTCGCGGCCCCGCTCTCCGACCGCGAGCTGACCTACGACACCACCGAGGTCAGACACGAGGAAAAGAAGTTCCTCTTTTCCAAAGAGTGAGCACAACCAGCAGGACAACACCGGCAATGCACCATACCAACAAAACCTTGAGCATATCCATCCTCAGCGGGAAGGGGGGGGTGGGGAAAACCAACATCGCCCTCAACACCGCCTATGCGCTGCACAACGCAGGGCACAACCTGCTGCTCATGGACTGCGACCTGGGCCTGGCCAACCTGGATGTCCTGCTGGGCATCTCCCCGCAGCACACCCTGCTGGATCTGCTCAAGTCAGATGCCGTCCCCAGGCAGATCGTCATGCAGCTGGAGCACCACCTCGATTTTCTGCCCGCAGCCACAGGGCTTCCCGAGCTGGTCGAGCTGGACGAGGATCTCCAGTCCGTGCTCTTGCGCAAGCTCATCGCCCTGTGCCGGCCCTACCACTTCCTCATCCTCGACCTCGGGGCGGGCATCAACCCCACCGTGCTCAGCTTTGCCTCCATGTCCGTGCAGAAGCTGGTGGTCATCACGCCCGAACCCACCTCCCTCACCGACAGCTACGCCCTGATCAAGATCATGTCTTCACGGTACGATTGCAAAGAGTTCGACGTGGTGGTGAACATGATCGACAATCAGGCAGAGGCCAGACAGGCCTTTGAGCGGCTTCACGGCGCCTGCCTCAAGTTCCTGGGCTTCGGCCTCACCTATCTGGGCTCGATACGAAACGACAAGGCGGTCCACGAAGCAGTCCGCAACCAGGTCCCCCTGGTCAAGCAGGCCCCCCGGTCCGACGCAGGGCACGACATCATCGCCCTGGCCGCCAAGCTGCACAAAAATCGGCACAGGCTCCTGTCCACCCTTGCCAACCAGCCCGCCCTGGCCTCCCTGACCCGTTTCTGACCCCCGTGCCGCGAGACCCACCGGGAACGCGGCACGCTATATCTCTTTCTGCCTCCTGCGGGAAGTCCTCTGCACGCAGGCTCTGGTGTCATGACTCATTGCAGCACGACCAACCTGTTGTAATCCCCCTGGTCCAGTGTACAGAGCAACCATTCGCGTCATTGCTCTTCTCCAGCACGCGCACCCTGTGGATGACTCCGTTTCAGATCCCTTCTTCTTCAAAATGATTGCCCACGCACTTGACGTACGCTTGCCTGTTCATGCAAGGTAGTGAACTGAAATCATGAAAGCTTTTCAGGCCATGTTTCTTTTCAGCCAGGGAGCCAGTCAGGGACTCAGAAGAGGGGGTCGTCATGAACAAGAGTGAGCTCATCAAGACCTTGTCGGAAAATCAGAACATCCAGCTCGATGAAGCCGCGCTCATCGTCAACACCTTCTTCGACGCGATCAAGGAGGCCCTGCTGCGCGGGGAACGGGTGGAGATACGCGGGTTCGGCAGCTTCAAGATCAAGGATTACGGGGAGTACAAGGGGCGCAACCCCAAGACCGGCGAGACAGTCCTGGTCAAATCCAAGCGCCTGCCCTTCTTCCGTCCCGGCAAGGACCTCAAGGACTACATCAACCAGTGACCCGCAGCCCCCGGTTTCCTTGACCGGACGGCCCGGCCTTGTCTGTTGCGACAGGCACCGCTATGATCGGGCCGCTGTCCGGACCTCGACGGGAATGACGATCATGCGAAATGGTTTCCTTTTCCGCACCATGTTCCAACATACCGTCACAGAACCTGCTTCTGGTAAGGGCGCGTGGTACGCGCCCTTTCTTGTGACGAGACTTGGTTCCGGGCACGAGGTCCGACCAAAGGCAGGGCGGCTACCAGCCGCCCCTACCAGAT
>CAZQOG010000072.1:0-13375 GCA_964594925.1 uncultured Desulfohalobiaceae bacterium
AGTTCCCGTAGAAAAAAAGGTATGTCGCATTGAATGGAATCCTTACGTTCAGGGGAACGACGAACATAGGCGGAAATGATTGTATCGACAGAGTATCCCATGCCGATAAGACCCCAGATTTCTGCACCGGTTCCCTGCGAACTGAAGTAAGATCCTGTCTCGAGATCGACGATGATGGCCTCTCCATCGACGATTTCACCGGCAATTCGGGGAAAGTTGATTTTGTAATACATTCCCATCCTCAGCACCTGATTTCCAAATGAAAATGGAATGGCTGCTGGTTATTTCCCTTGAAGCAAAAAAGCTGCTCCAGCTGAAGCAAAAGTTTAAAAAAACAGGTGCACTTCAAAGGTTTATTTTGTCAAGGAAGGATATTTTTGATTGGTGTCCTCAGCGATGCATCCGGCAGCTATCAAAAGAAAAGGAGTCTGTCGGACCCTGGTCCGGTATTCGTCGAAGCCTTGGGATGAATCATGGTGAAGCCCGGAAGCAGAAACCTCTGTGGAAGATTCCAAGCCGGCAGCATTTGGCGGTATTCAAGTCTTGGAAGGTGAGCCTTTTTTATACACGCACGCAAGATGGTGCCTGCACCCGGGCGATCCGGATTCACATTCCTGTTTGAGGCTTTCCGGGGTGCCGCTGTGCGCTTTTTCCCGGGCCTCGAGATAGGCCTGCTCCACGATGGCCACCTGCTCGTCGTCCCCCTCCACCACCAGGGTGGTGCCGCCTTCGGCGCCGTGGACGCCTCCCCGGCCGACCACCCAGCAGTCCACCTCGGCCAGGCTCGTGACCGCCTCGATCTCGGTCAGGATGCGGCCGTGCAGCGGGAGCAGGCCCACGGCCATGCCGTAGGAGCGGTCCACGAGCCGTCTGCCCGAGGCGCGGACCAGGTCCTGGACCCGGCCGGGTACCAGCTTCTCCAGGCCCGCGGCAACGATGATCTCGAACCCTTCCACCGGTGCCGCGCCCAGCCAGGGGCCGGCCCCGTCGCCGTATGGGGAGCCGCACATCAGCGCGGCCCCGCCGTGGGCATCGATCAGGTTGGCCCCGGTGACCAGGCAGTCGCCTTTTTTCATGCCGGCCATGACCTCGGGCCAGTCGGCAGCCGCAACAGGCCCGGCCGTGCCCCGGTCAAGGAGCAGGGCGTGGGGGTGGTGTGCGGAAGAAAGGAAAGGGGCGGTCCTGGTGCCGGTGGGGCTGATCCGCCCGGAGATCATCATGGGCGACCCTGTCAGCAGCTCACAGACGGCTGAGACCGTGGTGCCGCCCTTGAGCAGGATGCGCCCGGTTCGAAAGGCTTCCCTGATGACCGGCAACGAGCTCACAGCCGAGGCGATGAGCCATTTGCCGGCTGCAACCGTAAGGGAAAACTGGATACGCATGGAGGGCTCCTTGGCCTGCTGAAAGGGTCATTTTCAACAGAATGTTACGTTGCCGGCAGAAGGCAGGGTTGAGGATACAGGCTTCAGCAGCCGGTGACCAGATACAGGATTCCGGGTTCAGGGTATACAAAAAATTTTAAGACTTCAAAAAAATTGTTGCCCACGACCGTGCATGGGGGTAGGCTGCCGTTGGAAGCTCTGGAGAGGGCACGACAGGAGGCGGTCATGCCGGACAATGCGTGGATATTCGAACAGGCCAAAAGGCTGGCCACTGCCGTCCAGCACACCTTCGGGCAGTGCTGCGAGGCCGTGGTGCACGACTTCAGCAACCTGGACAGCTCCCTGATCTTCATGGCCGGGAACGTCACCGGCCGCACACCCGGCGCACCCATCACGGACATGGTGCTCAAGGAGCTGCGCCGGGACGGTGACGGGGTCGGGGACACCCACGGCTACCGGACCACCTCGAGGGACGGGAGGGTGCTCAAGTCCTCTTCCATCTACCTGAGGGACGACCTGGGCAGGGTCATCGGCTGCATGTGCATCAATGTGGACATCACGGGGTTCCTGAATACCCTGAGCCTGCTCGAGGAGCTGACCACCATCGAGAAGGTCCAGGACGATGAGCGCTCCGAGACCTTTGCCACCTCGGTGGTGGAGACCGTTGGAAGCATGGTGGAGGAGGCCATTGCCTCCAGGGGAAAGCAGGCCCCGGACATGAGCAAGCAGGAAAAGGTGCAGCTCGTGGAGCATTTGGAGCGGCAGGGGGTCTTTCTGATCAAAGGGTCGGTGGGGGAGGTGGCCAGCTATCTGGGGGTCTCCAAGTTCACCGTGTACAACTATCTGCAGGAAGTGCGAAACAACGCGGCGGCCTGAGAGGCCGGGCAGGAGGAGATGACATGAGTCAAGGAATCAGCATTGTGTCCACAGCAAAGGCACCGGCCGCTGTCGGTCCCTACTCCCAGGCGGTGGCGGCGGGAAAGCTGCTCTTCGTCTCGGGCCAGATCCCCCTGGACCCCGAGACCGGGGCCTTTGTGGAAGGTGGCATCGCCGACCAGGTGCACAGGATCGTGGCCAACATGCGGGCCATCCTCAACCAAGCCGGCGGAGATCTGCAGCACGTGGTCAAGACCACCATATTCGTCATGGACATGGCCGACTTCAAGACCGTGAACGAGGCCTATGCCGAGCATTTCGGCTCCATTCTTCCGGCCCGCTCCACAGTGCAGGTCGCGGGGTTGCCCCTTGGCGCCCGGGTGGAGATGGAGGCTGTGGCAGTCCTTCCATGACGCAGGTCACCGGGCAGGACACGGCTGAGAAGCTGCTCCAGGTCAAGGACCTGAAGACCTACTTCGACACCTACGAAGGTGAGGTGCGGGCAGTGGACGGGGTGTCCTTCGACCTGAGCAGGGGGGAGGTCCTGGGGCTGGTGGGGGAATCGGGCTGCGGCAAGAGCGTGACCTCGCTGTCCATCATGCGGCTCATACCCATGCCCCCGGGGCGCAACGTCAGCGGCCACATCCTGTTCAAGGGCATCGATCTTCTCGGGTTGAAAAAGGAGGAGATGCGGCGGATCAGGGGCAACCAGATCTCCATGATCTTCCAGGAGCCCATGACATCCCTGTCACCGGTGTTCACCATCGGGGAGCAGATCTCGGAGGTTTTCCGCTTGCACAAAAAGCTTCCCAGGCGGGCGGCCTGGGAAAAGAGCGTGGACATGCTGGGCCAGGTGAACATGCCCGACCCATCGGCGGCGGCCCGCCGCTACCCGCACGAGCTCTCAGGGGGCATGCGCCAGCGGGCCATGATCGCCATGTCCCTGGCCTGCGGGCCGGACATCCTCATTGCTGACGAGGCCACCACGGCCCTGGACGTGACCATCCAGGCCCAGATCCTGGACCTGATGCTCGCTCTCAAGGACGAGTTCGGCATGTCCGTGGTCCTGGTCACCCACGATCTCGGCGTGGTGGCCTACGCCACCACCAGGGTGGTGGTCATGTACGTGGGCAGGGTGGTGGAGGAGGCCCCCACCAGGGAGCTCTTCAAGAACCCGGCCCACCCCTACACCCAGGGCCTCATCCAGTCCATTCCCACTGCCGGGAGCAAGATCCGGGGGGGGAAGACCAGGCTGCGTGAAATCCCCGGCGTGGTGCCCTCGCTGCACAACCTGCCCCCGGGGTGCACCTTCTCTTCCCGCTGCCCGCACGTCATGGACGTCTGCCGCACAGAGCCCCGGCTGTTCACAGTGGCCGAAGGACACTGGAGCCGCTGCTGGCTGAACGCCGAGGAGGGCCGGGAATGAGCGGCCGGCGTATCCTGGACGTGCGCGATCTCACCAAGCACTTCCCCATCAAGAAGGGGTTCTTCCAGAAGACCGTGGGGCATGTGAAGGCCGTGGACGGGGTGAGCTTCTTTCTGAACAAGGGCGAGAGCATCGGCCTGGTGGGCGAGTCGGGGTGCGGCAAATCCACGGCGGCGCGGGCCATCATGCGCCTGGTCGAGCCCACATCGGGCAGCATCGTCTTTCAGGATCAGGACATCTGCACCCTGAAGCAGTGTGATCTGCGCAAGGTGCGCAAGTCCATCCAGATCATTTTCCAGGACCCCTACTCGTCCCTCAACCCCAGGCAGAATATCGGGGCCATCGTGGGCGAGCCCATGGATATCTACAAGACCTGGAAGACCCGGCAGGGGCGCCGGGACAGGATCGCCTACCTCCTTGAGAAGGTGGGGCTCAAGGCCGACCACGCCGACCGCTACCCGCACGAGTTCTCCGGTGGGCAGCGGCAGCGCATCTGCGTGGCCCGGGCCCTGGCCCTCAACCCCATGTGCGTCATCGGGGACGAGCCGGTCAGCGCCCTGGACGTCTCGGTCCAGGCCCAGATCATCAACCTCATGGAGGACCTGCAGAAGGAGTTCGACCTCTCCTACATCATCATCTCCCACGACCTGGCCGTGGTGGAGCACATGTGCGACCGCATCATGGTCATGTACCTGGGCAGGATCGTGGAGAGCGCCCGGGACGTGGACATCATCAAAAACCCGGTCCACCCCTACACCAGGGCCCTGCTTTCGGCCGTGCTCGAGCCCGACCCGGACCACGTCACCGCCCGGCAGGTCCTCAAGGGGGACGTGCCCTCCCCGAGCAACCCCCCCCCGGGCTGCCACTTCCACACCCGCTGTCCCGAGTGCGAGGCCGTTTGCCGGCAGGAGAAACCGGAAACCATCCATCTGGGGGGCGGGCATTACGTGGCCTGCCACAGGGTGGCCGCAAGCGGCAGCCCGGGGAGTGCATAGCATCATGGACATCAAGGAGTTCCTGCGACACGAGGTCAAGCCGGCCTACGGGTGCACAGACCCCGGAGCGGTGGCCCTGGCTGCGGCGGCCGCAGCGGCCAGGCTGGAGCAAGAGCCGCGCTCGGTGCACCTGGCCCTTTCGGCCAACATCTTCAAGAACGGCCTGCACGTGGGCATCCCCGGGGCCCAGGGCCTGACGGGCAACCTGCTGGCAGCGGCCCTGGGGGTGCTGCACGGGGACCCGGACCGGGGGCTCGAGGTCCTGGACAGGATTACGCCCCAGGACGTGGACAGGGCCAGGGTCATGGTCGAGGCCGGGGCCATCACCCAGGAGCTGGTCGAGGACGTGCCCAACGTCTATGCCAGGGCGGAGGTGACGTCTCCGGGGGGGAGTGCGGCTGCGGTTGTGTCCGGGCGGCCGGACAGGGTGGTGGAGGTCAGGTCCGGGGGTGAGGTGGTCTGGCGCTGCGAGGTCCCGGGGAAAAACGGGGAGCTGGCCCCGGCAGGATACCAGGAGGAGCTGCGCGAGCTGGAGATGGGTGCGCTCTGGGGCCTGGTCCGGGACATGGACGAGGGGACAGAGGATTTCATGCTGCACGGGGCGGCCATGAACCAGTCCGTGGCCGAGCAGGGCCTGGCCAGGCCCTGGGGGCTGGGGTTCGGGCACTGGATGGCCGCCGCGGGGAAGGGCAGGGACCTGCTCTGGGAAATAAAGGCCCACGCGGCTGCAGCAGCCGACGTGCGCATGGCCGGGGGGCCCTTCCCGGTCATGAGCAGCGGCGGAAGCGGCAACCACGGCATCACCGCCGTGGTTCCCCTGAACAGGCTGGCCGCGTCCAGGGGGGCCACGCGCCGGGAGCTGGCCGAGGCCCTGCTGCTCAGCCACCTGGTCACCGGCTATGTCAAGGCCTACACCGGCCTGCTCACCCCGGTCTGCGGCTGCGGCGTGGCTGCCGGGCTGGGGGCGGCCGCAGGCATGGTCAGGCTTCTGGGGGGCGGCCCCGCGGCAGCGGAACGGGCAGCGGCCGTGGTGCTCTCGTCGGTGCTGGGCATGGTCTGCGACGGGGCCAAGGGCTCCTGCGCCCTCAAGGTTTCCACGGCCGCGGGCGAGGCCTACCTGGCTGCGGTGCTCTCGGTCGACGGCCTGCGCGAGTGGCCCCGTCAGGGCGTGGTCTCGGGATCGCTGAAGCAGATGGGCCGGGTCATCGGCCTGCTGAACAGGTCAAATGCGGCCCAAATGGAGGCCACGCTGCTGCAGATCCTGCAACAGCCGGAGCTGGACTGACACTGCAACCAAAGGACGGAGCATGCCTGCAGGCATTCTGGATTCCGAGTTCTACAAGGACGGATGGTCCACTGAGGAGATGCGGGCCGTGTTCGACGACCGGCGGCGCTATCAGCGCTGGCTGGACATCGAGGCGGCCCTGGCCCGGGTCCAGGCGGCCCTGGGGATCATACCAGGCCCTGCCGCAGAAGAGATCGCTGCCAAGGCCAGCCTCGAGAACATCGACCTGGGGTTCGTCCGCTCGGAGCTGAAGCGCACCCGCCACTCCCTGGTGCCGCTGCTGCGCGGCCTGCAGCGCGCCTGCCAGGGGGGGCACGGGGAGTACATCCACTTCGGGCCCACCACCCAGGACATCGAGGACACCGGCGCGGTCCTGGAGCTCAGGGAAGCCTGGCAGATCATCCTGCGGGACCTCAGAAAGGTGGAAGAGCGGCTCATGGAGCTGGCCCGCAGGCACAGGGACACCCTGATGTGCGGCAGGACGCACGGCCAGCAGGCCCTGCCCATCACCCTGGGGCTCAAGTTCGCCATCTGGGTTTCGGAGACCCGCCGGGCCATCGAGCGGTTCAAGGAGCTGGCCCCCAGGCTGTTCGTGGGCATGCTGCACGGCGGGGCGGGCACCATGGCCGGGCTCGGCCCCAGGGGCATGGAGGTCCTGGAGGGGTTGATGGGTGATCTCGGGCTGGGGGTCCCCGATGTGGGGTGGGGCAACTCCCGGGACCGGTTCGCGGAGTTCGTGTCCGTCACGGCCCTGACCGCGGCAAGCCTGGGCAAGATGGCCAACGAGATATTCTGCCTGTCCCGCTCCGAGATCGGGGAGATGGCCGAGGGGCTGCCGGAAGGGTACGTAGGCTCCTCCACCATGCCCCACAAGCGCAACCCCGAGGTGAGCGAGATGGTGGTCATGCTCTCCCGGGTCATCCGCTCGCACGTCCCCGCCTCCCTGGAGTCGGTGGACTGCGTGAACGAGCGGGACACCCGCAGCTGGCGCATCGACTGGTGGTCCCTGCCGGAGTGCTCCATGATGCTCGGGGCCATGCTGTCCATGAGTGTGGACATGCTCGAGGGCCTGGAGGTCCACGAGGACAGGATGCTCGCAAACCTGGACATGCTCCAGGGACTGCTCCTGTCTGAGGGGCTGATGTTCGAGCTGGGCAGAAAAATCGGCAAGCAGACCGCACACCAGGTCATCGGCAGGGCCTGCATGCGGGTGCACGAGGAGAAACGGCCCATCGCGGACGTGCTCATGGAGATGGGGGAGGTCAGCCGGCACATGACCCGGGAGGAGGTGGAGCATATCTCCGACTATGGGCTGCACGTGGGCCAGTCCGGGCCCATGGTGGACCGGGTGCTTGCGACCTCGCAGCGGCTGCGCGCCCAGGACCCGGAACAGGTGCGTTGAGGATGTGGAGCGCCACGTGACAACCACGCAAAGATCCCTCACCCACCGCTTTGCCGCCTTCCTGGCCGGAATCAGGTTCTCCGGCCTGACCCCGGAGGTGCGGCGGGCCGCGGTGCGGGCGGTCACGGACGCGGTTGGCTGTGGCCTGGCCGGGTCCGGGGACCCGGGAGTGGACACGCTGGTCCGGACCCTGTCCGGGCAGGGGGAGCAGGGCAGCTGTCCCTCCCTGGCCGGACAGGGGGGCTTTACCCCGGGTGCGGCGGCACTGGTCAACGGGACCATGATCCACGCCCGTGAAATGGACGACACCCACTCCTTCTCCAGCGTGCATGCCGGCGGCCCTGTGGTGGGGGCGGCCCTGGCCCTGGCCGCTGTCCGGGGCACGGACGGCCCCGGGTTGCTGGAAGGGGTGGCGGCCGGCTACGAGGCCGCCTGCCGCCTGGGCATGGCGGTGCGCGGGCCGGGACCCTACCACAGGGGGTTCCACCCCACCGGCACCTGCGGGGTGTTCGGGGCCTGCGCGGCTGCGGCCAGGATGCAGGGGCTGGATGCCGAAAGCACGGCCCAGGCCCTGGGGATATCGGGAAGCATGGCCTCCGGGTTGATGTCCTACCTGCAGAACGGGGCCTGGACCAAGAAAATGCATCCCGGCTGGGCAGCCCGAAACGGCCTGCTGGCGGCGGCCCTTGCCGCACAAGGCTTCCGTGGTCCTCAGGACATCCTCCAGGGAAGCTATGATTTCCCGGGGGCCTATGCCGACGCATTTGACCCGGAGGTCCTGATGAATGAGCTGGGAGAGAGGTTCGAGGTGACCCGGATGTCCTACAAGCCTTTTGCCTGCTGCCGGTCGGTCCACCCGGAGATCACAGCCGCGCTGCAGTTCAGGAAGCGTCCGGGCTTCGACCCCAGACGCATCCAGGGCATCCATGCGGTCATAGCGGACGAGGATCTGAGCCTGGTGGTGGAGCCTTTGGCGGCAAAGAAGCGCCCGGGGAGCGTGGTCGAGGCCCAGTTCAGCATGCCCTTTGGGCTGGCCCTGGCCCTGGCCAGGGGAGAGGTCATGCCCGGGGATTTTCAGGAAGGTCTGCACGACCCCCTGGTGCGGCGCTTGAGCGACATGGTCAGCTTTGAGGTCAACGAGGCCTTCACAGCCATGCGCCCCGCACTCTACCCCTGCCGGCTGCATATCCATATGGACGGAGAGTGGAGCACGGCCTCGGTGGAGGCACCATTGGGGGACTACAACAACCCCATGTCAGACAGGGAGATGCAGGACAAGTTTGTCACCCTCTCGCAACCGGTCCTGGGGAGGCAGGGGGCCCTGAGCCTGCAGGGGCTCCTTGCTTCCCTGGACCGGGCTTCCTCGATACGGCCCTTGTTCGAGGGGTTGGGGCAGCCGACTTGATGTGCCTGCAGGAAAAACATTTTTCACCAGGGCTGCTTGCACCAGGAACGTCAGACACCTTCAACTGAGGAGGATGCCATGCACTTGAAAAAACTGAAACCGCTCGTCTTTGCCTTGCTCGCGGTGCTGCTTCTGCTTCCGGCTGCCGTGTCAGCCCAGGAGCTGGCCACGGAGCAGATCATCAGGATCGCCGTGCCGGTCAGGGACATCCAGACCCTGGACCCGGCCTACTCCACCCTGACCGGTGAGAAGACCATCGTCAGCGAGATCACCAACGGCCTGCTGCGCATGCCCTACGGCGTACTGGATCTGGAGAGTATCGAGGGCGACCTGGCAGAGTCCTGGACCGTGTCCGGGGACGGCCTGACCTGGGACTTCACACTGCGCCAAGGCGTAACCTGGCACAAGGGTTACGGCGAGGTCACGGCCGAGGACGTCAAGTTCTCCCTGGAGCGGGTCATGGACCCGGGGACCGGATCACCCTGGGCCAAGAAGTACTCCAACATCGACTCCATCGCCACCGAGGGGAAATATGGCGTGTCCATCACCCTCAAGGAGCCCGACCCCTTCTTCTCCTTCTCCCTGCTCGGCTACCAGGGGGGGCAGATCATCTCCAAAAAGGCGGTCATGGAGCTGGGCAAAGACATCGCCTTCAACCCCGTGGGTTCCGGGCCGTTCATGTTCGAATCCTACCGCAAGGGGCAGAGCCTGGTGCTCAAGGGCAACCCCGACTACTTCATGGGCAAGCCCGTGCTGGAGACCGTGGAGTACGTGTTCATCCCGGATGATTCCAGCCGCATGCTGGCCCTGCAGAAGGGCGAGATCGACCTGGGCCGCGGGGTGAGGCGCAAGGAGTGGGCCGAGCGGGCAGAGCGGTTCGGCCTGGTGCTCATGCCGCCCAACCCGCCCCAGCAGCTGATCGTGTCCTTCAATATGAAGCGCGGCCCCCTGGCCGATCTCAAGGTGCGCCAGGCCCTGGCCCACGCCATCGACCGTGACATCTACGTGGATCTCTTCGGTCCGGTCCTGGGAGGTCCCCAGAACAGCCCCGTGCCCCCGGGCTACTTTGGTCATCTGGAGGAAGTGCCCGAGGAGCTGCTGTACAGGTTCGACCCGGTCAAGGCCCGCAAGCTGCTGGCCGAGGCCGGCTACCCCAATGGGTTCGACCTGGGCGACGTGGTCATGAGCGAGAGCGAGTCCTACCTGCAGCCGACACAGATCATGCAGGAGCAGCTCAGGCAGGTCGGGGTGAACTTCACCCTCAAGGTTGTGGACCACCCTACCTACCACAAGCTCATCCGGGAGGACGTGAACCCGCTGGTCATCTACGGCGGGGTGCGGCTGCCCATCGCCAGCACCATCCTGACCCAGTTCTACCACTCCAAGTCGATCGTGGGGAAGGACACCGCGGTGACCAACTTCTCGCACTACGAGGGTATCGACTCCCACCTGGACCAGGCGGAGCAGGCCAAGACACTGGAAGAGAAGAAGGAGCTGTTCGAAAAGGCCCAGATCCAGATCCTCAAGGACCTGCCGGCCTACCCCCTGGCCCTGAACAGGGTGTCCATGACCAGGCAGAAGTGGGTCGACCTGGGCTACCCCACAGAGCCCTATGAAACCCTGTACTACGTGATCGAGGTCAGTGAGAAGACCAGGATACTCAAGCATTAGCAGCCAGAGAAACCCAGGGGCCCGGACCTGATCCGGGCCCCTGACGCAACAGGGGACAAAGAGCAGTGCTGACCTACGCGCTCCGGCGCATCGTGTGGACCATTCCCAAGCTGCTGGTGGTCTTCACCATCGTCTTCTTCGTCATGCGGGTCATGGGCGGGGACCCCACCCATGTCATCCTGGGGGAGTACGCCTCGGCAGAGGCCATCCAGAACCTGCGCGAGGCCCTGGGGTTGAACCGCCACATCCTGCTGCAATACGGGGATGCGCTGTTTGGCCTGCTCAGGGGCGACATGGGCAGGTCCATGATCAGCAACCAGCCCATCGGGCCCATGGTCCTTGAGGTCCTGCCCTACACCCTGGAGCTGGCCCTGGCCTCCATCGTGATCGGGGTGGTCCTGGGCATCCCCACCGGCATACTGAGCGCCCTGCGCAAGAACTCGTGGGTCGACTACCTGCTGCGGGTCGTGTCCCTGATCGGGCTGTCAGCCCCTTCGTTCTACCTGGGCATCGTGCTGCTGATCTTCTTCTCCGTGCAGTTCGATTTCTTCCCCATCATCGGCTACTCCACCAAGGGGGGGCTGCTCAGCAGGCTGCACCACCTCTTTCTGCCCGCCTTGAGCCTGGGGCTGACCCTGGGCGCCTTCACCTCCAGGATGAGCCGCTCCAGCATGCTGGAGCGGCTTGGGGCGGACTATGTCCGCACCGCCCGGGCCAAGGGGCTTCCCGAACGGACCGTGGTCTTCAAGCACGCCTTCAAGGACTCCCTGATCCCGATCATAACCGTGGTGGGGGTCTACATCGGCGTGCTCATGGGGGGGTCCATCCTGACCGAGACCGTGTTCAACCGTCCGGGCCTGGGCAAGTTCCTCATCGGCGCCATCCACCAGCGCGACTACAACGCCATCCAGGCCGGGCTGGTCATCTACGCCTCCATCGTGGTCTTCGTGAACGTGTTTGTGGACATCGTCTACGGGTTCATCGACCCAAGGGTGAAGTATGACTGATCGTCCCGACAGACAACCTGCCCGGAGGTCGCAACGGTGATGTTCGTTCCCAACAAACGGGCCTTTCGGGCCTTTCGGGAGAACAAGGTGGCCCTGGTGGGGCTGTTCATGGTGGTGGCGTTGCTGCTGGTGGCGATCTTCGCCGACCTGATCATCCCCTACGACGTGCGCGAGCAGAATGTCCTGGCCCGCTACGCCGAGCCCGGCGCCCAGCACTGGCTGGGCACGGACGATTTCGGCCGGGACGTGTTCTCGCGCATCGTCATGGGGTCGCGGGTCTCCCTGTTCGTGGGCGTGGCCTCGGTGGCCATTGCCATGCTCACCGGCTCCTGGCTGGGGATCATCGCCGGATACAAAGGGGGCAGGACCGACGGGGCGGTCTCCTGGATCGTGGACACGCTCATGGCCTTCCCGTCCCTGTTGCTGGGGCTGATGGTCGTGTCCGCCCTGGGCCCGGGCCTGGAGAACACCATCGTGGCCATCTCCCTGGCCTTCGTGCCCAGGTTCGCCAGGGTGGCCCGGGGGCCGACCATCGTGCTCAAGGAGAACGAGTTCATCCTGGCTGCCAAGGCCTGCGGCGCGTCCCAGGGCAGGATCATCTTCCGCCACATCCTCCCTAACCTGGTGGGGGAGCTGGTGGTCATGGGGTCGCTGTGGGTCTCCACGGCCATTATCATCGAGTCCAGCCTGAGCTTCCTGGGCCTGGGCGTGCAGCCCCCGACACCCTCCTGGGGGGTCATGATCAAGCAGGGCGTGGACCAGATACTGCTGGCGCCGTGGCTGGCCATCTACCCGGGGCTGGCCATCTGCCTGGCAGTGCTGGCCTTCAACCTCATCGGCGACGGCATGCGGGACCTCCTGGACCCCAAGATGCTCAAGTAGACAGGGCCATGATCAGACGAACCGTTTCCCCCGGGTTGCGGCGGTGCAACGCGACCGGGTGCTCCTGCCAGGGCAGCCACAGCCAGGAAGCAGCAGGAGTGGGACCCGATGGCCCTGGATATTTTTGAGGGGGTCTTCCGATCCCTGCACTCGAGAAACTACCGCCTGTACATCGCAGGCCAGGGCATCTCCCTGGTGGGCCGCTGGATCCACCAGCCGGCCTTGTACTGGCTGGCCTACCGCATGACCGACTCCCCGGTGTCCCTGGGGCTGATCGGGTTTGCCCAGTTCGTGCCCGTTTTCTTCACCGGCCCCCTGGCCGGAGGCCTGGCCGATCGGCTGGACAAGCGCAGGCTGCTCCTGGCCTGCCAGGTGCTGGGCGCCCTCACAGGTCTGATCCTGGCCTGGATGTTCTTCGCCGGGACCCTGACCTTTGCCTGGCTTGTGGTGCTGACGGTGGCCGTGGGGGTGGTGCAGTCCTTTGACACGCCGTTGCGGCAGGCCCTGCTGATCGACCTGGTGCGCGAGCGGTCCGAGCTGGGCAATGCCATCGCCCTGAACGCCGCGGTGTTCAATGCTTCCAGGCTGGTCGGGCCGGCCCTGGCCGGTCTGATCATCAGCCTCTGGGGAGAGGGGGTCTGCTTTCTGCTCAACGGGCTGAGCTTCGTGCCCATGGTCTTCGCCCTGACAGCCCTGGAGCTCGAGCCGGTCACCCGCAGGCCGGGTATGGGAGGCATGTTTATGCAGGTGCGGGAGGGCATGTGCGCCGCACTGGGGAAAGGGGGGCTGCGGCCGGTCATTGTCATTGCCGGCCTGTTCAGCCTGCTTGGGCTGCCCTATGTGCTGCTCATGCCCATCCTGGCCCGGGACGTGCTGGGGACGGGTTCGGCCGGGTACGGAACCCTGCTCTCCTTCTCCGGCTGCGGGGCCCTGGCTGGGGCGCTCTACATGGCGGGGAGGAGAAGCCTGGAAGGGCTGGACCGCCTGGTCAGGGTCTTTGCCGGGCTCTTTTCCGTGTGCATAGCCGGACTGGCAGTGTCCTCG
>CAZQOG010000073.1:0-13073 GCA_964594925.1 uncultured Desulfohalobiaceae bacterium
GCAGGCCGCCTTCGAGCCGAACAGCTTCGTGCCCGGCATCGGCCCGAGCCCGGACAAGATGCTGCTGGCCCGGCTGTTCTCCTACGCCGACGCCCACCGGGCCCGGCTGGGGGTCAACTACAAGCAGATCCCGGTCAACGCGCCCAAGAGCCCGGTGTACAGCTACTCCAAGGGCGGCACCATGCGGACCATGAACGTCCCCGACCCGGTCTACGCCCCCAACTCCAAGGGCGGCCCCAAGGCCGACCCGGAGCGTTATCCCGAGGAGGCGGTCTGGAGCGCCGACGGCGAGTTCGTGCGCGCGGCCTACACCAAGCGCAAGGATGACGACGACTTTGGCCAGCCCGGCGCCCTGGTGCGCAAGGTCATGAACGAGGAGCAGCGCGACCTGCTGGTGTCCAACGTGGTCGGGCACCTGAAAGACGGCGTAACCGGGCCGGTCCTTGAGCGCGCCTTCGAGTACTGGAAGAACATCGACCGGGAGGTCGGCGAGCGCATCGAAAAGGGTGTCCGGGGCGGCTGATCTCGAACCCGGACTGAAGAGCGACGAGCTTGAGCAGGCAGGGCTTGTGTTCGCAAGCCCTGCCGCTCTATGCTGACTTTTTTTGCCACGGGAATACGTGTTCAATTGGAAAAAAAGGAGAAGGAAAATGGCAGAGACAGCACAGCTGAACAAAAATGAGCGGCGGGCCAAGGTGATCGAGGTCCTGAACAAGGCCCGGTCCATGGAGCTGTATGCCATCTCCCAGTACATGATCCAGCACTACGCCCTGGACGCCATGGACTACGGGGAGCTGGCCAAGAACATGAAGCTCATCGCCATCGACGAGATGCGCCACGCCGAGCAGCTGGCCGAGCGCATCAAGGACCTGGACGGCGATCCCACCACCGAGCTTGCGGACACGGTGCGCAAGGGCCAGGAGGTGGGGGACATCTTCACCTTCGACGCCCAGGTGGAGGACGACACCATCGACATCTACAACCAGTTCCTGCGCACCTGCCGCGAGATGGGCGACAACATCAGCGCCCGGCTCTTCGAGATCCTGATCGAGGAGGAGCAGGAGCACTCCGACCTGTTCGACAACGTGGGCCATCACATCAAGAACCTGGGCGACGCCTACCTGTCACGGGTGGCCGGCACCTCGGCCTCCACCGGCCCCTCGTCAAAGGGGTTCGTGAACATGGGAGAGGACGAGGTCTGATTTTCGCTCCTTCCTGCTTCACCCGGAGCGCAGCACAGCCTTCCAGTAGTCCATCTCCTCCCCGGACAGTACCGCACCGGAAGTCTGCAGAATCTGGTTGATGCCCGAGTCCTGGCCGGCTGCGGATTGCAGGACCCGCCCCTTCAGACCGCCGAAATCGTGGGTCTGGGTCCGGAAATAGCCGACCAGGTCTCTGGCAGAGGTGAACACCAGGGCCTTGGACAGGGTGGATCCTGCGGCGGTGTCGGGGACATGCAGGGTGGCGTGCATGACGTAGGTTTCCTCGGTCGTTCTGTACAGGCCCAGCTCGAGCCAGCTGGCCTGCCTTCTCCGGCTGTAGAAGGTGTCGGCCAGGGCGATCCGCTGGCCCACGAAGACCAGGTCGGCCTGGTTTGTCCGTGGTAGTTGGTATTCTCGCATGGTCTCCTCCACTGGGAGGCCATGGTATGCCATCTGCGCAAAAGAGCTACGGGGAAAAGTCGGGTAGCTGCAGGGGATGTTTGCTTACCCGCAAGCCGGGTACATTTTCGTGAACAGCCGGATGTGGCGTCTTTTTGCCCCCAAATCGGGTAGATCATGCTCCCTGACCGGCTCGTGAAACCGGAGACGGGCAGGTGGGTGTGTTGAGCCCAGTCAAACTGAAGCAACCTTTGTGGACTGAGTGGTGCAGACGAGGGGAGCGTGGAGCTCTTGAAATGTCCACTGCGTCCACTTTTTTGTCCTTTGTCAGACCAGTGCTCGAAATCATCATCTCAGGCCTTGCAGGGCAGGATGAGATAAAAATCACGACGGAGTGTCTGTCGGGTTTGGGCTTGCTGTATCAAGTCTTGTTCAACTTTCCCTCACTTGAGTTTACATGCACCCGTTCTGATCGTATGTGTTCCAGAGCCTTCCTGATGGGCGCCGATCTCTCCCATTGAGGCCCTGTTGTTCACTATCCCTGCAAACGCGACACACTGTGGAGTATGCTATGGACGCGTTTACCTCGCCCTGGCTGATCTGGTTCGTCATCGGGATCGGGTTGGCATTTCTCGAGCTCCAGCTTCCCGGATTCGTGGTCATCTTTTTCGCGATCGGTTGCCTGATCACGGCAGCGGTGCTCCTGGTCTGGGATCCAGGTCTGGACCAGCAGATCCTGATCTTTCTGGTCGGCAGCGTTGCCTCCCTGCTTTTGCTGCGCAAAACTCTGCTCAAGGTGTTCAGAGGCGTCTCCTCCAAGGCCGGCGACCTGGACGACACCCCTGTCGGGCTGCGGGTCAAGGTGGTCCGGGAGATTACCCCTGAGCTGCCGGGCAGGATCAGTTACCGGGGGAGCTTCTGGAACGCAGTTGCGTCTGAAGCCGTGGCAAGCGATGAAACCGTTGAGATAGTAGGATATGCGGACACCTCCCGGTCCACCTTCAAGGTCAAGAAAATCTGACACAGGAGATGATCATGTACGATTCCCTTATAGCCGTTGGAGTATTGGCCGCCCTGGTCATCGTGATTCTGATCAAGACCGCGGTGATCGTGCCCCAGAAGAAAGAGTACATTGTGGAGCGCCTGGGCAAGTACAAGAAGTCCCTGGGCGCGGGCTTCCACATTCTGTTCCCCTTCATCGACAAGGTGGCCTACAAGTTCACCCTCAAGGAGGAGGTCTTCGACATCCCCAGCCAGACCTGCATCACCCGCGACAACGTGACCGTGGAGGTGGACGGGCTGATCTACCTGCAGGTGGTCGATTCCAAGATGGCCGCCTATGGCATCAATGATTACCGGATGGCCTCCTCGCAGCTGGCCCAGACCACGCTGCGCTCTTCCATCGGCAAGATCGACCTGGACAAGACCTTTGAGGAGCGCGAAGCCATCAACTCCCAGGTGGTGGACTCCATTGACCAGGCCGCCCAGAGCTGGGGGGTCAAGGTGCTGCGCTACGAGGTCAAGGACATCATGCCGCCCGAGACGGTGAAAAACGCCATGGAGGCCCAGATGACGGCCGAGCGGGAGAAGCGCGCGGCCATTGCCCGCTCCGAGGGCGACCGCCAATCGACCATCAACCGGGCTGAAGGCGAGCGGCAGGACGCCATCCTGCGCTCCGAGGGCGAGAAGCAAAAGCGCATCAACGAGGCCGAAGGGCGGGCCGAGGAGATCAAGGCCGTGGCCCTGGCCACGGCCGAGGGCCTCAAGTCCATTGCCGAGCAGCTCCAGGCCCCGGGCGGCCGAGATGCCGCCAACCTGCGGGTGGCGGAGCAGTACGTCCGGGAGTTCGGCCGGCTGGCCAAGGAGTCCAACACCCTGGTCGTTCCCAGCTCAGTGAGCGATGTGGCCACCATGGTCACCACGGCCATGACCTCCCTGGACAAGATGCAGCAGGGCAAGCAAGCGTTTGATCTGTCCGCAGGAGTAAAGCGGTAGAGAGCAGACAGCTTGTAAACGGACCCGTTCCCGTGGTTCCCTAATTGACACTTGGCAGGCCGTTGAAAAATCCCCGCTGGACTGCGTTGCGAGCGTCTGGTGGACCAAATGACTAGGAGTATTCTTGTTAATACCGGTTGATAGATAATGCGTGCCAGGAACCAGTGATAAGTACAAATCCCTATTCGCTTATTGATAGTATGGCAGACGTTTCCCCGTTTTCATCGGCAACAGCGATCATACCATCGAGACCATTTTTGTTAAGCATCAATTGGTAAGTGTCAGGGTTTTTGATCTCCATAATGACAACCCAGCCAGCAAGACTGGATTTATTTTTATAATAATCGAAAACAGTTTTAATAGGTGATTTTCCACAATATAAAATAACTTGCAACATTCCTCCTGAATCAATTGTATGGATTACTGTTGAGCCAGGATATTGACTGAACTCTGATTCAATCTTTTTTGGCATGCTTAGCCCTGCCAGAGCTACTGAATAACTGAAGAGAATAATGACAGCAAAAAGATAATTTTTTTTCGACACAACTAGCCTCCTTTGAATAATTGTCTTCTTATTATCCATGACATTTATGCCTACTGCATACGCAATACGGAAAACTCACCAGAAGGGGGCAAGCGGGATGAGGCTGTGGGGTTGTCCATTCAACCACTCCTTGCGCGGACCTGCATGCTAGGTGGTGGTGCCGGGAGGCGTATCTCTGCTACTCTCCGATTGGCTGTCGGTTAATATCAGGTTTCCGCAGTGACCACATTTTCCTGTGGCAATAACAAGTTTATTAATACGGCCCAACCTATTTTTACAAAACGGGCATCTTAAGAATTGAGGGTCTGGTTTTCCGTAAAGAATTCTACACCAAAGAAAAGGCATTCCAAGTAAATATGAAAAGAAAAGAACGAACCAAACAATTATAAAAAGAGGATCCCCATTCATTTTTTCTGTTGCCGGTAAAAAAAATCCGATGATCCCGGCAACATATACAATTAAAAAGACAAAAGCAGATTTCAGATTATAACGTTTTTGCCAGAATTCCATAAACGCTTTTCTGTCAATCAATTTTTCATTCATGACAATTTATCTTCTTTGTAAGCAAAGTTGATTAGTATTTTTTTCATTATCTATCCTTAACCAGAGAAAATGAACCGAAACGGGATTCACGTCAGAACGTAAGGACTTGTTGAGACTCACAATTTGCATAGCAGCTTTGAGCAGCCGATAGCAAACGAGATTTGATGACCACTTGTCCCATCTCAGTTAGCTCGGCCCAACCCCAGGACAGGCTTTCTTCCCACGGCGGATGGCCATATTGGTTTTGAGAATTCGCCACCACAATCGGGACTTCAGACTTCTTCGGTAAGGTGGAACATGCACGACAGAGTGTCGATTATTTGTGAAGTCTTCGTTGAGGAGCATCTTTACAAGATGGGGAAAAAATTGGTGCTGGTACAATACCCGACGCCGTGCCTCAGCAAGCGCAGGGAGTCGCCGCTCCCACTCCCATGCACCTCCCGCCAGGATTTTTCGAATGACAGCCAGTGTCTCCCCGGGTTTTCGGATATCGATGGATATGAATGAATCCGGTGGGAAATAGTCGGAGACGTTCGGGCAGCCATGGTAAATCGGAATCGTCCAGGCTAAGAAGCAATCCGCCAGTTTTTCCGTCCAGTAATCGGTCCCTACCGTATTTTCGGCGGCAAGAGAGAATCGGTAGGGTGCAAGCCCGGTCCACTTGTCATCGATTGGATGCACAGCCCTGCCGAATAGATCGGCAGGGATATCCTGTTCTCGCTGAATGGTCCTGAGAAACTCCAGCCGGTCCCAGTGCCCAGGCAAATCCCGGCAGTTCCCCTCCACCCATGACAGGGGCCGGCGTTTTTCCGGGATCTGCATTGCGGTCAGTTGATCAAATGTCCGGTTCACGTGCCAGGGAACTGCGGGGTGGGAAACAATATACTTTTGGGATGAGTCGGCTGGATGATGCGTCAGGACCCGTGCAAACGGTTCATGTCCCTCCACCATCCAGTCGGTATATCCCCTGGCGTAGGGCTCTTGCATTACAGCCCACACCTTGCTCTTGGGGCACGACACACGGACCTCCCGGTTCATCCGGTTATTGAGGACAACGAGTGCGTGGCAGCTTTCCACATCGTCGGTCGTGAACTGGAACCCGTCCCAAGCACCCCTTCCGCCGGGAGTCTGTCGAAGAAGATTCGGCCAGTTCCAATCCTTTGCAATGCGAACGAGGGGGACGGTTTTGATTCCAGATGATCTCACACAAAGCTCCTGGGAGCAGCCTGGGTTCAGCTCGTATCATTGATGCCGGGGAGAAAGTCTGGGGCAGAATCGGTCCCTGGAAGAGCTCAATCGTTCAATCTGTTAAGCCCCAGAAGGTCAACCCGTTCAACGCTCCATCAAGAGTGTGTCCAACCGCATTGCGACCTCGTCCGGGTCTCGATTGGATATGTACCAGGCCGCGGTTTCCCTTACCCCCTCCTTCAAGGAGACTTTCGGTGACCAACCTGTTTTTCTTTTGGCATACGAGCCGTCGAGCGCCCTGTGCAGGACGCCGACGGGTTTGTCTTCGAGGTGCGTGATGCCCCCGGGGGGGTGCCAGTCAAGGGCGGTGAAGATTTCCTCGGCGACCCGGTTCAGGCTGATGAATTCCGAGGTCCCGACATTGACTGCAGACCCGTCATCGATATGCCCACATGCCAGGACAAGCCCATCCACGACGTCCTGAACATAGGTGAACCCCCGGGTCTGTTGCCCGTTGCCCCACACTTCGAAGGGTGACTGCTTGATGAAGGCTTTTGCAAGCAGGGCAATGAGAGCATGACTTTCATTCTCCCGGGGGCCATACGCAGTCGATATCCTCGCAGAGGCTGCCTTGATGTCGTATTGCCTGTGATAGGCCCTGAGGGACAGCTCACCCATAAGCTTGGCCCACCCGTATTCTTCATCGGCAAAGGCGCCTCCGCGTTTTTCAAAAGAGACCATATCTTCGCGCAGCAAGTTTTTTCCGTTCTGGATGTCGGTAGGATAGACGCAGGCAGAACTGGCAAATATGATTCTCTCAACGCCTTGGTGCAGAGCGGCTTCGAACACGATATTGTCAAGGGCCATATTGGCGGCGCAATTTGCAGGGTGGGTGGCGATATACCCGCGCCCTCCGTGGTCCGCTGCCAGGTGGAAGACGACGTCGCAATGTGCAGAGGCCCTGCGGGCAAAATCGAGATGTTTGAGGTCGCCGTGCATGAATTCGATATCCGGTGCAACTGTTGCAAGATTGGACAGCAAACCGCTGGACAAGTCGTCTGCGATCCGCACCGTAGCGCCCTTTCGGAGCAGTGTCTCAACGAGATGGCTGCCGATGAAGCTGGCCCCGCCGGTAACCAGGCATTTTTTGTTCTTCCAGTTCACCGTATCCGAGCCTTCAGAGGATATGCCTGCCTGTCCGGGCATCAGAGAGTAGCCGTTTGCTTGTGGTCAAAAAAGACCGCCCCGGGTTTTTCCATGATGTAAGGGACATGGGCCGCAAATGCTGTCGGGCGGGTCATGAGCACCAGGTCACATTTTGCCAGCAGCTGCATGTCGATCAGGGCATTTGCGGCCGCTTGCACCCCGCCATTGGATTGTTTGTAGGCGTGGTCGAAATCGACACCGTGTCCCGGGGGCGGGCGCCAGATGTTGCGGGTAACGAGCGAAGAAAAATAAGGCTTCATGGAGCTGACCACTTCGTCTGAATCGGTACACAGGAAAACAGAGTATCTCCTGCCGAAACAATTGGCGGCATAGCGCCGGATTTTTTCAGCCAACGACTCGATAAACGAAGAAAGAGCCGGAATCACCCTTGGCTGGAAATGGTCACGGTACCTCTCCTCACCGTTTCCATGCCGAATGTGAACTCCGATGACCGGCTGCTCCGCCATGTGGGCTCCGTAGAATTGCGAAACAATTGCCGCCCATTTGGGCTGCAGCTTCAGGCTCCGGTACAAGCGCTGGGCTTCTCTGAAAGTCATCGCGGACGGGATGGGCCATCGCTTCGGCCCCAGCTTTGATGCCACGAAAAAGGTGCTCGCCAGAGATGGTAACACGGTTGCAAAATCGACATCATCACACCGTGCCATGAGCTTGCACAGAGTACCGTTGTCAATGCCGTCCCCAGGGAACGCTTCGACTGTGCCCGATTCACGGACAATGGGCTTATCCGGCCCAAGAATCGGCTGCGGCAAGCGAAGATCGTTGATCGAATCATCTGCAATGCAGGCCACGCCGAACTCAGACGGAACCGGCTGCTGAAAGAGCAGCGGGAAGAGGTTCTTCCGGGGGTCCGATCTGGTATAGGGGTTGCCCCGCCAGTCGATGACCAGGGTCCTTTGGGTCTTCCGGGCGTATTTCCAGCAAGGGGCCAGGATCGAAAGGCAACACCCCAGCCCGCTGAACAGCTCGTTTATGTCGGCACAGACGACAAACCTCTCTCCAGAAACATTGTCCCCCGGCTGAACCAGGTAGGTGTTGCGAAGTTGGAAGCAGCTCTCTTTGATTTCGGTTTGCCCGGGCCCAAGGCGCACAGCAGCCAGGGATGCCGGCGCCAGCATCTGCAGGGAGAGTGACCAGAGCCCGATCGTGGCTTCCGTTGCTCTCAATATCCGCGAGAGCGAACTTGAGGATGTCCGGGACATAATTTTTCCAAAAAAAATGGTGTGGGCCAAGCGTGTTATGTGAACGTTCTTGGCAGGAAAGTCTGACAGGGGCAAGCGGAGGAGCACAGACCACGGCCCAGAGAGGGCAATCGATACGAGCCACTGGAGCATCTGCCCGCTGAGATGATCACGCCCTTGCCTGTGAACAGAATGAAGAAAAACCCTCACACATCAGAAGACGGAACGGCGGCCAACCGTCCCTGCCAGGAAAAATGCAAAGGCCCTCGAGCGAGGGCCTTTGCACGATCATTTGGCTGACCGTCACTCTTTCAGAAGTTGGCGCAGCCTATTTCTCACAGGCTTCACCGCCAACCAGCGGCTGGATATCATCATTACAGTCCTTGCAGGGCAGGATCAGGTTGAGGACCACGCCCACGATGCCGGCCAGTCCGATGCCCTCAAGCTTGACCGCGTCCCCGCCCAGGCTCATGCCGCCCAGGCCGAGCACCAGGATCACGGCCACGATGATCAGGTTGCGGGGGACGGTCAGGTCCCTCTGGGCCCGGACCAGGGTGTTGATGCCGATGACCGTGATGGCGCCGAAGAGCAGGATCATGATGCCGCCCATGACCGGGGAGGGAATGGTGGCCAGGAAGCCGCCCAGCTTGCCCACGAAGGCCAGGGCGATGGCGGTGATGGCGGCCCAGGTCATGATGGCCGGGTTGACCGCCTTGGTCAGGGCCACGGCTCCAGAGACCTCGGAGTAGGTGGTGTTGGGCGGGCCGCCCAGGACCGAGGCCATGGACGTGGCCAGGCCGTCGCCGAGCATGGTGTTCTGGATGCCGGGGTCTTTGACGTAGTCCTTGCCGGTGATGCAGCCGATGGCGATGACGTCGCCGAAGTGCTCGATGGCCGGGGCAATGGCCACGGGCACGATGAACAGGATGGCCGCCCAGCTCCACTCAGGAAAGGTGAAGTTGGGCACGGCCAGCCAGGCGGCTTCGGTGACGTTCTGCATGGAGACCAGGGCCGGGGCGGTCCAGTTCGGCAGCTGGCCCGGGTCGAAGGCGGCCTGGGAGGTGGCCGTGTACCCGATACCGTCCAGGATCAGGGCGGTGACGTACCCGGCGGCGATGCCGCACAGGATGGGGATGAGCCTGAGCCACCCCTTGCCCAGCAACGAGGCCAGGACAGTGGTCAGCAGGGCCACCCCGGCCACGATCATGGCCGTGTTCTGGGGCACCAGCCAGGCCGATCCGTCGCCGGTGCGGCCCAGGGCCATGTGCACGGCCACAGGGGCCAGGATGAGGCCGATGACCATGATCACCGGCCCGGTGACCACCGGGGGGAGGATGCGGTGGAGCATGGCGGAGCCCCCGAAACGGATGACCAGGCTGAGCACGATGTACAGCACTCCGGCCGCTGCCAGGCCGCACAAGGTGGCCGGGATGCCCCAGGTCTGGACCCCGTAGATGATGGGCGCGATGAAGGCGAAGCTCGAAGCCAGGAAGACCGGCACCTTGCCCCGGGTGACGACCTGGAAGATCAGGGTGCCGGCACCTGCGGTGAAAAGGGCCACGTTGGGGTCCAGCCCGGTCAGGATGGGGACCAGAACCAGGGCGCCGAAGGCCACGAAGAGCATCTGGGCGCCCAGCAGGCCGTCCCTGAACCGGAAGACGTACTCCGAGGAAAACTGGTTCTCCGCCATGGATGTCGCTCCTTGTGCTGGGGGTGAAAAAAAAGGCCCTTGCGGGCCTGGTCTACTTCGTTCCGAAGATCTTGTCGCCGGCGTCGCCCAGCCCCGGCAGGATGTAGCCCTGGTCGTTGAGCCGCTCGTCGATCCCTGCGGTGTAGATGTCCACGTCGGGGTGGTGGGTGCGGATGCGTTCGATGCCTTCGGGCGCGGCAACAAGGAAGAGCCCGCGGATGCGCCGGCATCCGGCATCCTTGAGCAGCTCGATGGTCGCAGTCAGCGTGCCACCCGTGGCCAGCATGGGGTCCAGGATGATGGCCATGCGCTCGTGCATGTCGGAGGCCAGCTTGACGTAGTAACGCACCGGCTCCAGGGTCTCCTCGTTGCGGTACAGCCCGACCACGCTGACCTTGGCCCCGGGGATGAGGTCGAGCACGCCGTCCAGCATGCCCAGGCCGGCGCGCAGAATGGGGACCACGGTGATCTTTTTGCCCTTGATGCGCTCCACTGTGGTCTCTCCGCTCCAGCAGCGGATGGTCCTGGTTTCGGTGTCCAGGTCCTTGGTGGCCTCGTAGGTCAGCAGTCGGGCCAGCTCCGAGGAGATCTCCCGGAAATCCTTGGTGGAGATGTTGTGCTTGCGTATCAGGCCGAGTTTGTGCTTCACCAGGGGATGTTTGACCACATGAACGGGCACGGATTCCTCCTCGGTTGGATATCGGCAAGTCGCTGTGGCAATGACAAAATTTTCGATTTTTAGTCAGGTTCCCCTGCCCGGGTCAAGGACGTTTTCCTTGCTTTCATCCAGGACAACCACCCGATGTGAGTGCCGCGTCTGCGGCCGCTTTGCAGAGATGCCATGATGTACCAGGGCTTTGAAACCACTGTTCCGGAGGACTCGGGACAGATCCGCCTGGACAGGTTTCTGGCCGGGGAGCTGCTCGGGCAGGGGGTCTCCCGGTCGCGGGTCAAGCAGTGGATCAAGTCGGGGGACGTGCTGGTAGGGCAGCGGGTCTGCACCCAGCCATCGGCGCTGCTCCAGCCGGGGGACCATGTCCGGGTCCGGGCCCTGCCCGTCGTGGAGGAGGTCACGCCCGAAAAAGGTCCCGTGCGGATGCTCTACCAGGACGCCGACCTGGTGGTGCTCGACAAACCGGCGGGCCTGACCGTGCACCCCGCCCCCTCGTGCCCGGAGGGAACCCTGGTGCACCGGCTCGTGCACCGTTTCCCCGCGATCTCAGACATGCAGGGGGCGCGGCCCGGGATTGTGCACCGTCTGGACAAGGATACCTCGGGTCTCATTGTCGTGGCCCTGAACGAGGCCGCGCGGCTGGCCCTGAGCAGCGACTTTGCCGCCAGGGAGGTGCACAAGGTCTACCTGGCCCTGGTGCACGGAGTCCCGGATCCGACCCAGGGCACTATTACCGACCCCATAGGGAGGGATCCCAGAAACCCGACCAGAATGGCCGTGGTGGAAAAAGGCGGCAGAACCGCCCACAGCAGCTACGAGACTGTCTGGACCGCACCAGGGGGAGGCGCCTGCCTGCTCACGGTCACAATCTCCACCGGAAGGACGCACCAGATCCGGGTCCACCTCTCCCACAGGGGGCACCCCCTGCTGGGGGACACGGTGTACGGGGCGGCTGCCCACGCCAGGCTGCAAAAAGAGATGCCACGTGTGTTCAGGCACGCCCGGCGGCAGATGCTGCACGCCTGGCGCCTTTCCTTTGTCCATCCAGGGACAGGGAAGCGGCTCACCTTTCTCCAGCCGCCCCCTCGTGACTTTCAGCGGCTGGCCCTGTTGCTCGGGAGGGGTGTCCAGCGGGTGGGGGTGACCGGGATGCCCGGTTGCGGCAAGTCCGAGCTGGTGCGTCGCCTGGAGGATCTCGGAGCCCCTGTGTGGCTGGCCGACGAGGCGGTCGCCACCCTGTACCGGCCGGGCGCAGACGGGCAGGTACTGCTCAAGCAGCGTTTCGGCGGCCGCTTCCTGACTCAGGAAGGCGGTGTGGACAAGCCTGCCCTGCGTGAGGCCATGCTCCAATCCGACACACTCCGGAGGGAGGTCGAAAAGCTCGTCCATCCCCTGGTGCTCCACCGGCTGGAAGCCTTTTTCAAGGAGCACCGCCCGGACAGGCTGGCAGTGGCTGAAGTGCCTCTGCTGCTGGAGAGCGGCTGGGACAAGGGCCGGCTCTTCGACGTGGTGGTCGGCGTCAGGGCGGCTGAGGAGAAACGGCACCAGTGGCTGCGAAAAAGCCGCGGCTTGTCCGAGGAGCTGATCGCACGCCTGGAGTCGTGGCAGTGGTCTGAAAGGGACAAGCTCAGGCAGTGCGATCTGGTGGTGGTCAACCCGGGCACGCCAGAGGGGCTGGACACGGCGGCCCGGCGTCTGTTCAGGGTCTTGCAGCGTCTGCGTCGCAGCAGGTCCAGGTGTTTGCTGGCCCGCCTCTCAGACATCTGGACCCGGATGGAAACTTGATCTACCTTGGTTCCTGCAGGTCGTGCTGATTGGCCTAAAGAACACCGAGCAATGCTTCCCCTCAAAGACAACATCCCCTACCGGCACACGCCTTACGCGGTCTATACCATCATCGGCATCAACGCCCTGGTGTTTCTGCTTCAGATGGGAATGACACAGGAGCAGATGGTCCAGCTCTTCCATGTCCTGGGCGTTGTGCCGGCCCGGTACTTCCATGCTGAGTGGGCCGCCTGGATGGGCTACCCCGAAACATTCGTGCTGCCGTTTTTCACGCACATGTTCCTGCACAGCGGGTTTTTTCATTTTTTGTTCAACATGTGGGTGATGTGGATCTTTGCCGACAATGTGGAAGACGTGATGGGGCCGTTTCGCTTCGTTCTGTTCTTCCTACTCTGCGGGCTGGGCGCCCTGGCCACGCACATGTTCTTCAACATGGACTCGAAGATCCCGGTGGTCGGGGCCTCCGGGGCCATCGCCGGGGTCATGGGCGCCTACTTCATCCTCTACCCCCATGCCCGGGTGGTGACCCTGATCCCCATCTTCATCTTCCCCTACATCATCGAGCTGCCAGCGGTCATCTTCCTGGGCATCTGGTTCCTCAGCCAGGTCAGCACCGGGCTTTTTGCAAGCGGGGCAGCCCAGGGGGGCG
>CAZQOG010000074.1:0-12851 GCA_964594925.1 uncultured Desulfohalobiaceae bacterium
CAACTCCCTCAGCCCGATGGGTCTCTTGTGGCGGTGGCGCATGGGGGTCCGGGTCCGCAGCGGCCCCCTGGACTATCTCCTTTCCGGCCTGCCAGTCAGCTTCGGCCGGGGCCTGGACCTGGACCAGGCCCGGGCCTCCTGCGCCATGGAGATAGTGGAGCGCTGCTCCTCGTATGCCGGGTTCGACGGCCAGAGGGTCTACGGCCCCCGGAGCGAACCCCGGCTCATCCACGCTTCTTTCGCGGACCTGGCCGGGTCGGGCCAGGCCGTGCTCGATCCTGACACCCTGCTCCCGGAAGCGCCCGCTCCCGCAACTGAGCTGCACTGGATCGGGGGGGAAGGCCTGGAACGTGACGGCGCCCGCAGCAAGGTTCTGGTCCCGGCACAGTGCGTCTTCCTGTTCTGCAACCTGGACGAACCGGCCCTGTTCTTCGCCCACGGCTCCACCGGGCTGGCTTCCGGCACCTCCATGGCCCAGGCCAGGCTGAGCGCGCTCCTGGAGGTCATCGAGCGGGACGCCGAGGCCGTTACCCCCTTCCGGTGGGAGTCCTGCTTCCGCCTCACGTCCGGGGATCCGGTCGTGGGCGGGCTGCTGGAGAGGTATGCGCGACAGGGGGTGGAGGTGGGTTTCCTGGACTGCACCACTGAGTGGGGCCTGCCCTGCTACAAGGCCTTTGTGGTCGGCCAGGACGGGCGGGTCTTCCGGGGCAGCGGGGCCCACCCGGACGCCAGGCGGGCTTTGACGTCCGCCATGACCGAGGTGCCCTTCCCCTTTCCGGACGGGCCTGCCTCCGCACCCCTCCCCTCCGGTCTGCCGGCCAGGCCCCTCGAGGACTTCCCCGACCTGTCCTCAGGGGACACGGCCCAGGACCTGGACCGTCTTGAACGCACCCTTCTGGCCCACTCCCGGATCCCGATCTATGTCGACCTGACCCGGACGGACCTGGAGTTCCCCGTGGTCCGGGCCATCGTCCCGGGCCTGGAGCACTCCCCCGGGCTGCACGACTTCTCCCGCATCGGCCCGCGCCTGGCGGCCAACATCCTGCGCGCCTGACGACAGCTTCGGCGCCACGCCGCTCAAGGCATGTCGGTCTGCTTCCCGAACACCAGGAAGTACCCCGAATTCTGCCCCTCTTCCATGGCTCCCTGCGGGCAGGGTTTTTCCCCTTTTTTCTGGAAAGTCCATCAGATCTGAGTGCGATCCACGCACCGTGTTCAACGGCTCACAACAAGGGGATCAAACAGCGGTGGAGCCGGCCTGCTCAAGGTGGCGGCCAAAGGCAAAGGCCACGGTCAGGCCTTTGTTGCGCACCTTGCCACTTACGCCCCCCATGCCGTATCCATCACCCTTTCACCGAACACACTGCCAAGGAGCCCCCATGAGCATCCTCATTACCAACACCCAGCTCGACGGCGCCCCCACCGACATACTGATCACGGGCAACCGCTTCGCCGCCATCGGCCCGGATCTCAAGGCCACGGCAGACACGGTCATCGACGGTAGTGACACGGCACTCCTGCCCGGGCTGGTCAACGCCCACACCCACGCGGCCATGACCCTGCTCCGGGGCTATGCCGACGACATGGAGCTGCACACCTGGCTCACTGAGCACATCTGGCCCTTTGAGGCCAGGCTGACCGAGGAGGACGTGTATGCCGGGTCCCTGCTGGCCTGCCTGGAGATGATCAAGACGGGCACCACCTGCTTCTGCGACATGTACTGGCACTTCCACGGCACGGCCCGGGCCGTGGAGGAGACGGGGCTTCGGGGAGACCTGTCCGCCGTGTTCATCGACTTCGGCGACCCGGACAGGGCACGGGATTTCCAGGAGCAGAGCGTCCGGCTCCTGGAGGAGCGGGAGCGGTACTCGGAGCGGGTGCGCTTCGTGCTCGGTCCCCACGCGCCCTATACCGTGAGCCGGGCGTCCCTGGACTGGATCAAGGGCTTTGCCGCGGACCACGGCCTGCGCATCCACATCCACCTCTCGGAGACGGCCAAGGAGGTCGCGGACAGCCTGGAACAGCACGGCAGGCGCCCGGTCAAGCTCCTCGACGAGATGGGGTTTCTGGGGCCCGAGGTCATAGCCGTGCACGCCATCTGGCTGGACGAAAAGGAAATGGACCTTCTGGCAGAGCGGGGGGTCAAGGTGGTCCACAACGCCACCTCGAACATGAAGCTCTGCTCCGGCTCATTTGCCTACCCGGCCCTGCGCTCCAGGGGCGTAATCATGGGGCTTGGCACGGACGGATGCTCCTCCAACAACAACCTGGACATGTTCGAGGAGATGAAGTTCGCAGCCCTACTGGCCAAGCACGACAGCGGAGACCCCACGGTGCTGCCCGCTGACCAGGCCCTTAAGCTGGCCACCACCGGGGGGGCCGAGGTCCTTGGCCTGGACGCCGGCGCCATTGCCGTGGGCAAGCTGGCCGACTGCATCCTGGTGGACCTCACCAACCCCCAGATGGTCCCCTGCCACCACCTGGCCTCCAACCTGGTCTACGCCGCACACGGCTCCTGCGTGCGCACCACCATCTGCAACGGCAGGGTGCTCATGCGCGACAGGGTCGTGGAAGTGGAGCAGGAAATCATCTCCCGGGTCAGGGAGACGGTGCGCCGGCTGGGCAGATGACGGAGTCAGATGACAGAGGACAGATGTCAGAGGTCAGAGCGGGACAGGAAAAAGCCGCATCGTCAATCAATCTCAAATCTCAAATTTCAAATCTGAAATTTCTTCGCTTGCAGCTATGCCGTGGTCAAGAGGCTCGATCTCGGATCAGGGCCGAAGCGTATTCTCTATACGTGAGGGTTTGGCCCTGGTGAAGCAACGCAGTCCAGCGGACGTTGTTGGCCGGGGCGTTGAAAATGTTCGCTGGCAAGGCGTGAACCAGGGGCAAGGCCGAAGCGTATTCTTTATACGTGAGGGTTTGGCCCTGGTGAAGCAACGCAGTCCAGCGGGCATTTTCAACGCCCCGGCGGCCAGGGTGTGCAGCATCGGGCGGGGGCGTAGCCTTTCCTGAAGGCCGCTTCCAGGCCGGCAAAAGGGACCCTGTTGCTCCGGGACATCCGCTTGGCGTTGTGGCAGCCCGGTGCGTGGAAACGCATGCTGCGCCTGTTGCCCATGAAGGTCTTTTCTGCCACGGGCAGGTCGAGGATGCGGTCCCAAAACCCCAACCGCGCATCCATGGCCCGCTGCTGGGCCTTGAGCAGCGTATGGTGATGCTTCAGAGAGTCCCCGGGGTGGGGATAGACAAAGACCAGCCCCCGATCCAGAAGCACCTCCTGCACCAGCCTGCCGTCCGGCAGGCGCACCCAGGCCAGCACGCGGCCATGGCGGTCCCGGCTCTCGCCCTCCAACTCCAATGCAAGCTCCAGGCCCTGGACCAACCCAGCCAGCCCCTCCCGGGACTCGCGGGCATAGTACTGGTCAGGTGCGCCGTCGCGCCCAAGCTCGGGCGCATCTATTCCCTTGAGCCGCACCGTTTCCCCCGAAACCAGCACCAGCGTGTCCCCATCCGCCACCCACCGGGCCCGGGCTTGTATGTCATCCCCGGCCCAAGCTCCGCCACATCTACAGATCTGCAGGCAAACGACAAGGAACAGGGTCACCACTGCCGGGCAGCAGATGGGGTTCCGTGAAGGAGTCGCAACGATCATTGTCCGGACACCCTGATCGATTTCACAGACCCTTGCAAGCCTGCCGAAAAGAAATGGGCGGATCCGAGGATCCGCCCACTATTGAGTCTTCCATTACTTGCTTCCAGCTTCGAGCTTTGAGCTTCCAGCCCGCGCACACCGTGCGCGCTAGGTCTCGTAGTAGGACCTGAGCGATTGGCTGCGCACGGGGTGCCTGAGCTTGCGCAGGGCCTTGGCCTCGATCTGCCGGATGCGCTCCCTGGTGACGTTGAAGAGCTTGCCCACCTCTTCCAGGGTGTGGTCGCTCTTCTCGCCAATGCCGAAGCGCTTGCGCAGCACCTGCTCCTCGCGCGGGGTGAGGTCGGCCAGGATAAAGGCGATCTGCTCGGAGAGCTTGGTGTTGACCACCTCCTCGGAGGGCGCCACGGCCTTCTTGTCCTCGATGAAATCGCCCAGGCTGGAATCCTCCTCGTCACCGATGGGGGTCTCCAGGGAGATGGGCTCCTTGGCGATCTTGAGCACCTTCTTGACCTTCTCCAAAGGGTAGTCCATGCGTGCGGCAATCTCCTCGGGCGTGGGGTCGCGGCCGAGTTCCTGCACCAGGTAGCGGGAGGTGCGCACCAGCTTGTTGATGGTCTCGATCATGTGCACGGGGATACGGATGGTCCTGGCCTGGTCGGCGATGGCCCTGGTGATGGCCTGGCGGATCCACCAGGTGGCGTAAGTCGAGAACTTGTAGCCGCGCTGGTACTCGAACTTGTCCACGGCCTTCATCAGGCCGATGTTGCCCTCCTGGATGAGGTCCAGAAACTGCAGCCCGCGGTTGGTGTACTTCTTGGCAATGGACACCACCAGACGCAGGTTGGCCCGGATCAGCTCCTGCTTGGCCCGCAGGGAGTTGGAGTTCCCGTTGTGGATGCGCCACAAAATCTCCTCCAGGTCGAAGACATTGTGGCAGCACTGCTGCTCCAGCCGGATTAGGATCTCGATCTTGCCCGAGATCATCTCCTTGAAGGAGAAGAGCTCCTCAACGGTCATGTTCAGTGCGTCCGCAGCCACCACGGGGTTGATCTCCCGCCTGTCCAGTTTGTCAAAGACGTCCTGGATGTCGCTCTGGCTCTTGCCCACGGAAAGAATGTAGGCGGACAGGTCGCGCTGGCAGTTGTGCATCTGGCGCACGTAGTCGCCGATGGTTTCGATGATGCGGTCGATGAGGGTCTTTTCCAGCTTGATGTCACGCAACCGGCGGACCACATCCTCCTTGTAGTCCAGGATCCGCTTCTGCTGCCCCCAGACCCGGCGCTCCAGCGTGGCGCAGTCGTCAAGCTTGTGGTAGATGGCCTTTTTCTTGCGGTAGATCTGCTTCAGCTCGTCCAGGAGCATGATCACCCGCTGCCGCTGGTTCATCTCCTCCTCTGAAGGGTCGTCCTCCTCGATGGTCTTGACAACGTCCTTGAGCTTCATGTTTCCCCGCTTGAGCTCCTCGCCCACCTTGACCAGCTCCTCCACTGCCACGGGGACCTCGACCATGGAAAAGAGGACCTCCATCTCGCCAGCCTCGATCTTCTTGGCGATCCTGACCTCGCCCTCCCTGTCCAGGAGGGGCACCGAGCCCATTTCCCTGAGATACATCCTGACGGGGTCGGAGCTGCGGGAGGCGTAGTCGACCTCGTCATCCTGCTCGATCTGAAAGTCATCGTCCCCGGAATCAGCAGTGTCACGAGAGCTTATCTCCAGTGCCTTGCCGTTCCTGGTGTCGATGATGGTGATATCCAGCTGATCGAAAATGGTGATGATCTCTTCGACCTGCTCGGGATTGTTGACCTCTGAGGGCAGGGACTTGTTCACCTCGTCAAAGGTGAGGAACCCTTTTTTCTTGCCCTCGGCGATCAATGTCTTGATCTGCTGAATATCCTTAATGTTGCTCATGCGGCTCTCCCATCACTTCTGTGTAGGCTTGTAAAATGCGCGCCACTTCTGCGTCGTCGCCTCGGGCTTGTGCCTGCTTCAAGTCCTCAAGCAGCAAACGTCTCCTGTCCTGTTGCCGGCAGCGCTCGAACAGCTCCCTGTACTCTTCGAGCACAGCGTCCGCATGCTCCCTGTCGGGCCCCTGCATCCGGCACTGCACGTAAAACCGTTTTTCCCCTTCGTCCAGGGCAGTGAGGAGATTTTCGCCCACGCCGTACCGGACAAGCTTGTTCCAGAATGCCCTGGCCCGGGGAGTTCCCAGGACCTCACCCATTTTTTGCCCGTCCAGATGGTGGATGTGCTCGGGGTGACAGATCACGAACCGCAACAAATCCCTGTCCCGGGCGGCTGAACCGCAACGCAGCGCCTGCCGGGCTTTTCCGGTCCTGCGGCGAACCCGGCTCCGCTTGCTCAGCGCCTCCCGCAGCTGCTCCTCGGAAAGCTTGAGCCCGGCCGCAATTGTCTTGACCTCGGTCACCAGCCTGGGCAGATAGTAGGCCTTCCAGGACGCGTCCTGAAGCGAATCGAAGAACTCCTCTGCCCAGGCCAGCACTTCCTTGGGCGAGTACGTTCTGCTAATCACTTCCAGGCAGAAGGCAAGCCCTTCCCTGGCCTCACCCAGCAAGGATGAAAACGCCTCTGTGCCTTTTTTCTGCAGCAGGGAGTCCACATCCTCCCCGTCCGGCAGGACCACAACCCGGCAGGCGATACCCCTGGCCAGGATCATCTCCGCGCTCCGTCGCGCCGCCTCCTGCCCGGCCCGGTCCCCGTCAAAGACCAGGACCACGGTCCGGCAGAAACCTGCCAGCCGCGAGACCTGGCTGGGGGTCAGGGAGGTGCCGAGCACGCCGCAGGCATTTTCAAACCCGTGACGGACCAGGGAGATCACGTCGGTGTACCCCTCGGTGAGCAGGGCCTGCCTGTTGCTTGTTACGGCCCGTCTGGCCTGATAGAGGCCGTAGAGATGCTCCCCCTTTTTGTAGATGGGAGAGTCGCTGCTGTTCAGATACTTGGGATCGCCCTCCCCCAGCAGGCGGCCGCCAAAGGCGATGACCCGGCCGGAAAGATCGTGGATCGGAAAGATGACCCTGGCCCGGAACCGGTCATAAATCCTTCCGGTGGAGTTTTTGGACAGCAGGCCCGCTTCCGCGCCCTGCTCCGGGCTGAAGCCGTTGGCCCGCAAATGCTGCTCCAGACCGTGCCACTCATCGGGGCCCCACCCTATGCCGAACCGCTCGACCATGCTCCGGTCGAGCCCGCGGCGCTGCACATATTCCCTGGCAGCCGCACCCTGGGGGCCGTTCAGGGACTTCTGGAAAAACGACTGGGCAAGCTCGTGCATCTGCAGGCAGGAAGTGCGGACCCGTCTGGCCTGGTCATCCCGCGGGGAACTTCCGCCCAGGGCGACCCCGGTCTCCCGGGCCAGCTCCTCGAGCGCCTCCCTGAACTCCAGCCCGTTGATGCGGCAGTAGAAGTCGATCACGTCGCCCGAGGCCTGACAGCCGAAGCAGTAATAAAAGCCAAGCTGCGCATTGACGCTGAAGGAGGGCTTGGTCTCCTGGTGGAAGGGACAGGCCCCCATCCAGCGCTCGCCGGCAGGCTTGAGGTCCACGTACCTCCGGACCAGGTCCACGAGATCCAGTCTGGACTTGACCGCTTCCACAGCGTCCTGGTCAGCACGCCCCACGAGCGGTCACCCCCCTGCCCCGGACAAGGCTACGCACAACGGAGCCGGAAAAAAACGAAGTTCGTGCACGTCTTACCTTCAGTAAAAAACCCACTCACCAACCCATTCAAAGCGCCACACCGGTGTTGCGTCCATCTTTTTCGTCGATACTTATGTGAGAGAAAAATGTTGCGTAATCCCTCAAGTCATTCCCGCGCAGGCGGGAATCCAGTGCCTTTGCTGGGATGGTCGTAAGATGCCTGGATTCCCGCCTGCGCGGGAATGACGTACCGTTAAATTTTGCCAAGATGGAACGCTTTTTCTTGTCATACAACCAATAGCCATCGATCATGTTCGTGGGACGCGACACTAAAGTGCAACGCAGCCCAGCGGGAATTCTCCCCATTTTTCTTCGCAGGCCGCTCAAAATTTTCGCTGGCAAGGCGCGGTTCTGAAGCAAGCCCGAAGCGTATACCAATACGTGAGGGTTTGCTTCAGAACCGCAACGCAGTCCAGCGGGAATTTTGAGCGGCCTGCCCTAGAGGGTGACGAGGGTTACTCCGTCGCCGCCCTGCCCCTCAGGCGCCAGGCCGAAGCTTTCCACCCCGGGGAAGGCCTCGAGCGTTTCCTGCACCACCTCCCGCAAGGCGCCTGTGCCCTTGCCGTGTATGATCTCCAGGTGCCGGCGCCCCTGCATGACCGACCTGTCCAGGAACCTGTTCAGGGCGGCAGCTGCCTCCTCGGCCCGCTGCCCGCGAAGATCGAGGCGCACAGGGAGCTCTTCAGCAGCAGGTACCCGAAGTGCACGACCGGGCGGTTCGGCACTTTCCTGCCCGGCCATCCGCAGCTCCCGGGGATCCACCCACAGGCTCACCCCGCCGAAATCCACCTTCAGACGACCCTTCCTGGTGTCCTTTTCCTGAACCGTGCCCTTCTTGCTCCAGGCCGGGTAAAAGACCCAGTCGCCACTGGAAACCTCGTGCAGGGCAGGCCCCTGCTGTTCATCAACCCGGGGAGCTGCCGCCCCTTCGAGCTGCGACCTGGACCGGGCCAGCCTCTTGAGAGCCGTTCTGCGCCCTGTGCGGCCCGCCTTCCACTCCTTGAGGATCTGCTGGGAAAGGGCCTTGGACTCCTCGAGCGCGGCCTTGGCTTCGGCTGCGTACCTGGCTTTGAGGCGCTCGTGCTCATTGTGCAGGCGAAGACGCTCCTGCTCCAGGGCCTCGAGCTCACGCTCGCGAACCACCACCAGGCCATTCAACCGGTCCAGCAGGCGGGCCGAGTCCTCCCCATCCAAGAGCAGGTACTCCTCGGCCCTTTTGAGCACAGGCTCGGGCAGGCCGTGCTCGCGGGCCACGTCGAGCGCCCTGCTGGCCCCCACCTGGTCATAGGCCAGCCTGTAGAGCGGCTTCCCGGTTTCGGGATCGAACAGGACCGATGCGGCCCGCACCCCTTCCGTGGCCATGGCATAGGCCTTGAGGGCCGGGAAATGGGTGGCCGCGCCGACCAGGGCCTCTTTGGCCAGCAGCTCGTCCAGCACGGCCTGGGCCAGGGCCGCGCCCTGACTGGGGTCGGTCCCGGCCCCGAACTCGTCCAGAATGACCAGGGTGTCGCTGTCGATATCCGGCCAGAAACGACGGAGGTTGCCGATTTGAGCGGTGAAGGTGCTCAAATGGTCCGCCAGGCTCTGCTCATCGCCCAGAAACACGAATATTTTTTTCAGAAACGGCAACCGGCTTTCCCGGCCAACCGGAACAGGCAGGCCGGAAAGGTGCATCAGCGCTATCAACCCGAGTGTCTTGAGACAGACAGTCTTGCCGCCGGAGTTGCCGCCGCTGATGACCAGCGCCCTCTCATCCGGACGGAACCGGATGTCTGTGGGGCGAACGCCGACCCCCTCCAGGGCCAGCAGGGGATGCCGCGCCTGCTTCAAATCCACGGTTGCATTCGGTTCGGAGATGACGGACCTGCCGTCAAAGGCAGAGGCCAGGCGCAGCTTGGCAGCCAGCACGTCCAGCTGAACCAGCCACTGGTAAGCTGAAAGCACTGCGTCGCGCTCCTGACGGACCAATCCGGTCAAAAAGAGGAGCACCCTCTTTTCGGCGGTACGCTCCTCCTGCCTGAGCTCCTGCAGGCGATTGTTCAGCTCGACGAGAAAGAGCGGCTCGAAGTAGCATGTCTCACCACTCTGGGAGTAGTCGTGGATGATCCCCTGCACCCGGCCCTTGAAGTTTGATTTCAGGGCCAGGACATAACGGTCCGAGGAGATGGTCAGGAAGTCGTCCTGGAGGTGGTCCGGGTTGAGATGGCCTTGCTGCAGGAAGTCGTTGATTTTCCGGGTGCACTGCTTCTGGATATCCCGCAGACCCTGTCGCACCGAGGAAAGCTCGGGAGAGCTCTCGTCCCGCAGGTTCCCGTCCGGAGCCAGACAGCGCTTGAGCCCGGCCCGGACCCGCTCGGGCACCGGACATGCCTCACCCAGGGCCTGCAGCCGGGAGAGCCGTTCTCCCTGGATGTCGCACAGGGCTTTCCGGGAAAGGACGGCCTGGCCAAGCATCTGCTCCAGGGCCCACAGCCCGTCCGTGTCCAGGAACTTTTCCTCACTCTCCAGATACCTGAACAGGCCGTCGAGGGAAGGGAAAGAGGACAAGGGCCCGGTAATGGCCTCAGGCAGCTCAAGGGCCTGACTGAGCAATGCCACGGAGTCGACAAGGTCCCGGTAGCTCCGAAAGGGAGTGATCCTGAGACACGCCTCCCGGCCCGGAGCTGAAACAGCCCCAGCACTCAGATGGCTGAGGACCTTGAAGAACTCGAGAAGGCGGAAGGTCCGTTCTTCCATACGTTTGGGAGATCTATTCAGAGAGTCGTGATCGAACCAGTTCACTCAGGGTCTTGCCGTCGACCTGAGCCTTGCGCCCGGCCATGACGGCCTGCATGACCCGTCCCATGTCCTTCATTCCCGACGCCCCCAGTTCGGAGATGGTCGCCTCGACCACCGAAGCAAGCTCCTCACGGGTTATGGGCTTGGGCAGATACGCTTCGAGGATTTCCAGCTCCCGGCGTTCCTTGGCCACAAGGTCGGTGCGTCCGGCCTTTGCGTAAAGATCGATGGACTCCTGGCGCTTCTTGGCCTCTTTGGCCAGAAGGGCCAGGATCTCATCGTGGTCGGGCTCCCTGCCCAGCTCGATCTGTTTGTTTTTGATGGCTGTCTTGACCATGCGCAAGACAGCCACCCGGATTGCGTCTTTTGACTTGTAGGCTCGAAGAAAGTCCTGCTCCAGGCGGGAGAAAAGACTCATCTAGAGAAGCCTCATCTTGCGCATTTTCTTGAGCAATCGCTTGCGCGCAGCGGCTTCCTTCTTTTTCTTCTTGATGCTTGGTTTTTCGTAATGCTGGCGCTTCTTGAGCTCGGAGAGGATGCCCGACTTCTCAACCTGCTTCTTGAACTTTCGCAAAGCATAGTCGAACTGGTCGTTATCCCCTAGGATGACTCCTGGCACGTGTCCTCACCCCCTTCACCGGGTATCTGTCTCTGTAAAAAAGAGAAACTTATACAAAAAAACAACGCAAGGCAAGAAAAAAGGTCCACCCGGCCATGACCGGACAGACCTTTTTTTATTGTGCAAGCGATTGAATGCTTGGGTCGTGCGGGGCCTACTCCTTCAGGGACTGGGCCCAGGACTTGAGGATCACGACCGCCACCCCAGCTCCGATCACGGCCAGGACGGCATACAGCACGCCAAAGAAGACTGCGTGGTCAGAGAGCCACCAGGGAATATCCTGGGGCAGCATGCTCTGAACGGTTTCACCTGGAATCATCGGGTCTCCCCCACGTTTACTTCACTGCATCCTTGAGTAGCTTTCCGGGACGGAACTTGACAACCTTGCTCGCCGGAATGGTGATCTCTTTGCCGGTCTGGGGATTGCGCCCCTTGCGGGACTTGCGGTTTTCAACGGCGAACGTGCCGAAACCGGTCAGGGTCAGCTTGCCCTCGGATACGAGAGTTTCCTCGACCGACTCCAAAAAGGCGTTCAGGGCCCGTTCTGCATTGGCTTTGGTCAGGTTGGCCTTGTCTGCCATCTTGGAGATCAAATCTGCCTTCGTCATTACACCTTCCTCCTGCTGTTATGAAACTTCGGTGACACCCGGTCTTCACCCATGGATTCCTCCCACGGGCCAAGCCCTTACAATTTGCCTGAGCGATTCAATGACCCCTCTGTTCCTGGAGCCGACCCGGCTCTGTTCCTACCTGCCATGGTTTCCCAGACCCGTTCGGCGGCCTGCAGACTGGCTCAAGGCATAAAGCAAAGAACTTTCCATGTCCAGCCTGACAAACGAAAAAACACTGTTGTCCACCCCTTCTGCTTCAGGGCTATGCCCGGATTTGCTTTTTGAAGTCAAGGGGTGGAATGCGGATTCAATGTCTTGGCCAGTTGGATGAACTGTCGCGGAGAAAGCCGCTCCGGCCGCAGTTCCGGGTCGATGTTCAATCTTTCCAGCTCCTTTTCCCAGCCCTGCCAGCCGGATCTCCTGAAAATTGTACCGATCTGCTTGCGCCTTTGCCGGAACAACAGGGCAAGTATTCGGGACAAGCCCTCGCGCACTGCAGGCGGCGGGGGATCTTCAACCGGGGCAAAGATCAGCACACCCGAGCTGACCTTGGGCCGTGGTCTGAAAACATGCGGACTGAGGCTGAATGCCAGGGTGGGGCGGGCAAAGGACTGGACCCAGACGGAAAGGGCTCCATAGTCCCTGCCCCCCGGGGCAGCCACGATCCTCCCGGCCACCTCCAGCTGGACCGTGAACACCAGCACACGGAACTCCCGCAGCCGGCTCACACACTCCCATATCAAAGGGGAGGCGATGTTGTACGGGAGATTGCCGATGACCTTCCAGCCGGGGCTCTGCGACATGCCCTCCCAGTCCAGATCCAGGGCATCCATGACCGCAACGGCTGTCCCCGGCCACTGCTGCTTGACCATGCGGGCCAATTGGGGATCCTTGTCCACCGCGAACAAAGTGCATCCCGTCTGCGCCAGGACCTGGGTCAGGGCCCCTCTGCCCGAACCGATCTCCAGGACTCTGTCGCCAGTCCCGGCATGGAGCAGACCCGCCACCTTCCGGATCAGGTTTGGGTCCACCAGAAAGTTCTGCCCGAGGCTTCGCTTGGCCCGAGGAAACGATCCTTCCTTTTCCGGCATGGCTTTGTTCACGGGAATGCATACTCTCCTTGAGCTCCCCCATCCAGGCGAAAACCTGTCACCGACAGAAACCGGGCCTGCGCTGAGCCTGGTGCAGGCAGTGCCCTGTCTCCGAAAAGAAGAGGTTCATCCGGTTCGAGGGTACTTCTTGAAGATTGCCGGTTTCGGAAAGAGGCCGGGGGTGTTCATGACCAGCCAGAATGGAAGTGCGTCGCGCCCCTCCCCTCTCACATGGTCCAATATTGTATCGGTCGTTCTTGCCGACGCTTAACCTCCGCCGCCTCGTTCCAACTTGGAATGTCCGATCCTGCACCTACTGTGTTCAAGAGACCATTTCATGTCATTCCTCGTAAAAGACACGGATTCGGCTGGGCATGAATGCCC
>CAZQOG010000075.1:0-12822 GCA_964594925.1 uncultured Desulfohalobiaceae bacterium
GAAGGGCACGAAGACATGAAAAATTTGGGCGGTTTGTCCCGCGCTCCGCGGGGGACAAACCGCCCGTTCAGTTTTCTTGGTGCCCTTGGTGGGAAAATTCTTTTGCTTTCCGTCAACAAATCCTGGGCAGTTGCTCGCCCTCGAGCATGTCCAGAAGCCTCAGGCCGCCGATCGGGGTCTTGAGGACCACCTTGCCGGGGTTGTCCGTGGTGACCTGTCCGATCCTGGCCGCCCCGGCGCCTTCGGCATGCCCGCGCATGATGCCAAGGGCCTGCTCGGCCGACCCCTCGGGCACGATGCAGATCAGCTTGCCCTCGTTGGCCAGGTACATGGGGTCAAGCCCGAGAAAGGAACACCCGGAACGCACTGCTTCCAGAACAGGGACGCTGTCCTCCTCCACCTGGATGCCCACGCCCGACTGCAGGGCGATCTCGTTCAGCGTGGTTGCCAGCCCCCCGCGTGTCGGGTCGCGCAGCACGTGAACCTGGCCGAGTTGCTCCACCAGGTCGAGCACCATGTGGTTCAGGGCCGCACTGTCGCTTTGAACGGCCGTCTCAAAGGTCAGCCCTTCCCGATGGGAAAGAATGGTCAGCCCGTGATCGCCCATGCTGCCGCTGATCAGCACGGCATCCCCCGGTCTGGCACCATGACCGCTGATCGGGGGGTCGGCCACGATTTGCCCGATGCCGGTGGTGTTGATGAAGACCTTGTCCACGGCCCCACGGGGCACCACCTTGGTGTCCCCGGTCACGATGCTCACCCCTGCCCTTGCTGCAGCCTTCCCCATGGACTCTACGATCAGCTCCAGGTCATCCATGTCCAGCCCTTCCTCGAGGATGAAGGCACAGCTGAGATACTGGGGCCTGGCGCCGAGCATGGCCACGTCGTTGACCGTGCCGTGCACCGCCAGGGACCCGATGTTGCCGCCGGGAAAGAAGATGGGGTCCACTGTGAAGCTGTCGGTGCTCATGGCCAGCGGACCGTCGATGTCCAGCAGGGCCGCGTCGTCGAGGCGGTCGAGCACGGGGTTGTGCAGGTGCCTGAGGAACAGGTCTTTGACCAGCCGCTGGGAGGCCTTGCCCCCGCTTCCATAGTCAAGAAGCAGCTTTTTTTCACTCATGCTCGTACGTTCCTAGGTTGCAATCGGCTGAGAATTCGGGCTGGCAAGGCGTGAGCCAGGGACAAGGCCGAAGCGTATTCTTTATACGTGAGGGTTTGTCCCTGGTGAAGCAACGCAGTCCAGCCCGGATTCTCAGTCGATTGCATATTTGTAGTAGGCGGCGCAGCTGCCTTCTGTGGAAACCATGCACGGCCCAACCGGGCTGGCCGGGGTGCAGGCCTTCCTGAACAGCGGGCACTGGTCCGGGCGAATGATCCCCTTGAGCACCTGCCCGCAGCGGCATCCCGCCAGGGGCGGGGCTTCCGTGAGCTCCACCCCAAGGACCTCCATGGCGTCGTACTCGCGCCAGCCATCCCTGAGGCGGAGGCCGCTGCCAGGGATGGATCCGATGCCGCGCCACAAGGCGTCCGCAGGCTCGAACACCTCGTACATGATCTCCAGGGCCTTGGGGTTGCCCTCTTCCCCGACCACCCGGGTGTACCCGTTGACCACCTCGGGCTTGCCCTGGTTGCGCTGACGGATCATGGTCAGGATGGCCTGGAGAATGTCCAGGGGCTCGAATCCGCTGACCACCCCGGGGACGCCGTGCTGCGTGGCCAGGAACTCGTAGGGCTTGACCCCGATGACCGCTGAGACGTGTCCCGGGAGCAGGAAGGCCTGCACCTTGATCTCGGGATCCAGGATCAAGGCCTCCAGGGCCGGGGGGACGAGCTTGTGGAAGCAGAGCACGCAAAAGTTGTCCAGCCCCTGGGTCCGGGCCATCTTGATGGTGGCGGCGATGGTCGGGGCAGTGGTCTCAAAACCCACACCCAGGAACACGACCGTGCGCTCGGGATTGTCCTTGGCCAGCCGCAGCGCATCCATGGGCGAGTAGACCACCCGGATACCGGCACCCTCTGCCTGGGCGGACTTGAGGGATCTGCCCCGAGGCCCGGGCACCCGCATCAGGTCCCCGAAGGTGGTCAGGATGACCTCCGGACGGGAAGCCACGTCCAGGAAGGCTGCCACCTCGCTTTCGTGGGTGACGCAGACAGGGCAGCCCGGCCCGGACACGTGGACAACCTCCGGGGGCAGCAGGGAGCGGAGCCCACTGTGAAAGATGGCCACGGTGTGCGTTCCGCAGACCTCCATGAACCTGAGCCCCTCACTGCCGATCTCGGTTCTGATCTGCTCCAGGACCGTTGCGCACAGCTCCGGGTTCTTGAAACCCTCCAACAGCTTCAAGGTCTTCTCCTCTGCTTGAAAAACAGGGTCGCTTTTGAAAATCACGAGCTGGCAGACTAGGCTCTCCGGGTCTCGGCGTCAATCCAGGCCAGGCCCCATCCGGTGCGTTTTGCCTTTTGCTGGTGCTGCTGGTATATGTTGCGCCGTTTTCAACGCCATGGTCAGGCACTGCCGACCGCAACCCCTCCCCATTCCGGCAAAGGCGCACCCGCATGGTCGTCGAAGAACAATCCCTGCTCCCCCCTCCCTTTCCGGGCCGTCACCACGGCCTCGTGCCTTCGGATGCCCAGTGCCTGGAGTGGATGCGCGCCGCGGGCATGGAAGCCCACATCCGGGCCCACAGCTCCCTGGTCGCCGTGGTGGCCGCAACCATTGCCGGGCTGGCGTATGAAAAGGGGTTCAGCGTGGATGTCCAGGCCGTTCGCGCCTCAGCACTGTTGCACGACATTGCCAAGCCCCACACCATCGCATACGGGGGAAACCACTGTCAGATCGGCGGGGCCTGGGTGCAGCACAGGACAGGAAACCCGGCCATTGCCCAGGGCGTCATCCACCACGTCTGCTGGCCCGGCCCCATTGACGTGCGCGCCCACACCCTTGTCCTGGCCGTGATATACGGGGACAAGCGGGTCAGACACCAAACCATCGTTTCCCTGGAGGAACGGTTTCAGGACCTGCTCGAGCGTTACGGGACCAGTAAGGAGAGAAAAATCCTGATCCAACGAGCCTTTGATCAGACCCGTGCCATTGAGCAGGCCTTCAACCGGACCCTGGAGGTCAACCTGAATGCATATCCTTTTGATCGCGGGCGGATGGTCGAATGAACGGGAGGTGTCCCTGGCCGGAGCGGGGTCCATACGCCAGGCGCTGGACGAGCTGGGCCACAGGGTGAGCGTTGCCGACCCCGCCGGGAACCTGCACCAGCTGATCGAGCTGGCCACGAGCTGCGATTTTGCCTTTGTCAACCTCCACGGCGCCCCCGGGGAGGACGGCCTCATCCAGGCCGTACTGGATGCGGTGGGGTGCCCCTACCAGGGGTCCGGGCCGGCCGGGTCGATGCTGGCCCTGAACAAGGCCCTGGCCAAGGAGCTCTTCACCCTGGCCGGCATCCCCACTCCCCGGTGGGAGTTTTTGCCGCAGCACCCAGGAGAGCCCTGGGTGTGCGGCCTGGATTTCCCCGTGTTCGTCAAGCCCAACCAGGGTGGGTCCAGCCTGGGCATGTCCATGGCCGGGGACAAGGCCGAGCTCGACCAGGCCATGTCGAAGATTTTTGCCTCCGGGCAGGAGGTCCTGCTGGAGGAGCTGATCCAGGGACAGGAGCTGACCTGTGCCGTGCTCGGCGATGAGGCCCTGCCGCCCATCCTGATCCGCCCCCCCGAGTCCGCCCCTTACTTCGACTACCACGCCAAGTACACGCCCCGGGCCTGCGAGGAGATCTGCCCCGCCCCGGTCGATCCCGACATAGTGCGGAAAATACGCGAGCTTTCCCTGCGCGCCCACTCCTGCCTCGGACTCAAGGGCTACAGCCGGGCGGATTTCATTTGCAGCGGGAACACGCTGTACATCCTGGAGGTCAACACCCTGCCCGGCATGACCAAGACCAGCCTGCTCCCGCTGGCCGGGCGAACCGCCGGATACTCATTTCCCGAGCTCGTGTCCCGCCTGATCCAGCTCGGGATGGGCTCCTGATGCAAGGGGGGAGTGAAATGCCGCACACGGCTTCGCCGCAACCAGCCCCGGACCACCCCGACGGCGGGCCCTGGTTCTGGATGTACGAGGGCCTCTGGCGGGCGGCTTTGCCCCTGCTGGGGCTGTCCCCCAGGCTCAGGCAGGGCTGGGAGCAGCGCCTGCTCCGGCAACCCCCGGGGCCGGCGGAGGTCTGGATCCAGGCCGCATCCGGCGGAGAGGCCTTCCTGGCCAGGGAAATCATCACCCAGCTGAACCCCCAACGGCCCCTGAACCTTCTGACCACCACCTGCACCGCCCAGGGCATGGATATCCTGTCCCGGTCCGACCCTGGCGGGCCCATTCACCTGCAGCGCGCCTACTTTCCCTTTGACGCCCCGCGGCTCATGCAGCAGGCCCTGGAAAGGATCCGGCCCAAGGTGGTGGTGCTGCTGGAGACCGAGCTCTGGCCGGGCCTGCTCCGGGCCTGTGCCGGACGCGGCATCACGGTGCTGCTGCTCAACGCAAGGCTGAGCAGACGCAGCCTGGCGGGCTACCTGGCCCTGCCCCTGCCCTGGAAAAAAACCTCCCCGAGGGCCATCCTGGCCGTCTCGGACCGTGACGCCGCACGCTACCGCCTGCTCTTCGGCCCTGACTCCGTGGGCAGGATGCCCAACATCAAGTTCGACCGCTGCCTCTCCCTGCGGCCCATCCCGTATGTGGACAACCCCCTGTCCGGTCTGGTGCGACCAGGGGCACCCTTTGTGGTGCTCGGCTCGGTCCGGCAACAGGAGGAGCAGGCAGTGGCGCGGGTCGTCAAAGAGCTGCTCGGCGAGCGCCCGGCAACGCTTCTGGGCCTGTTCCCCAGGCACATGCACAGGCTGGAGGCCTGGAAACAGATCCTCAATCAACACGGGCTCCCCTGGGTATTGCGCTCCCAATGCACGGGACCGGTCCCGGGCGGCACGGTCATCCTCTGGGACACCTTTGGCGAGCTGATCCAGGCCTATGCCCTGGCCAGGGCGGTTTTCGTGGGGGGGAGCCTGGCCCCGCTGGGGGGCCAGAACTTCCTGGAACCTTTGTCCCAGGGGGTGGTGCCGGTCATCGGGCCCTCCTGGTCGAATTTCTCCTGGGTGGGGGGGGAGATCTTCGAGCAGGGCCTGGTCCGGCGGGTCGGAGATGCCCCCGGGCTGGCGAACGCCCTGCGCGACCAGCTCAAAAAACCACTGGCCAGGGATCGGGTGTTCGCTCTGGTCGGGACTTTTGTCCAGGCCCAGCAGGGGGGCACGGAAACGGCTTGCCAGGCTATTCGCGAGGCTTTATGAAAAACGAGCCCAACCTGTGGAGCCCCTGGACGCAAAACATGTGGGGGCAATCTTGCCCCGGGACCTGGACATGACCTGTGACTGTTACGGCATCATCCCGGCCAGGTTCGCCTCGACCCGTTTCCCCGGCAAGCCCCTGGCGGACATCCTGGGGCGCCCCATGTTCTGGCATGTCTACCAGCGCAGCAGGCAGTGCCGGGCCCTGAAAGAGGTGGTCCTGGCCACTGACGATCAGCGCATCCACGACCGGGCCACGGCCCTGAACGTGCCTGTGCTCATGACCTCCCCCGGGCACCAGAGCGGCACGGACCGCGTCCTGGAGGCCGCCCGCCTGCTCGGTCTTTCCAGGGACAGCGTGGTGGTCAACATCCAGGGCGACGAGCCCGCCCTGGAACCCGCCATGCTCGACCAGCTGCTGGCCCCCTTTCAGCAGGACCAGGAGCTTCAGGTGGCAACCCTGGCCCGGGAGATCACCGCCCTGGAGGCGGGGGACCCCAACCTGGTCAAGGTGGTTTTGAGCGGGCAGGGGCGCGCTTTGTATTTCTCGCGGGCCGTGATACCTTTTGCCCGCAGCACAGAGGACAGTACCTACTGGGGGCACATCGGGCTGTATGCCTTCAGGTTCAGAACCCTGGAGCGCTTCGCCGCCCTCGGCCCCAGCCCTTTGGAACAGGTCGAGCAGCTCGAGCAGCTGCGACTTCTGGAGGCAGGCATCCCCATCCTGGTCGTGCCCACCCGCCATCAGAGCGTCGGGGTGGACCGGCCCGAGGACCTGCCCCGTATCGTGGAACGACTCAAGGAGCAGAACTGATGCACGCCATACTCGCCCTCGAAGACGGCACCTGGTTCGAGGGCAGGACCTTCACGGGACCCGGCCAGGCCGGCGGAGAGGTCATCTTCAACACCGGCATGACCGGGTACCAGGAGGTGCTGACCGACCCGTCCTACCGCAAACAGATGGTCTGCATGACCTACCCGCATATCGGCAACTACGGCGTCAACCTGGACGATGTCGAGTCCGACCGGGTCCAGGTGGCCGCCTTCATCGTCAAGGAGTGCTGTGAGACCCCCTCGAACTGGTCGGCCACCGAGTCCCTTCCCCACTACCTCAGCCGCCACGGCGTGCTGGGCATCGAAGGCATCGACACCCGGGCCCTGACCAGACACATCCGGCTGCACGGCGCCATGCGCGGCTTCATCACCACTAAGGAGCGCGACCCCGACGCGGTCGTGGACCTGGCCAGGTCCATCCCCCCCATGGAAGGGCTCAACCTGGTGGACGAGGTGACCTGCCGGCAACCCTATGCCTGGAAGGATGGAAGGCCTTGCCCCGTTGACCTCGAGGACGGACTCTACAGCTGGCCCGGCCCGGGCATCCGGGTGGTCTGCTTTGACTATGGCATCAAGTGGAACATCCTGCGTTTGCTGACCGCTGGCGGCTTCGACGTGCTTGCCGTGCCCTCCTGGTTCACCGCGGACCAGGTGGACAGGCTGGCCCCCCAGGCCGTGTTCCTGTCCAACGGCCCGGGGGATCCCGCCGCCCTGCCCGAGATTGTGCAGGTTGCCGCGCAGCTGATAGACACCTACCCCACGGCCGGCATCTGCCTCGGCCACCAGCTCCTGGGGCTGGCCCTTGGCGGTCCCAGCTTCAAGCTCAAGTTCGGCCACCACGGGTGCAACCACCCGGTCAAGGATCTGACCAGCGGCAGGATCGAGATCTCCTCCCAGAACCACGGGTTTTGCGTGGATGTCTCCTCGGTCGATGCCCTGGTGCAGACCCACGTCAACCTGAACGACAACACCCTGGAAGGGTTCGCGCACAAGGCCAGGCCGATCCTGGCTGTGCAGCACCACCCCGAGGCGGGGCCCGGGCCGCACGACTCGCGCTACTTCTTCACCCGGTTCAAGGAGATGGTGGAGCGGCACGTGATGCAGTAAGACCATCCCCAAACCTTGCCCACTACGGGGGGCGACATGACCAAAGAGCTCAACCAGATCCGCTCCAAGCTGACCAGCATCAAGCGCCTGCTCAAGCAGGACAAGGCCATAGCCGCGGCCACGGTCTTTCACGAAGCCCTGCAGCTCTTTCTTCGCGCCTCCCTGATGGCCCACGAGAAGCAGGAGTTCCAGCAACTGATCGAGGACGCGGTCTACCACTTCTCCGCCCACGAGCCCCTGAAGCAGCTCTACCCCGTGGCCATCAGCTATGAGCCGGGCAATGAAAAGGCCCTGGCCGCCCAGGCCAGGGAGCTCCTGGAGGAGCTGCAGCACTCCGTCACGGAAGAGGCCCAGCAGCAGCTGTCCGACCTTGAAAAGCAAAAGCGCATCCGGCTGGAAAAGGCGCAGGCCCATCTTGACCGCACCGAGGTCACGCAGGCCGCAGCGCTCTTCGAGCAGCTCAGGCTCGACTTTGCCAGGGACGTCCCCCTCAAGATCGACATTGCCGAGCGCTACCTCAAGGCGGGTCTCTTCATGGAAGCCATCCGCTATCTCAAGCTGGCCCTGGAAGAGGACCCGGGCGCACTGCACATCCTCAACCGCCTGGGCATGGCCCTGCGCAAGACCGGCCGCTTCGAGGAGGCGGAAAAGTGCTACCGGGAGATGCTGGAGAAGGACCCCAGGGACGAGATCCTCTTTTTCAACCTGGGCCGGGTCTACCTGGACTGGCAGCAATGGGAAAAAGCCGCAGCCACAGCCGACCAGGCCCTGCAAATCAACCCCGAGTTCCAGGAAGCGGCAAAGATGCTCGCCTTTGCCAGGAAACGTTCCGGAGCAGAGCCGAGTTGAAAGCCTGCCGTTTCGTTTTTTCAGACCTGATTATCGACGATCCAGTCTTCAAAAAATGAGCTGCGGGGGTGCACACTGCTCTATTCGGATCGTGTGCCCCCCGCCGAAATCAAACCATGGTCCAGAACTGACCTGGAACGATCACAAGTTTTTTTCAAAACCGGCCAACGGGCTGCATGCTGCAGTCCACAGCCATGAGGGTTCGCATTCCCTGCTTCAGGGGCAATAGGCCCAGGGCGATGATGCACTCCCTGGGGGTGCTCACGGGAAAGCCTTCCGGAATGTTCCTCAGCAACGTATCGCAAACCATAATGCATTCCGAGGGAAGCTCCCCACCTTCCATGGACTGCCCTATGCCTGCGAGTAAAAGCCCCTGGCTCATGCTTTCAGTGGCAATCGTCGCATTCTTGTTTGCCGCTTTCAGCTGATCCATGCACTGAGCTGCAAGCCCCGGTTCAGTCAGTGCCTTGACCGCCCCGACACCCTGATTCCAACGGAAATGGTTCTCCAGCCACTTCGGCCAGTCCCAGGGCATGACCAACCCACCAGTGACAATGGCCACGAAAGGAGTTGCTGCACTGCGGAGATGGTCGCACAGGGTCCGAGCGTTGATATCTCCTGTCAGTACATGGTCCACCCGCATATCCTCTGCGTCTTCCCGCCCTCCAATCACTGTAACCCGAAGCTGGTGACCATCTGCCTTGGTCACAATTTCAGAGATGTCAGCCCGTATGCCCGCCTTGTCTGCCTCCGCTGGTTCCAGCAGAAACACCTCGAGATCGGGGTGTTTCTGCCGGATCTTTCCCTGGACCCACTCCAGAATGGCCTGCCCCGCTCGGGCCGCGCTCTTTCCGTCTCGCCCGTAATCAAGTGCCCGGGCGTAGCGTTGGCGCAACTCAGATCGCTGCTTGGGATGTGCAAGCTCCTCGGAAACAGCCTTGAGGAGTCCTTCGAGGGAGTCAACCTGCACACCAGCATCTCTGGTCTGGTATTCGATGTCCTGAGGCTTGTAGAGGGGAAACTCATCGATACGTGGATTGTTGAAAAGGACTACGGGTTTGTCCAGAAGCAGGAACTCAATGAACATCGAGGACACATCACTGATCATCACGTCCGCGGCATGCATTATACCAGAGTAATCAACATCCTCCATGTAAAGTATGTTCTCGCTTGATCGGGCGATGCTCTTATAGAGTTTTTTCCACCGGGTTTCGGTTAAATTGTGGAGCTTGATGAGCAGAATGGTCTTGTCGTCAGCTACATTGCTGATTCCTTGAGCTACGCAGGGAATGGCTGAAAGCTCACGATTGTACGTGGGAGCAAAAAGTACGATGCGCTTCCCTGGATCAATGCCGTGCTGGCGACAAAAGCTCACCCTGTCCTGTGCTCCGGGACCAAAAAGCAGATCAGATTTTATGAACCCGGTCACCTTGATGGGGATGAAAACATTGTCCCTGATCCTGGAGCGGTGCCAGGGCCCGGGCACCAGGATCATCTGGGAGAGATTTTCACGGCGAACAATGGGCGAATCAGTGTAGAACGCGCCTTTGGAGATCAGCCCATGGCCGACGTTGATCACGTTCTGGATATCTGGAATACGATGATGGCAGGCATCCGCCACAATAGTGACATCGGGCTCGAATTTCCAGGGTTCGGTAAAGAATGGGGCCTTTGCGGACAGGCGCCTTCCTTCAAAGTCCATGAGCCCGCAGCCGGGGATCTCTTGTGAACCTTCGCAGTAGGGAGGGGCGCTGTATGCTGTGAGAGCGAGGTTGTTCGCCTCGAGATACTCCTGGATGGGCTCAAGATACGGCAGGTGCAGGCTTCTTTCAACATAAAAAAGGATTCTGGGTAAGGAGCTCATGAACGTGCCTGCTGACCGCTTTGCAGGAGTTTGCTGAAGCGTGGGAGACCACGAGGTTCTGGAGCAGACGATTCTGATCAGCGACCTGTCCGGGTGCCAACCGGGGTGCCACGCTGCTGACGCGCCAGTAACCGAAGCTGCTGCAACTCCTCGAGGAGCTCCTGTTTGTTTCGATATGCCAGGGGCTGGTCATGGGGATAGAGAAACACATCCGCCGCCATCCAGGCCTGATATCCTAAGTCGAGAAGAAGGCCTGGCAGGCTCTCGATCCACGTCTCTGCATCGAGTCCACAATTCATAATTTCCGGGCGGGTAAGGATGTGGCGGGGCATCATGACGGTGTGGCTGTCGGTCTTTACTCCCGGGACGTTGCTCCCAACGGCCATGTACTGGAGAAATTCAGACAGCTTGCTTTTTTCGTACAGCTCTTTTTCGTAGAACAGAGTACCCAGGCTCTTCTTGATGAAATGGCTGTCGACCAGTGCTTTGACCAGACCGGTGCCCTGGTGCCACCGGAAGTAGTTGCGCAACGACTTGAGCCAGTTTTGCGGCAGAATTTGACCGGGCTTGAGGTAAACCACAAACTCGCCCCCAGCCGCTCTCCCCGCCTCGACCAAGGATTTTGCATCCAGGGTTTCGGACTCCAGCCAGGAGTCGATGCCTAGGGAACCGACGTTTTTGACTGGTGGCTGCCCCCCTACAGCCACGACCCGGTATCCGACACCACCTGACTTACGCCGTATTTCACGTACATCGCGTGTCACTGAGGCTCTGTCGGGTGCCGAGGCATAGCGCAGAATGATCGTTATCTCCTCGGAACAGGAGGAGTCCTCTACAGGAGACTCAGCAAGCTGCTGCACAGCCTGGGCAACCCTCGCAGCACTCTTCCCGTCCCGGCCATAGTCATACATGTCTGCATACGCGCGCCGTTTGTCTTCAAAACGGTGCGGTTCGGACAAGGAGATGTTCACTGCACGGCTGAGCTCCTCCATTGTCTTGGCCTCGAACCCTGCATCCCTGATCGCGTACTCGATGTCGCCCGCATGGTACTGATGGTACTCTTTGATCCTGGGGTTGGTGAAAAACACGACCGGTTTGTTCAGAAAAAGAAACTCCAGGGCAATGGAGGAGACATCGCTGACCATCACGTCCGCCGCACGCATCATGCCGGCATAGTCCCCATCTTCAAGGTAGTGGATCGTATCCCTGGACTCTGCCAGGCGCTGGTATGCGGATTTCCAGCCTGCTGCTGTCTCATTGTGCAGCTTGATGAGCAGCGTCGTGCCCGGTCCGGCCAGTTCGCCGATCCGCTCTCCCAGGCAGGGGATGGCACTCAATTCATCGTTGAATGTTGGGGCAAACAGTATGATTGCGTCGGTCGGGTCGATTCCATACGTTCTGCAGAAATCCGCCCTGCCGGGCTGCTTGCGTCCGTATATTTCATCAGACTTGATGAATCCGGTCACGGCTATCGGCGAGAACACGGTCTTCTCGAGCCGTTTTTTGTGCTCCGGGCCGGGAACGCAGAGCAGATCCGAGAGATTCTCCCGTTTGGTGATGGGGTTGTCGTTGTAGTAGTACCCTTTGCAGATCAGGCCGTGCCCCACATTGACCACCCGCGGTACATGACTGATCAGGTGATGGCAGGGATCTGCCACCACTGCCACATCGGCCTGAAAATCTGAAGCACGCTCATAAAAGGTGGATTTTCTGCGCAACCGTTCCACGACCTCAGGAGCAAGGCCGCACCCATTGCTGCCGTTATGTGAGGGTGTGAAGGGGGAAGCGGAAAAAGCAAGCTCCGCCTCTGTGTGTTTTGCCAGGTAGTCGTGCACTGGCTCAAGAAAAGGAAGATGCAGGCTTCTTTCGGCATAAAAGAGGATCCTGAGAGGTGCGGCGGCGTCTCGGGTAATGCGGGGCAACACGCTTTTGCGCGCATGGTCCAGGTCCTGGGGAAAATCGATCTCCACACAGGGAAGGTCGGTGATATCCAGGGCAGTGAACTCAACCTTGGCAGCCATGGCATCCAGGGCCTTCTCAAAGAAGTCGGTCCATTTGTTTTCCTTTTCGATGACCCGCTCCAAAGTGGCCCTGAAAAACGGGCCAATACCGCGTGAGAATCTGGCCACCCCAATGAACTCACCGTACGCGCTCTTCGGGTCCACGGTCTTGCTGATGGCCGTGATCCTTGTCCCGTCAAGCACTGCCTTGACCTCCTCCTCGCCGCACTGCTTACGCTCCATGGCCAGCACGTTGGGCTCGCAGGCCGTCAGCAGCCGACGCACTACCTCTGGGTGGAAAAACACATCCCCGTTGAGATAAAGAAATTCGTCGGTCATCTCGTGTCGGGCCAGGTACAGGGAGTAGGCCGTGTTGGTCTCACTGAAGCGGTCGTTGACGATAAAGGAAAAGTCCATGTCACCATAGGCCTGGACATGATCCTGGACCATCTCCCGCAAATACCCGGTGACCAGGACCACGTCCCGGACGCCGCAGGCGCGCAAATGCTGCAGCTGCCAATCCAATATAGTCCGGTCCCCGACCTCAACCAGGCACTTGGGCCGGTCAGTGACCCGGCTGCTGAGTCGGTTACCAATACCCGCAACAAGGATGATGGCTTTCATTGCCTCCCGCCTGCGTAATCGTTGAGGGGACGCTACCAAGTTTGGGCACCGTGAGTGGCGCACCTGCCTTCAGTCAAAAACCTGACAACATAAAAACCTTTGCTGCCGGTTGTCGGCTTCATCTGCTGAAAATCCCGGAACTGTACCGTGGTTCCCGGCTTACCAAGCAACTTGAGTGCCAGGTATCACTGCAAATATTGCCGCAGGCCCCTC
>CAZQOG010000076.1:0-12729 GCA_964594925.1 uncultured Desulfohalobiaceae bacterium
CCGAACCAGTTTGATGAGCTTTCTCTTGCTCAGGACCGTGAAGGTCAGGTTCAGTCGCGCGAACTCGATCTGCCGGGGGTGGTGGACCTGCAGCTGGTCCAGGAACCAGTCGTACAAGGGGCGGTGGTCTTCGAACTCGAGGGTGCACACCGAGTGGGTGATGCCTTCGATGGAGTCGCTCTGCCCGTGGGCGAAGTCGTAGGTGGGGTAGATGCACCAGGACTGCCCGGTCCGGGGATGGGCCGCGTGCAGGATGCGGTACATGACCGGGTCACGCATGTTCAGGTTGGGGGAGGACATGTCGATCCTGGCCCGGAGAACCCTGGCCCCGTTGGGGAACTCGCCCTGGCGCATGCGCCCGAACAGGTCCAGGTTCTCCTCCACGGTCCGGTCCCGAAAGGGGCTGTTGGTGCCTGGTCTGGTCAGCGTCCCCCGCTGCTCGCGGATCTCCTCCGGTGAGAGGTCACAGACAAAGGCCCGGCCCTTTGTGATCAGGTCCACGGCAAAGTCGTAGAGGCGCTCGAAGTAGTCCGAGGCGAAGTAGAGGTGCTCCCCCCAGTCGAAGCCGAGCCAGCGCACGTCCTCCTCGATGGACCGGATGTACAGCTCCTCCTCCTTGAGGGGGTTGGTGTCGTCGAAACGCAGGTGGCAGCGGCCATCGTAATCCCTGGCCAGCCCGAAGTTGAGGCAGATGGACTTGGCGTGGCCGATGTGCAGATAGCCGTTGGGCTCTGGGGGGAAACGGGTCACCACCTGCCCGTCCCAGGTGCCCGTGCGCAGGTCCTCCTCGACAATTGCCCTGATGAAGTTGGTGGGGGTTCCCGTTTCGGACGGTGTCATGGGTTCTCTTTTTGGATTTTGATATGGCTGGACATTGCCCAGGGTTGTAGCTGCGCAGGGTGGTGTTGGCAATAGCCCGGGCCAGGGGATTCGCAGGTGGGAAGCGCCTGGCATGGAAGGTGGCGGCTTGATCCCGCAGGAGACTTCCCTGGGTTGAAGACCGTGCCCACAGCGGCCGGCAGGACATTTGGTGCTCCGGACCCGGAGCTCTCAGACGCCTCAGCCCGACGGGGCGCAGGCAGGCCCCTTGAACCCGCCGGAGCCGGAGGCTATCCCCTGGGAGCGGATGGTTCCGGCCGACATGAGCTGCTGCACTTCCTTTGCCCGGCACTCGGGGCAGGGGGGATGCCCGGCCTCTTTTGACAGCACCAGCTCCTCGAAGCAGTGGCCGCATTTTTTGCACTTGTATTCGTAGATGGGCATGAGGGGCTCCTTCTTTGGTGTTTGGCCAAAAGTAATGAACCGTGCCGGGCTGTCAAGTCGGGGAGACGTGGACAAGCCGCTGATTTTTGTTGATGTTGGAAGTATCATAAGGAGGACGCTATGCGCACCATGGTCATTATTGCCTGCTCCATGCTGGCTGTCCTCGGGGCGGCTCTGGTCGGCAAGGCCGCACTCAAGGCCCCGAGGATGCCCGTGCAGGAAGCGGCCAGGCTTTTGGAGCAGAACGAAGCCGTGTTCATCGACATCCGCCGGGAAGCGGCCTGGCAGTCGAGCGACGCCAAAATCAAGACGGCGGTGCGGCGCAACTACAAGCTGGCCGAGAACTGGGTCAGGGAGTACCCCAGGGACGCGACCATCGTCGTCTATGACGAAAGCAGTCATGAGTCTTTGAGCGCCATGATCGCCCTGGAGCTGATCAGGGAGGGGTACGACCGCTCCTACGCCCTGAAAGGCGGCTGGTCGGCCTGGGTTGACGCGGGGCTTCCGATAGAAAAGAAGTAACTCCTGCAATGACTCCCTTCGAGGAGTGCTTTCCTGCCCCGTCCTGGTGCCAAACCTTGCATAAACCGTGAGTTTTCAGGTCTTTGTTGCGTCGATCACGCCTGTCTGGTACGGGATTTCCGTCCCTCCTTCGTTCGTGAATTCAGGAGATGTAATTGATCCAGTTCCTCAACGTCCACAAGTGGTTTGGCGACCTGCATGTGCTGCAGGACGTCACCCTCCATGTGCAGGAGGGCGAGGTCGTGGTGCTCTGCGGTCCGAGCGGCTCGGGCAAGTCCACGCTCATCCGCTGCATCAACCGGCTGGAGCCCATCCAGCAGGGCCGCATCCTGGTGGACGGAGCCGACATCAACGATCCCAGGACCAACCTGACCATGGTCCGGGCCGAGATCGGGTTCGTCTTTCAGCAGTTCAACCTCTACCCGCACATGACAGCCCTGGAAAACATCATCCTGGCCCCGACCATGGTCAGGAAGATGTCCCGGTCCGAGGCCGCAGACCTGGGTATGGACCTGCTCAGGAAGGTGGACATCCCGGACAAGGCGGACACCTACCCGGGGCAGCTCTCTGGCGGGCAGCAGCAGCGGGTGGCCATTGCCAGGGGGCTGGCCATGCACCCCAAGATCATGCTCTTTGACGAGCCCACCTCCGCCCTGGACCCGGAGATGATCAACGAGGTGCTGGACGTGATGAAGGACCTGGCCCGGGAGGGCATGACCATGGTCTGCGTGACCCATGAAATGGGCTTTGCCCGAGAGGTGGCGGACAGGGTCATCTTCATGGACCAGGGTATGCTGATCGAGCAGAACACCCCCAAGGCCTTCTTCAGCCAGGCCCAGAACGAACGGACCAGGGAGTTCCTGAGCAAGATTCTTTCGCACTGAGAGGTTTTTCCCATCAACCTGAGGTCCCCGGGAGGTCCGGGGGCTGTTTGGATATCCAGGCCATTGGTGTTTCAATCTTTGAGGAGGAGCTTATGAAACGTGCACTGTCCTTTTGCTGTGGAATGGCCCTGCTTTTTCTGGGGGCCCAGGCGGCCCTGGCCGGCCCTGTCTGGGACGGCATCCAGGAGGCCAAGGTGCTCAAGGCCGGGATAATGACCGACTCCATTCCCGGGGGCTACTACAACGAGAACAACGAGTGGGTCGGATTCGACGTGGACATCGCCGAGGAGGTTGCCAGGAGGCTGGACTGCACGCTGGAGCGGGTGGCCGTGAACAACAAGACCCGCATCGCCTTTGTGCAGCAGGGCCGGATCGACATCAGCGTGGCCAACATGACCCACAAGCGTGAGCGGGACAGGTCCATCGACTTCTCCATCACCTACTTCTTCGACGGGCAGAAGATCCTGGCCAAGAAGGGTCAGTTCGAAGACCACGAAGACTTCGTGGGCAAGAAGATCGCAACCATGCAGGGCACCACCTCCGAGATCAACATCAAGAACCTGCTCAAGGAGCTTGGCGACCCTGACTACGAGGACAACGTGATCTCCTTCCAGAAGGAGTCCGAGTGCTTCCAGGCCCTGAAGATGGGCCGGGTTGCCGGCTGGTCCACCGACTCCACCATCCTGCTCGGCTATGCGGCCAAAGAGCCGGGCAACTATGAGCTGGTGGGCGACTTCTTCAGTGACGAGCCGTACGGCATCGGTGTCCCAGAGGACGAGTCCGGCCTGCGCGACGCCGTGAACTTCGCCCTGCAGGACATGTGGAAGGACGGCACCTACATGGAAATCTACAACAAGTGGTACGGCCCGGACACGCCCTACTACTTCCCCATGACCGACGAGATCGAGATGTGGCCGTAAGCACGCTTCGCGTGCAGCTTGAAGCTCGAAGCAAAGGCAGTGGACTGAGTGGACATAATGGACCTCGTGGACGGAAAGCACCTGTCCCGTTCATCCCTGTCCACTCAGTCCACAATGTACACAATGTCCACTCCGTCGAACCTCTTGCTTTCCGCTTCGAACTTTCGACTTCGAACTAAATAGAAACGGCTCCGGGTAACGGACATCCGGCCCGGGGCCACTTTTGCTTATGATCCGATACTGGCTGGACAAGCGCTGGGTGCAGATTGCGGCACTGCTGACGGTGGTGGGCCTCATGGTCTACTACTGGGGGTTCGTGTTCGATTTCGGCTACCGGTTTGACTGGAGCGTGCTGTTCACGGTCAACCAGACCTACGACCTGCACCTGGGCATGCTCATTTTGCAGGGCGTGCTGCTGACCGTGAAGATCACCCTGGTCAGCTCGGTCCTGGCCCTGGCCCTGGGGACCTTTTTCGGCCTGGGAAGGTTGTCGAACTTCAGGCCCATGCGCTGGCTCTCCACGGCCTATGTGGAGTTCTTCCGCAACACGCCGCTGCTGATCCAGCTCTTCTTCTGGTACTTTGCCCTGCCTTCGGCCCTTCCCGAGGGTCTCAGAATGTGGGTCTTCGACCGCGAGTTCGAGTTCTGGAGCGCTACCCTGGGCCTGTCCGTGTACACCGGGTCGTTCATGGCCGAGGTCATCCGGGCAGGGTTGCAGTCCATCCCCAAGGGGCTGCTGGAAGCGGCCTACTCCAGCGGCATGGGCTATATCCAGGTCCTGCGCAAGATTATCCTCCCCCTGGCCTTCCGGGCCATCATCCCGCCCCTGGGGAGCGAGTTCCTGAACAACATGAAGAACTCCTCGCTGGCCATGGTGGTGGGCGTGGCCGAGCTGACCTGGTCTTCCCAGCAGGTGGAGTCCCTGACCTTCAGGGGGTTCGAGGCCACCACAGCGGCCACGGTCATGTACCTGTCCCTGTCCCTGATCATTGCAGCAATCCTCAACGGGGTGAACAACCGCCTGCGCATCGAGTCGGTGCAGCGGGCCCGGCTCTCGGACCGGCTGACCAGGGCCATGCTCACACCGGTTGTGGCAACCTGCCGGGCCGGATGCCGGCCTTTCGTGCTGGTGGGGGAGGCAGTGGCCAGGCGGGGCCCCAGGGACTCGCTGCACTACTCACCGCTCATGGCGGTGTGGAAACGTTCCATGACCCGGGTGGGCCAGGTGCTGGTGCTGCTGCTCAAGGGGCTCTTTCTGGCCGGGATCGCCGTGGTGCTCTTCAAGGCGGCCCAGGGCATCCTCGGCTTCGAGTGGTCGGTGATTGTCGACAACCTGCGGCTGTTGCTCATCTGGCGGTTTCCCCACGGCAGCGAGAACGAGCTGTTCTGGGGCCTGGGGGGGCTGTCCTTCTCCATCCTCATGGCGGTCATCGCCATCAGCGTCAGCTTCTTCATCGGCCTGGCCGTGGGTCTGGGCAGGACCGCAGACAACCTGCTGTTCCGCATCCCCAGCCTGATCTACATCGAGATCATCCGGGGAAACCCCCTGATCATCGTCATTTTCTGGGTCTACTTCTTCATCCCGATTCTCACCGGCACCTTTTTCGACGTCTTCTGGAGCGCCACCATCGCCCTGACCGTGTTCACCGGGGCCTATCTGGCCGAGATCGTGCGCTCCGGCATCCAGAACATCCCTCGGGGGCAGGTCGAGGCGGCCCTGTCCTCGGGCCTGTCCTACTTCCAGACCATGCGCAGGATCATATTGCCCCAGGCCCTGAAGCAGATGATCCCGGCCATCGTGGGCCAGTTCATCGCCATCTTCAAGGACACCTCCCTGGCCTACGTCATCGGCGTGCTGGAGCTGACCTTCGTGGCCCAGGGGCTGAACAACCGGCTCATGGTCCACCCCTTTGAGATCTACACCACGGTGGCGGTCATGTACTTCCTGTGCTGCTACGCCCTGAGCCAGTACGCCAGGCGGCTGGAAGCACGGCTCACGCCCGAGGGGACAGCCCTTGAAATGTAGGGTGTGGGGAAAAGAGGGGAAACCCATCCGCATCCTGGTCACCGGCGGGACCATCGACAAGAGCTACAACCAGATCACCGGGGAGCTGGTGTTCACGGGGTCCCACGTGCGGGAGATCCTGGAGCTGGTGCGCTGCCGGGTCGAGGTCCGGGTGGAGATGGTCATGCTCAAGGACAGCCTGGAGATGATCGAGAAGGACCGGGAGCGTATCCTGGAAGCCTGCCGGCAAAGCCCGGAGCAGCGCATCGTCATCACCCACGGCACCGACACCATGGCCCAGACCGCACGCACCCTGGGACCGCACCTGTCTGAAAAGACCGTCGTGCTGGTGGGCGCCATGGTGCCCTTCGCCTTTGGCCGCTCCGACGCCCTGTTCAACCTGGGCTGTGCCTTTGCCGCTGTCCAGACCCTTGATCACGGCGTGTACGTCACCATGAACGGTCGCATCTTCCCCTGGGACAATGTGCGCAAGAACCGGGAGCTGGGCGTCTTCGAGCACCAGGGCTGACCCGATCCGGCTCTGTGCTACGGCCGGCGGCCATCCGTCGGCCCTTTCCCGGGCGAATTGCGTAAGCCCCATTCCACGGTGTAGGGTCGCCCACGTCGATGCTGCAGAAGTTCGGCGGAGCGGAAAACCATGATACGCACCATCGCCTTTGATCCGGACCGTTTCTTGTGCACGAGCGCTCTGCGCCGCGCCACCGCCTTACTGGAGGGGTGTAGCCTGCTGCGTTACGATGCGGAACGGCCGGTCCGTGCCAACGAACTCCTGGTGGGTGAGGTGACGGGCGTGCCCGACTCGGGCTCGGCCGTTCGCTTTGTGAATGCCCTGGAGCGCCTCGTACCGGAGGGCAACGGGTTTGCGGTGGTGGACGAGCCCTTCACGGAGGGGCTGTGCCTCGGGGTGGCTGGTAACCGCTATGCACCACCCTATGTCGTGGGGGGGATCGACAACCCCCTGACCGGCGCCGCGAACCGACCGGTGCAGGGCGGTTCCACGGCGCGTGGCCTCTACAGCCTGGGCCCCATCGGGCACCCCAACCACTGTCTGCCCGGTTGCGCCGGCCCTGAGGTCCGGGTCCTGGGCGTGGTGGTTCGCAAGGACTCCAGGCCCCTGTCCATTGTGGATTTCAGGGAAACCCTGACCGCGGAAGCTACAGGGCGGCCCTGTCCGCTGATCCTCATCGCCGGTCACGGCTCGAACGCCGGCAAGACCACCATTGCCCAGGCCGTGTTCACTGGGCTCAGTGAAAGGAAGTGTCGCCCCTGCTACCTCAAGATGACCGGGACCGCTTCCTGCCGCGACCTGGCCAGGGTTTCCACCCCCGGCATGGGTGCATGGAGTGGAAGCGGGAGCTACCCCCTGTGGGACTCAAGTACACCGGTCAGAGACTTCGTGGACGGCGTAGGTACGGTCTCGGATGTGACCGGAGGCATTGAAGATTTTGTCAACCGCAGCAGCGCTTACGCCGCTGTCCTGCCCGGCCACCTGGGGTGCGACGTCCTGGTGGTGGAGCTGGCCGATGGCTTGTGCCACCGCAGCAACCTGGAGCTTCTGGCCGGGACGTTCTTCAAAAACAACCTTTCCTGCCTGGTCTACGCGCCGCACCCGAGCGCCGAGGCCGTCCTGCATTTTCATTCCTTCTGGCAGCAAGGCTTTGCTTATGCTGGCCTGCCGGTCATCCTGAGCGGGCCCCTGGCCAATGACCCGGAGCTGGCAATGGTCCGGGAGGAGCTGAGCGCCAGGTCCGACGTTTTGATCCGGCCCTCGGCGCACCCTGATGGCGGACAGTGGGTGAGCTTTGGCCGGGAACTCGTGGAGACGATCCTGAAAGAGGTTGATATCCCCGGGAACGGCCAGGCTGCAGGGACACGGGAATAACGCCGTGTGCGGCATCAGCGGCTTGGCCTGTGCCGATCCCAACCGCCGGCCCGGAGCGGACAGGCTGGAGGCCATGAGCCGTATCCAGGCCCACCGCGGGCCGGATGGGCACGGTCTGTACCTGGGGCCAGGTATCGGCCTGGACTTCAGGCGATTGGCCATCATCGACCCGGCCGGGGGCAGTCAGCCCCTGTACAACGAAAACCGGTCCGTCGTACTGACCCTGAACGGGGAGATATACAACTACGTGGAGCTGCGCCGGGAGCTGACCGGGCGCGGCCACGTCTTCGCCACGGGCTCGGACGCCGAGGTGGTCGTGCACCTCTACGAGGAGATGGGTGAGGACTGCCTGCATCGCTTGCGCGGCATGTTCGGCCTGGCCCTGTGGGACGTGTCACGGCGACGCCTGCTCCTGGCCCGTGACAGGCTGGGTATCAAGCCCATACACTACCACCTCACTCCGGACGGAGACTTGGTCTTCACCTCCGAGATCAAGGCCATCCTGGCCTCGGGCCTGGTGGACAGGGCCCTCGAGCCCCGGGCTCTGCACGACCTGTTCACCCTGGGTTTCGTGCTCACCCCGGGGACCATCTTCAAGAAGATCTCACAACTCGAGCCGGGACAGATGCTTTTCTATCGGGAGGGAAGAGTCGTCCTGCGCCGTTACTGGGATCTGACCTTTCCCGAGCCGGAGAGGCGCCAAGACCGGGGAGCGGCAGATGTTTGGGCGGAGCGGCTGCACGACACTCTGCGGCAGGCCGTGGCCCTGCACATGCGCAGCGATGTGCCCGTAGGGGCATGGCTCAGCCCAGGTCTGGACTCCAACTCCGTGACGGCGCTGATGCTGGACGTGCAGCACAACCCAGTTACCAGCTACACTCTGACCTACGCCGAGAAGGGCACCCGGGACGAGGGTCTGCGCTGTTCCACGCTGGACCGGTTCCAGCCCCGCATCGAGGCCCGTCGGATCGTCTGCAGCCGGGAAGATTTCCATCGTTACCCCCACACCATCTGGCACCGGGAGAGCCCGGTCAGCTCGACGTTGAACCTGGCCCAGATGCTGCTTGCCGAGGCCGCGGCCCGGGAGGTCAAGGTGGTACTGGCCGGCGAGGGAGCGGACGAGGACTTGGGCGGCTATCCCTGGTATCACGTGGACAAGCTCTTCAGACCACTGAATTTCCTGCCGCAAGGGGTCCGCAATCTGCTTGGGGTGGGCTTTGCGTTCCTTCCCCACTACGGCTGGATGCGACGCATGTTCACCGCCCCCCGTGAGGACCGGGAGCGTTTCAGGCGCATGGTGGGACTGGACGAGGCCAGCCTGCCGCTGCAGCTGCTCAGCCCTGAGTTTCGCGAGGCACCATCGGAGGTCGACCCTCTGGCGCGGTTGCATCTGCCGGAGGGCTTTGCAGGCTGGCACCCCCTGCAACGCATGCAGTACATCGAGTCCCGTTTCCGGCTGACCGATCACATCACCCACGGACTCGACCGGGCCTCCATGGCCTATTCCCTGGAGGTCCGCGTCCCCTTCCTGGACCACGAGGTCGTTGAGCTGTGCGCCGCCATACCCGTGTCTTTGAAGATGCGCGGGCTGACTGAGAAGTACGTCCTGCGGCGGGCCATGCTGCGTCACTTGCCCCGGGAGATCGCCTGGCGCCGCAAGTGCGCCTTCACGGCTGCGGACCGGCAATGGCTTGCCGGTAAGCTGCCGGATTTTGCGGCACGACTCCTCTCTCCGGCTGCGCTCAAAAATACTGGCTACTTCGAGCCGTCCCGGGTGGTTCGGATGCTTGCCGAGCACCGAAGCGGCAGGAAGGACCATTCCAGACCGCTTGCAGCGGTGCTCGGCATCCAGGTCTGGGACGAGGTGTTCATCAGGGACTTCAACGGATCGGTGCGTCAGTGGGCGATGACATGAAAATCGAGCGAAACACAGGGCCGAAATCCTGGCGGCATTGGGAGTCCCGGCCCCTGCGCCGAGTGTTGATCCGTGCGCAGCGTCTGGTTTTCTATGTTCTGGCGCGCTCGTGGCGTATTGCCCTTTTCAGGACCACCCGGATCGGCATTACCGGCAGCGTGGGCAAGACCACCTGCAAGGAATTTCTGGCAGCAATGCTCAGCTCCCGCTTCCCAACGGCCAAGACCGCCTTCAATCAAAACGACTACAACGGCGTCCCCAAGACTTTGCTTCGGGTGCGGCCGTGGCACCGTTACGCCGTAATCGAGATGGGCAATGCGCTGCCGGGCATGGCCGCCCGCTCGACAAAGCTTGTCAGGCCGCGTGTGGGCATCTTCCTCAGCGTAGTCGGAGCGCATATTGAAGCCTTCGGCGGATCACTTGAGGCGATCGCCCGCGACAAGGCGCGTCTGGTCATGGCTCTGCCTCGGGACGGATTGACCGTGGCCAACCAGGGCGATCCTCTTGTGCGCGAGGCCGTGACCGGCTGTCGGGCCCGGTTGGTCTGGTTCGGCAATGACGCAGGAGCGGACCTGCAGGTGGTGAATGTATCCGCAAACTGGCCGGAGCGGTTGTCCTTCACCATTAGTGGGGGCACGGAGACAGCACGCATTTGCACCCGGCTGGTGGGAGCCCACTGGGTTCCGTCCGTGGCCGGAGCTGTCGCCACGGCCAGGCAGTGCGGTCTCTCCTTTGCCGAATGCGCTGCGGCCGCGGCCACGGTTCCCCCCTTTCTGGGACGCATGCAGCCGGTTCGCCACCCCTCCGGGGCAGTGATCCTGCGTGACGAGGGCAATGGCACCATGGAGGCCCTGAAGGTGGCCCTGGAAATCATGGCCAAGGCCCGGGCCGGCAGGCGTATACTGCTCTTCTCAGGTCTGTCCCACTACCATCTCAACTCCCGTCTTCGTTTCAGGCTGGTCGGTGAGATGGCCGCGCACAGTGTTGACGCGGTGGTCTTCGTGAACAAGTATTTCGCCAAGCAAGCCGCGCGGGCGGCCGAGGAGGGGGGTATCCCTGAAGAGCGCATCTGGTGCTTTTCCGGCCTGAGGGAGGCCTCCGAAGGGCTGAAAGACATCCTGCAGCCCGGGGACCTACTTGTGGTCAAGGGACGGGGCACGCATCATTTGACCCGGATCGTCTACGACCAGTTCGGCCCGATTGGCTGCTGGAAGGAACAGTGCCGCAAGACCATCCTTTGCGACCTCTGCCCTGAGCTGCGTCCCAGCCGCGAGCCAGAATGGATCTGAACAGGGAATTGGAGTGAGTGCACGATGAAGCTGGCCTCCATTCAGTCAAATTACATCCCCTGGAAGGGGTACTTCGACATCATCAATATGGCCGATGTGTTTCTGCTCTTTGACAGCGCCCAGTACACCGAGCGCGACTGGCGCAACCGCAACCGCCTTGTGTCCAGGCACGGCCCCAAGTGGCTGACCATTCCGGTGCAGAGAACAAAGGGTTCCACCATAGGCCAGGTCCATGCTTTGGACAACACCTGGCGTCGCCGGCACTGGGAGTCCATCCGGCACTGGTATGGGACCGCGCCGCACTTCACGGAGCTCAGCCCCTTTTTCAGGGAGCTTTACCTGGGCAGCGACGAGAGGCGCCTCAGCCTGATCAACTACGCGTTCATAAGGGCCATCTGCGACCTGCTGTCCATCAGGACCAGGCTGCTGTGCGAGACCGTCAACCCGGTGACCAGGGACAAGAACGGCGTCATCCTGGATCTGTGCAGCTATTTCCGGGCCGACGTGTACATCACCGGCCCGGCAGCGAGGGTCTATATCGAAGAGGAGCTCTTTCAGGAGGCCGGTGTGCGGATCCAGTGGATGGAGTACTCCGGCTACCCCGAGTACCGGCAGCTCCACGATCTGCCCTTTGTTCACCAGGTCAGCATCCTGGACCTGCTCTTCAACCATGGAATCGAGGGCACCCGGCGCCACATGCTTTCCTTCAACCTATCGTGAACCAGGGTGGAATGTTCATGGAGCCGGGCGGTTGTGACTCCGTGCCGGATCGGGTAACTGGATTACCCGCATCGCAAAATAGCCTCTAAGGAACGGCCGTTTCAATGACACTGGACGAGGACATCATGCAGATCGTGCCGCTTCATGAACACTTCACGGTGATATCGGATATCTGGGATGGCCGGGAGGCCTCCCCCGGTGGAAGCTTTTTCAAGGGGGCGGAGCTGAACCATGACTGTGAGACATGAGGCTGAGGAAAGAGTGCCGCGCTACTCCGTGGTGGTCCCGGTCTACAGGAGTGCCGGGACCCTCAGGGAGCTCCACCAGCGAATCGTGGCGGCGCTCGATGACCTCGAGGGCGGGTTCGAGCTGATCCTGGTCGAGGACTGCGGCGGCGACGGCAGCTGGGATGTCATGCAGGAGCTGCGCAGCAAGGACAGTCGGGTCAGGATCGTTCGCCTGGCACGAAACTTCGGACAGCACAACGCCCTTTTGTGCGGCTTCACCCTGGCCCGGGGAGAGTATGTCATCACCTTGGACGACGACCTGCAAAACCCACCGGAGGAAATACCCGCACTTATCAGGTGCATTTCCTCGGGGGAACTGGACGTGGTCAACGGCATCCCCCGGGAGAGGCAGCACTCCCTGGTCCGCAACATGGGCAGCCTGGTCCACAATGTGGTGCTTTCATCCGGCGCCGGCGGGAAGGGGATTACGTTGAGCAGCTTTCGCATCATCAGAAAACCGATTGTCGAGGCCCTGCTGCGCATGCAGGGCCCCAACCCGGCCATCGGTCTGATGCTGCTCAGGGTGACTGCACGGATCGGTTCGCTGGAGGTGGCCCACCACGAACGGCGTGAAGGCACCAGCACCTACACCCTGCGCAAGCTGGTCCGGCTCTTTTCCTTCGGGCTGCTCTACCACAGCGACCTGCCCCTGAAAGGTATCTTTTTCCTGGGACTGGGGAGCCTTGCCCTGAGCATGGCGCTGGGGCTGTACTACCTCGTCCTGTCCCTGGCCGGAACCATTACCGTGAGCGGGTTCACTACCCTGGTCCTGCTGATCCTGTTCTTTTCCGGCACTGTGATGCTCTCGCTGGGAGTGCTGGGGGAGTTCGTGCGGCGTATCCTCCAGGAGGTCCGGGGGACGCCCCCTTACGTCATCAAAGACCTGGACGTGTAGCCAATGCAGAAAATCGCCCTGGTCGGCTCCGGGGAGCTGGGCCGCCGTATTGCGTATTACTCGGAAACCCATGGACTGGCCGAGGTCGTGGGAAGCTTCGACGATTTCGAACCCCCCGGTACCGTC
>CAZQOG010000077.1:0-12677 GCA_964594925.1 uncultured Desulfohalobiaceae bacterium
TCCTTTTCTTCGGGCCAGCAAAAAAGTACCTCGTCCCGCAGGGACGAAACCCTGCTTTTTCTAGACATGATCGAGCAAACGATCACTGAGAAAAGACCGATTACGATTACGACAACGACAACGACAACGACAACGAAGCACCTCTCCAAGCCTTACAAAGAAATCTATCAAACCGACATAGGTTTTCCTTGCAGGTATGTTCTCAAAAAATTCCACATGGGACGTCGAAGAACCCATTTTATGAAAATTGCCTGACACCATCTGTCATGTCTCTACAAAATCATTCCTAGGCTACCCCTGCCGCACCATCTTGGTCAGGTCGAAGATGGGCAGGAAGATGGCCAGGGCAAAGAAGCCCACCAGCACGGCCAGCCCCACCATGAGCACCGGGCCCAGGGTGGTGGTCATGCGGGACAGGGAATAGGAGACCTCGTCGTCGTAGTGGTTGGCCACCTCCCAGAGCATCTCCTCCAGGTTGCCCGACTCCTCGCCAATGGCCACCATGTGGATGACCATGGGGGTGAAATGCCTGGCCCGCCTGAGGGGGTTGGCAATGCCCTTGCCTTCCTTGAGCTGGTCCTCGATGCGGGAGAACTCGCGGGAGATGGCCTCGTTGCCGATGGTCTGCGAGAGCACGCCCAGGGACTCCAGCACGGAAATGCCGCTGGCCTGGAAGATGGCGAAGATGGAGGCGAAACGGGACATGGCGGCCTTGTGGAAGACCGGGCCCAGGATGGGCATGGTCAGCAAGGTCCTGTCGCGGATCAACCGCCCCGTGTCGGTGCGCAGCCACATGATCAGGGCCGCGACTGCCAGCACCGCAGCTGCCAGAATCCATACCCAGTAGGCCTGCACGAACTGGTTGAGCTTCATGGTCACCAGGGTGGGCCAGGGCAGCTCGATCTTGGCCCGCTCGAAGATGCTCACGAACTTGGGCACCACAAAGGTGAGCAGAAAGATGAAGGCGCCCACCAGGGCAGCCAGGACAATGCTCGGATAGAGCAGGGCGGAGCGGATGTCGTTCTTGACCTTTTCCTCGTGCTCCAGGAGGTTGCTCAGCCGCTCCATGACCTCTGACAGGGCTCCACTCGTCTCACCGGCCTTCACCATGGCCCGGTAGAGGCGGGAAAAGGTCTTGGGGTGGGCTGAAAAGGCCTCGTGCAGGGTGGCCCCCTGCTTGATGTCCTCGGCCATGCGGGCAGCGATCCGTTTCAGCTTCGGGTTTTCCGTCTGGTGCTCGATGGTGGACAGGAGTTCCATGATGGACACCCCGGCCCGAAACAGGGTCCTGAACTGCTTGGTGAACAGGATCAGCTCCCTGGAGGTAACCTTGGCCATCCGAACGTTCAGCTCCTCGATCAGATTGTTCCCCAACAGACTCCGGGAAACCCTGGTCGGGATGTAGCCGCGGTTGTTCAGGATCCGGTAGGCCTCGTCCAGGGAGTCGGCGTCGATGCTGCCAGAAATCCTGGTCCCGGCCTCGGAAAGGGCCTTGTAGGAAAACTTCAACTTTCTCTATCCCTTCTTTCTAGTATTGCGTCCGTCATTTTCTCCGATACTTATGTGCGAGAAAAGTGTCGGTTACTACCTCAAGTCCTTCCCGCTCCCTGCCCCGGTTTTTTGTAGGGGCACGTTGCACGTGCCCTTCTTCATTTGTCGGTTGCAGTGCATCTCTTGTGTCTTGCTTCCAGCTTCCAGCTTCGAGCTTCCAGCTCCAACGCGCAGTCCAGCGGGGATTTTTCAACGGCCTGCTACACCATCACCGAGGAGGTGGCCTCTTCCAGTGTTGTCACGCCGCCCAGCACCTTGCGGATGGCGTCCTCCTTGAGGGTGTGCATCTTGCCCGCCTTGTGCGCCGCGTCCGCGATCTCCTGGGCGGAGGCCCGGCGCATGATCATGTCCTGGACCAGTGTGTCGTTGACCAGGATCTCATAGACTCCGGTCCGGCCGATGAAGCCTGTGTTGCGGCACTGGTGACAGCCCCCGCCACGCTTGAACGAGGCATCCCTGACGTTTTCCAGCCCCCAGAACCTGAGCATGCTCGAGTCGGGGCGGTACTCCTCCGTGCAGTAGGGGCAGACCTTGCGCACCAGCCGCTGGGCAAAGGAAACCAGCAGCACCGAGGAGACCAGAAACGGCTCCACGCCCATGTCCACCAGCCGGGTCACGGCGCCGGCGGCATCGTTGGTGTGCACCGTGCTCAGCAGCCGGTGCCCGGTCAGTGCCGCCTGCACCGAGATGTGCGCGGTCTCCTGGTCCCTGATCTCGCCCACCATGACCACGTCCGGGTCCTGGCGCAGGATGGACCTGAGCCCGCTGGCAAAGGTCATGCCCGCCTTGCGGTTGAGCTGGACCTGGCGGATCCTGCTGATCCGGTACTCCACCGGGTCCTCGACAGTGATGATATTGATGTCCGGCTTGTTGATGGCCGTGAGCAGGGCGTACAGGCTGGTGGACTTGCCGCTCCCCGTGGGCCCGGTGCTCAGGATCATGCCGTAGGGCTTGTGGATGACCGCCTCCATCTTGCGCTGGTCTTCCTCGGCCATGCCGATCTGCTCCAGGGTGTAGACGCCGGAGCTCATGTCCAGCAGCCTGAGCACCACATTCTCGCCGTGGATGGTGGGCAGGGCCGAGGCGCGCACGTTGATCTCCCTGCCCTCCATGTTGATGGTGAAGCGACCGTCCTGGGGAATCCTGGTGGTGGCGATGTCCATGTTGGACAGGATCTTCAGCCGCGAGACCACCGGGAGGAACATGGACTTGGGCGGGGCAGGAACCTCCTGCAGCCTGCCGTCGATGCGGAAGCGGATGGAGACCGACTCCTTTTCCGGGCTGATGTGGATGTCGCTGGCCTTCTCCCTGATGGCCTGGGCCAGGATGGAGTTGACCAGGCGGATGACCGGCGCTTCCTCGGCCATGTCCTGCAGCGAGCGCACCTCCACGTCTTCCGAGCGCGAGACCACGGCAATGCCCTCGTCCTCCGTGGGCTGATCGATCTTCATCTCCTTGAAGTCCTCGATCATCTCCCCGATGCCGGAGTAGGAGCCGTACATGGCCCCGAACAAGGTGTTCAGCTCGTGCTCGGCACAGATGACCGGCTCGGCCTCCAGGTTGGTGATGTCTTCCACCGTGTCCAGGGCATTGATGTCCAGGGGGTCGGTGGTTGCCACCAGGAGCAGGTTTTTCTCCCTGGCCATGGGCACGATCTTGGTCCTGCGGGCCATTTCAGCGGGCAGGTGATTGGCCAGGCTCATGTCCAGGGCATAGTCGTCCGGATGGTAGCGCTTGATGCGCAGCTGCTTGGAGATGAGGTCGATGATCCGCGGTTCCTGCACGATATTCTGCTGGATGAGGTACTCGCCGAGCTTCATTCCCGCCCGCTTGTGCTCCACAAGGACCTGGGCAAGCTGCTCATCGGTGATCAGACCCCCCTGGACAAGCATCTCCCCGAGTCGTGGCCGGTTACGCAAGAATACGGCTCCTTGTGGTTGCGGGTTGCAGTGTGCGGGAAGCTGACAAATGCCTTTGCAAAGGACTTTGGTCGTTCCGGCAGGGGCAAAACTTCACGGCAGGCCCGCCAGGATCAGGGGGCTGGTCCGGGAAAAATCCACTACATCCAGATCCCTGCCGAGCTCTTTGGAAAGCCGCTCCTGCAGTGTGTGGGCGGCATGCACATCCAGCCTGGCGTCGAGGAGCACACTGAAGCTCACGCCACTGTCCCCGTCCCTGGCAGTGACCAGTCGCACCCCGAGCTCTGGGTGCGAATCCCTGAGCTGGTCCCGGTACTTCTTGAACCGGGCATACCCAGCCGCAAGCGTGTCAGCCTCATCGATCCGCAGCCAGCAGCCTTGCGGCGGAGTGGAGTGCAGCTCCTCGATGACCGGGAAGCGGACCGGGGTACCGGCTTCGATAAAACCGGGGTCCCCCAGCTCCGGGTTCAGTGACGTAATGCGCGCGAGCACCAGGTTTTTCATGCGCCCCGGGTCATCCACGCCATAGATTCGCGAGGCCATGTACCAGAGGGTTTCCTGCTCCAGCATGACCAGAGTCCCCAACTGGCCGGGCATTGCGGCTGCACCGGCAGCAGGAGCGTCTGCACCCTGTTCGCCCCCCTTCGTTGGTGCTGCGGTCAGGGCTGTGCCACCCGTGTCAGCCTGCGCAATGCCCCCGCCGGCACCATCCCCACCAGGTGTTCGTTTTTGGTCTTCTTCTGGAATTTTCGCGACCGCGGCTTTTTCCATGGCTTGGTCTACCGGGTCTGCATTGGGGGTTTCGAAAGCCGATCCCGGGGCATTGCCTGGTGCGAGCTGGATGTACCCTGTCACACCTGCGGCAACGAGCAGCAGCACGAGGGTTGCCACGCCCAGGCGAAGCCAGGCCGGCCCGGGTTCGCGATCCCTGCGCACCGTTGCCCGCACCAGGTCCCGGTCGGCCTTCATCCGGTTCTGGACGATCAATGCCAGCATGACCTGGTGGCAGAGATTGATGATCTTGCGTGGATACCCCCTGGTGGCCCTGTAGACCGTCAAAAACGCCGGATAGGTGAACCTGACCGGAGCCCGGTCCATGCGCCGGGACTGCTCCAGCCTGTACCTGATCATGGCCCTGGTGTCGGAAAAGGACATCGGACCCAGCTCAACCAGGACATTGATCCTGTCGGCGAAGTTCGGACGGCTTTCGAGCACCTCGCTGAACTCCCGCTGGGCAAAGATGACGATCTGAAGCAGCTTTTGGTTGTTGGCCTCGTAGTTCAGAAGCTCCCGCAGTATCTCCAGCCCGAAGGCAGGCATCTTCTGTCCCTCGTCAATGACCAGGATCTCGGTGCGCTCCTGCGTGACCGCCCGTTCGAACAGGGTGTTCTTTAACCACTCCTTGAGCTCCCACTCGCTCTGCCCGCCGGGAACGGTCTCCTGCCCTTCAAGCTGTGTGCGCAGCGATTCAAGGAACTGCAGGGGGCCGGGCATGTCCGGGTCCAGGAGGAGATGGACGTCGACCGATTCGTCCTCGGAGAGCTGCCTGATGAAATGACGGCAGAGCGTGGTCTTGCCCGTGCCCACCTCGCCGATGACCACGTTCAGTCCGCGCTTGAGCCGGACCGATATCTCCAGCTGCTGCAGGCACTGCAGGTGCTGCCGGGAACGGTAGAACAGGTCCGGGTCGGGCGAGTTGGAGAAGGGCTCCCGCGTCAGGTTCAGAACTTTGAAGTACTCCATGGCCCCTCTTTCACCGGCAGCGCTGGGTTCGCGTCACGCTCTCAGGGACGGGTGGTCGCGACATCGGAACGTTTTTGCAGCACGTGGGGAGTGATGAAGACCAGCACCTCCTCCATGATCTCGGACTTCGAGTTGCTCTTGAACAGATGCCCGAGAGCCGGGACATCCTTGAGCCCGGGAATGCCGCTCTCACTGTCGATGTTGCGCTGTCTTGACAGGCCGGAGATGACGATGGTCTCCCCATGCTGGACAATGAGATTGGTCTCGGTCTGCTTTTTGATGATCACGGGGTTTCCGGCCACGGTGCGGGAAAAATCCACCTCGTCCTTCTTAACCACCACGTGCAGCTTGAGCATCTCCCTGTCTATCAAATGGGGTGTGATCTCCAGCCGGAGCACGGCGTCCTCGAACTCGACAACCGCCCTCCCGTCATCATCAACGGTTTCAAAGGGCACCCGCTCCCCGTTCTCTGTAAACGCCATCTGGTTGTCCAGGGTGGTGATGGAGGGGCTGGAGAGGATGTTCAGCTTGCCGTCCTCCTGCAGGGCGGAGAGCTGCAGCTCCAGGATGTCGTCCCCGATCATGCCGTAGAGTAGTCCCAGGTTGAGACCGCTGTTGTCGCCAAGGGAGGCGGGGAAGCTCGATCCGAAGCCTTGTCCGGAAATACCCGTGCCCAGGTTTGGGTCGTACTCCCCCTCGACCGGGTCGGACTGGGTGGACCCGTCGGTCCCCCCGGGCGTGACCCACAGGTGACGGTTGTTGTTCCAGGCCGGGCTCTTGAACACGCCGCCCCACTGCACCCCCAGCTCCCTGGCCAGATCATTGGTGGTCTCCACGATGTGGGCCTTGAGCTGGATCTGGGAGCGCGGGGTGTCCAGGGTGGCCACCAGCTTGCTCACCTTGGACAGGTCGTCACGGATGGCCTGGACAATGAGGGAGTTGGTGTGCTTGTCCACCACCACAGAGCCGCGGGACGTGTCGCCCTCGGCCGGAGTGAGCATCTGGGCGACATTGTCCTTGAGGTCGCTGGCGTCGGCAAAGCTGACCTTGAAGACCTGGGTAACCAGTGGCTCGACCTGACGGCGCTGCAGCTTCTGGGCCTGGCGCTGGTCCTCGAGAGACTCGAGCTTCAGGTCCCGTTCCATGTCCGCCACGGTCATGATCCTGATGATGCCCCCCTCCCAGTCGTAGGTCAGCCCCTGGCTCCTGAGAATCCCCTTGAAGACCTGGTCCCAGGGGGTGTTTTCGATGTTCACGCTCAGGGAACCCTGGACGCTCGAGTTGACCAGGATGTTCTGGCCTGCGGCCTTGGCCAGGGTGCGAAGGATGATCCGCACGTCCGTGTTGCGCAGCTTCAAGGTGACCCGCTCCCGGGGCAGCGGCCGCTGCTGCTTTCTGAGCTCTTCCAGCTCCTGCTCCCGAAGCTCGTCACCGGTGATGACCGTCTCCCCGATCTCCACGGTTTCCCGGCTGACATCAGGGGAGTACCCTTGCGACTCCTCGGCCATCTCCTTCCACTTGTTGAAGAACTCGTTCTCCTTGGGCTGCTGGGAAGCGCACCCCAGAACAAGCGAGGCCATCCCCATGAGCAGTATCAGCCGGACCGTGCGTCGTGCGGACATGATCTATCCTTGTGGCCTTAGTAGGTTTCTTCGATGAGGGTCGTGGTGATCTCCCTCTGTCTGCCGTGTATGACAACCCTGTCCGGGAGGATGTCGCGCACGAAATATCCCGCGGGCTGAAGCTCCTCTCCAGTCGTGTACTCCTCGCCGTTGATCACGGCATAGCGCCGGTTCCCAAGCTCCACGTACCCGGAGTAAACAAAGGAAATCTCCTCGTCCCGCTGCTCCTGGTCCGCCGTGTCCGCTGTCTGGGTTATAGTCCTGGTGTGGAACGGGTCCCTGTCCCAGGGCTCCCGGGCCTTGGCCAGGATGGCGAACTCGCTCTCACTCAGCCGTCCGGAGGCAATGGTGGACTGCACCTGGCCAGCGACCGTGGTTGCCTCTGTCTGGACGCCGGTGGATTGTGGCGCAGTACTTTGCCTCTGTCCGTCCGCGCCTTCGAAAAAAAGGACGTAGACCCCGTAGCCCACGGCAAGGGCGGCCATAAGGACGATGACTTTTTCACGCATGGACATTGTTCAAGCTCTCCATACACCCCTGCCGTCAGGTGATCTTCAGCCACATCGTGACCCGGTACTCCCTGCCCCCGACAACCTCCCGGGCCACAATCTGCTCCAGGTGGCTCACAAACGCCAGGCTCCCAAGATCAAGGAGAAATTGTCTGAATGCGGGCAGGGGACCGGTAAAAACAGCATCGACCTGAAGCTGGTCGGAAAGGCTTTTTGAAACCGGCTGGATGGTTACGGTCTGCAGCCCGGACGCACCGGCCATCTCCTCGAAGATATCCCACAGCCCTGAGATACCCTCCTTTGAGAAGGAGATGTCCACCGGCTCTGTCACATCCCTGCCCTCCAGCCGGGTCAGCTCGCCCATCAGCTGGACGTAGAGGGGGTGGAGGACCTTCTGTTCCTCCACCTTGCCCTGCTCCCGAGCGATTCTGCGGTCCAGCTCCGTGATTTTTTTCTGGGTGGGCATGAGCAGAACCACGGCCAGGACAACCAGAAAGACCAGGCAGATGCCGATGAGCAGAAGGTGTTGCCCCAAAAATTTTTTCTGCCCGGTCATTGAGCCCTCACACGATGTTCAGATAGACCATGAAATGGAGCACCTCCCCGGCCTCGGGGTACGGCTCGATGCTGCTGCTGTGCACTTCGGGGGCGTCCAGAATCGCCGAGCTGCGAAGACGAATCAGGTAGCCGGCAAGCTCGGTCTCGAACCCGGAACCCCCGCCTGTGACGATGCCCTCCAGGATAAGCCCGCCCCGTTGCCCCTCGGACTTCTGCCTGCCTGCACCCTTTCCCCGGCCCAGATCCGCGGTCACCGTGACGAGCTTGATGGTCTCCGGGGTGAGCTGGATGATCTCTGTCATGGCAGCCAGCCCCGCGTACCGTTTGGCGTACTCCCTGAGCTCCTCGTGGCTGTTCTTGATCTTTCCGGCCACCTGAAAGAGCAGCTGCTCGCTCACCTGCGGCGTGAACGCGGCAAGCCTGCTCTCGATGGATTGAAGCTCCTGCCGTTTGGATGAGAGAGACTCCGTCTGCCAGAGAAAAACCGCCCCCAGCACCAGGGCAACGCCAAATGTGACCGCCAGGACGACCCTCTGGAAGAAGACCGCCTTCTGCTGGCTGATCTTGTCCTTGAAGGTGTGCAGAAGGTTGGGCGTCCGCTTGGGATCGGAAAGGGCCAGCCCCAGCACCGGGGTATACGCCGCCTTTTCCTCCGGCTCCGGGGGGACGGGCGACGTGGAAATCGCGGCCGGGGATTGTGAAAATGCGTCCAGGACCCCGACTTCCACCCCCAGCTGCTCGGACAGGTACTCTCTCAGCCTGGTGCCGGCGGCCAGCTCTCCTGCGACAAGGATCAGGGACACGGCCTCCTGACCCAGGGTCTGGGTGTTGTAGGTGAAGGTGCGCTCGATCTGCCTGGCCAGCCGTTGCAGGGCCGGAACAGTCAGCTCGAACAGCTCGTCTCGGGCAACTCCTCCGCCTGCCCCGAGATCCTCCCTGCCCTGAGGATGGCCCAGGGCTTCCAGGAGCATCAGCCTGGACTGGGTGGCGGTGAGCAGGAACTCGCTTTCGGACTCGGAAAAGGACGGAACCTCCTCCCCCTCGAAATCCCCCCGGGCCCGGCTGGCCTGAAACTGACTGGTGAAGCCGTCAATAAGGCTGCCCAGGCCGGTTCTGACCTCACGGGACAGGACCAGCCGTTGCTGGTCAAAGATATCGATCCGCGTTCCTTCATCCTGGATGGTCAGCACGGAGAGGGTCTGCTCCCTGAAGGACAGCCACCCGCTGGCCAGTAGGTTCTGGATGGCGAACGGCTGGGCGGTAAGACCCTGGAGCGGATACCCGATCCCGGCAAAAAGCGCTTTGGTCTTGACCTCGAGATCACGGGGGAAGGTCGTCGCAACAACGGACAGCTTGGGGATGCCCTTGTCCATCACCTCGCCGTCTACTATGAAATCGAAGCTCCGCTCGCCCTCGTTGAATCCCTTGTCCCGCTTCAACGACCAGAAGACTGTCCCTGGAATGTCTTTCTTGGCCACCCTGGGGATGCGCAGATGGATGACCTCAACCTGTGGGGATGGAAGACACGTCCACAGGTGCATCCCCTTTGCAGAACCAATGGAGTCCTCCAGCAGCTTCTTGAGCTGGCCGGGGAAATCAGGGGACTCGCGAGAGATCCGAAGTGGAAGCTTCCAGACATTGCTGATGCGGGGCGGGTCGCCATCCCCTGCCAGGGCCAGGAGCCGTATGGCGTCATCACCGATATCGACACCCAGCGTGCTTTTCCGGCCCAAGGAAAATTTGAACCTGGACTTTCCAGGCGATGCTGGGGGCTGTCTCTGGAGAGGCTGGTCAGCCCCCGACCCCTGGTCAACTGGGGAAGGATCTCGCCCGGTTCCCTCTCTGATCACCCGCAGCAAGCGCTCGGTGGAGGTCAGCTGATCCTTCTTGCCCACTCGCATCGCTCCTCAAAAGGATTCATCAGGGGAATGGCCGCAGGTTTGTTCAGCCTGGCGGGAACGGCCCTGGTCCGGGACGAGCAAGACGATTCACACATCTGAATGTAAAAAAATCAGAAGCGGCTCTCTCCGATCAAGGCTTGATCCATGACTTTGCACTGCAGAGATAGTGTGACTGGTAGCAGCGTTGCAATGAAGACGCAAGTATTTGTCAACGATTCCTTTAGCTTACACAACCCGGCTCCCATATCGGACGCACTCTCTAAGCCCTTGTATTTATTAAAGGAAAATCAGCCCTTTCCATCCCCAATTGCAGACGTGTCACCCTGAGTGCTTTCACAGGGCAAACACGAACGCCTCGGCCGGGAGTGGGCAGGTCGAGCCTCCAGCTCCATTCTACGGAGGGGGGTTGGCCGGGCGCACAACGGAAAACGGCGGGAGAAGGACTCCCCCGCCGTTGCACTCTCATGGTCTCGATGAAGTTCATCCGCAGTCGATTGCGGTCAAGCTTTTCTCACCCCCAGGGTGGCACCCTGTTTGAGGTTTCCTGTCATGTAAGGGCCATGGAAAGGAACGAGACGTTTACACACCCCTCCATTTCGGAAGAGGGTGCATCTCACTTGGGCACCGCTCATTCGACCTTTATGAACTCTTTGATTTTGGCGAACTTGGCGTTTCCTATCCCTTTGACAGTCATGATTTCTTCCGGGCTGGCAAAAGGCGCCTGTGCCCTGTGCTCCACGATCTGCCCGGCCAATGCCGGCCCGATCCCGGGCAGGGCCTCGAGCTGCTCGGCCGTGGCGGTGTTGATGTTGATTTTTTCCATGGCCGGGAGCTCGGCGGCAGCCCCGAGCAGGAGCACGCTCAGCAGCAGAAAGCCAGCCATCACCCTTTGGGTTGGTTTGCAGGGCATGAATTCCTCCTCTTGTTAAAGGTGATCGAACAACAAGGGCCTGATTCACAGCAACAGCGGGAATAGGAAGATTCATGCCAACTTATGATTAAGCGTAAAGGCACAGAATAAAGATTCAATTTTCAATAAAATTTGTTCTTTATTTTCTCGTGTATACGGAACTATAAGCTTATTTTATAAATTTTATTTTTTGAAAAAAACGTTCCTGTAGACGTCTATTCTTCGTTTGCCACTGCATTGCGGTTTGTGCATTTTGCATAACAGTCTGTGGATCGCCTTCCAGTTGCATCAGGCGACGGCGTGGTGGGGGCCGGCACGACGGCGAAAGCACGGCGAGCGCCACTCGCCCCTACCGTGTGCCGGTGATGCGTCTTCATTCTGGTAGGGGCGCATGGCGTGCGCCCGGGCGGTTGGGCGGGTGATGTGGTGGGGGGGCGACACCATGCCGAAAGGCACGGCGTGACGGTTTGGCATTTCTTGTTCCTGCCGTGGTTTGCCCTGGACCACAGGGCCGAGTCCCGGTAGTTCTCTCTGGGCGGCGGGGGTTGCAACGAAAAGCCCGCGCCCCACAACCACCTCAGGAGTCCATGGTGCAAATTGAGCAACTTCTCTCTGACAAGCAGTACCTCGACGAGATGCTGGCCCTGCTCCTTGTCCTGGTCACGGCAACGGCATCCTACTTCATCGCCCGAAGAATACTGCTGCGCTTCGTACACGCCTTCCTGGCCCGGACAAGGAACAAATGGGACGATGTCCTGATCGAGCACGGGGTGACCAAGGCCCTGGCCTACTTTGTCCCGGTCGTTGTGCTCTATGCCGGGCTCACACTTTTCCACCTCTCGGCCCCGGTCATGGTGAAAACCATCAACCTGGCCATGGTCGTGCTGATCGTGGTGCTTTTGAACCGCCTGCTCTCGTGCCTGCTGGACGTATTCGAGTCCTCCCCCTGGGCGCGGGAGCACTCCCTCAAGGGCTATGTCCAGCTGGTCAAGATATTCCTGTTCCTGGTCGGGGTGATTCTGGTCGTGTCCATGCTCATGGACAAGTCCCCCTGGGTCCTGCTCAGCGGGATCGGCGCAGTCATGGCCATCCTGCTGCTCATCTTCAAGGACACCATCCTCTCCCTGGTGGCCAGCGTCCAGATCGCCAGCAACGACCTGCTTCGCAAGGGGGACTGGATCGAGATGCCCCAGTTCGGTGCCGACGGCGACGTGATCGACATCGCCCTGCACATCGTCAAGGTCCAGAACTGGGACAAGACCATCGTCTCCATCCCCACCCACAAGTTCCTGGACAACTCCTTCAGGAACTGGAGGGGCATGCAGCAGACCGGGGGAAGGAGGATCAAGCGCTCCCTGCTCATCGACCAGTCCAGCATACAGTTTCTGGAGCCGGAGCGCCTAGAGCGCCTCAAGCAGGTCGACCTGCTCAGGGACTACCTGGAGGGCAAGGAAAAGGAGCTGCAGGAGTACAACAAAGCCCGCATCAGCCGGGACGAGCCCGCTTCGTTCATCAACGCCCGCAGGCTGACGAATATCGGGACGCTCAGGGCCTACATCCTGGCCTACCTCAGGACGCACCCCCTGATCCGGCAGGACCTGACCCTGCTGGTCCGCCACCTCCAACCCCAGGCCGACTCCGGGCTTCCCCTGGAAATCTACGCCTTTGCCGCAGACACGCGCTGGGACGCCTACGAAGCCATCCAGGCCGACATCTTCGACCACATCCTGGCCGTGATCCCCGAGTTCGGCCTCAGGGCCTACCAGCGCGACGCCCTGAGCGACCCGCGAACCGGGGAGTGTTGAGGGGTATTAAAAAGGTTCTTCGACGTTTCGTATGGTTTTATTTGAGGTCGAAGATCCTTATTCTGGTAGGGGCGCGTGGCGCGCGCCCTTTCTTCTGTCGCGGTTTGGTTCCGGCACGAGGTTCCGACCAAAGGCAGGGCGGCTGCCAGCCGCCCCTAC
>CAZQOG010000078.1:0-8384 GCA_964594925.1 uncultured Desulfohalobiaceae bacterium
GCTGAAAGCCGAGCTCATCGCCCTGGAAAAGGAGTACGGCCGGCCCAGCCAGGGGCTGGCCCTGGTGCTGCCCCTTTCGGGCCGCTATGCCCCTGTGTCCTGGAAGATCCTTGCCGGAGCCAACACGGCCCAGTGGCAGCTGGTGCAGTCCGGATCTCCCCTGGAGCTGACCGTGGTCAACTCCGACGCCCCTGACTGGCTGACACAACTGTCCAGCCTGCCCGCGACCGTCAACATCGTGGGCGGCCCCTTGCAGGCCGCTGCCTGGGAGGAGATTCTCGGGTCGGAAACTGGCCGCAGGCGTGCCTTCTTCACCTTCCGACCCTCCCTGGACCAGGGGCTGGAAGGCACGAGGGGCTGGCGCTTTTTCCCCAGCCCCCGCGACCAGGCCGCCACCCTGGCCGAGGCGGCAGCCAACGAGCTCAATGCCACCCGGGTGGCCGTGCTCTATCCCCAGGACCAGTTCGGCCGGCGCATGTCCGAGATCTTCTGGCAGGAAGCCGTTTCCAGGGGCATGTCCGTGACCGGCCTGGAGAGCTACCCCCCTGATGAGCCCACCCGCTGGCTCGACTCTGTGCGGCGGCTGCTGCAGGTGGCCGGGAACGAGAAAGAGGACCTTTTCCGTCCCGATCCCGACTTCCAGGCGGTGTTCATTCCCGACACCCTTTCCAGCGCGCAGCTCATGGTTCCCAACTTCTTCTACCTTGATGAGAACCGGCTGTTCATCATGGGGCCGGAGCTCTGGAGCCAGGCCCTCTCCCAGGGTCAGGAGCTGGAGCAGAACTACTTTCGGCTTGCCGTCACCCCGGGGGCCTGGTGGCCGGACAACCCCTCCCCGGGAACCCGTTCCCTTGTGGAGGACCTGGAGGCCATGGCCCTGGGGCAGCCAGACTTCTGGACCGCGTTGGGGTACGACTTCGTGCGCTTTGCCGCTGGGTTCGGCCCCTTGCCCTGGGACTGGAACGCCAAGACCGTCAATGCCCTGCTCATGCAACCCGCGAACCTTGACTGGGCCATGGCCCCCCTGACCTGGGACCACTCCGGCAACGCCAGGCAGCAGCTCTTCCTTTTCCAGCCCCACCGCACCGGGGTCCGTCCTGCTTCGCCCCCGGCCCTCCTGGACAGGGCCCGAAAAATCGCTGTCAGGCACGAGGTGCGCAGGGAGGCACGGCTGGCCGAGCACAATGCCACCCTCGACCCTGATGCGCCTCCCCGCACAAACCCTTTCCTGAGCACCGAGGAGCCCAAGCCATGAAGATCGATCCCGCTGAAGTCGCCAAGGTGGCCCAGCTGGCCAGCCTCACCCTGGACGAGTCCCGCACCGTGCATTTCGCAGGACAGCTCACCGACATCCTGGAGCACATGGAGCATCTGAACGAGCTGGACACCACGGACATCGAGCCCTTGTACACCCCGGTGGACCACCACACCGTGCTGCGCAGCGACTCGGTGCACCGGGAGTACGACCGGGATCAGATCCTGGACAATGCGCCGGCCAGTGACGGCAGCCACTTCATAGTGCCCAAGGTAGTGTAGCAGGTAGCAGGCCGTTGAAAAATCCCCGCTGGACTGCGTTGCTTCACCAGGGCCAAACCCTCACATATGGGGAATATGCTTCGGCCTTGGCCCTGGTAAAGCGCCTTGCCAGCGTGGTTTTTGAACGGCCTGCAAAGAGGAAAGAATGTTGAAAAATCCCCGCTGGCCTGCCCTCCGTAGCCCTGTGCGAAGGGGGGACTGCGTTGCTTCACCTAGGATGTTCATGAAAGGGAAAGCAGATGACCGACTTGACGAATGATTCTCTCGTTGCCCTGCGCCAAAAGCTCCAGGCCGGGGAGGTCCGGGCCGAGGACGCCGTGCGGGCCAGCCTGGACCGGATCCGGGACACCGATCCGAAGATCAGGGCCCTGTTGTGCGTCCAGGAAGAGCAGGCCCTTGAGCAGGCCCGGGCCCTGGACCGGGAAGGGCCCGACCCCACCCGCCCCCTGTGGGGCGTCCCAGCCGTGATCAAGGATGTGGTCACCACTGCCGGGGTGCCTACCACCTGCGGCTCGCGCATGCTCCAGGACTTCGTGCCCGTTTACGACGCCACCGTGGTCGCCCGCCTCAAGCAGGCCGGGGCCCTGGTGCTGGCCAAGTCCAACATGGACGAGTTCGCCATGGGCTCGTCCACGGAAAACTCGAGCTTTTTCCCCACCCGCAACCCCTGGGACCTGGACCGGGTTCCGGGCGGGTCCAGCGGGGGGTCTGCCGCCAGCACGGCTGCCTGCCAGACTTCTTTTTCCATCGGCACGGACACCGGTGGGTCCATCCGCCAGCCCGCCTCCTTCTGCGGCGTGGTGGGGCTGAAACCCACCTACGGCCGGGTGTCCCGCTTCGGGCTGGTGGCCTACGGCTCCTCCCTGGATCAGATCGGTCCCCTGACCCGGACCGTCGAGGACAGCGCTGCCGTGCTCCAGGTCGTGGCCGGCCACGATCCCCGCGACTCCACCTCGGTGGAGCGCGCCGTGCCCGATTATCTCGGCGCGCTCGACAGACGGCGCGACCTGCGGGGCCTGACCCTGGGCGTGCCGGACGAGTACCTGGGGGAAGGGCTCGACAGCGAGGTGGAGGCCTCCTGCCGTACGGCCATCGAGCAGGCCCGGGGGCTGGGGGCGAAGATCGTGTCCGTGTCCCTGCCCCACACCCCGTATGCCATCGCCGCCTACTACATCGTGGTCATGGCCGAGGCCAGCTCCAACCTGGCCCGCTACGACGGGGTCCGCTACGGCCTGCGGGACAAAAGTGCCACCGAGCTCAAGGAAATGTACCGGCAAACCAGGTCCGCCGGGTTCGGCGAGGAGGTGCAGCGCCGCATCATCCTGGGCACCTATGTGCTCTCGGCCGGCTACTACGACGCTTACTACCGCAAGGCGGCCCAGGTCAGGCGGCTCATCCGGGACGATTTTACATCGGCCTTTGCCTCCTGCGACGTCATCGTGGGTCCGGCCAGCCCGACCACGGCCTTCCGGCTGGGGGAGAAGACCGACGACCCCCTGCAGATGTACCTCACGGACATCTTCACCACCCCCCTCAACCTGAGCGGGCTGCCCGGACTCTGTCTTCCCGCGGGGCTTGGCAAAGACTCCGGCATGCCCGTGGGCCTGCAGCTCATCGGACCGGCCTTTGGGGAGGAGCGGCTGCTCCAGGTGGGCCACCTCCTGGAAAAGACCCTGCCCAGCCTTCCCCGCCCCGCAGCACTCTAGACCGGTCATGACCATTGCCGTTGCCGTAAGCGGAGGCGTGGACAGCCTGGTGGCCCTGGCCCTGCTCAGGGACCAGGACCACGATGTGCTGGCCCTGCACGCCCGCTTCCTGCCCCCCACCCCGCGCACCGAATCGGTCCTGTGCGGGCTGTCCGAAGTCTGTGACCGGCTGGGCGTGCCCCTTGAGCTGGTCGATCTGCAGCAGGAGTTCCACTCGCTGGTGGTGCGGCCCTTTGTAAAGGAGTATCTGGACGGCAGGACACCCAACCCCTGCGCCTGGTGCAACCGCTCCATCAAGTTCGGCCTGCTGCTCGACGCGGCGCTGCAGCTGGGGGCCGACTCCATGGCCACCGGCCACTACGCCCGGGTCGAGCCCGACCCCGCGCACCCCCCGGCCCTGTACAGGGGGGCCGACCCGGTCAAGGAGCAGAGCTACTTCCTGTCGCTGCTCACACCCGGGCAGCTGTGCCGCACACACTTTCCCCTGGGCGGGCAGCTCAAGAGCGGGGTGCAGCAGGAGGCCGCCCGCCGCGGCCTGCCGGTCCCCGTAGTCAAGGAGAGCCAGGAGATCTGCTTTGTCCCGGGAAACGATTACCGCTCATTTATCGAACAGCAGGGTGTGCCGCTGCCGGGCCCCGGGGACGTCTCCCTGCCCTCCGGCCGGGTCGTGGGCCGCCACCTGGGGCTGTGGCGCTACACCCTGGGACAGCGCAGGGGGCTTGGCATCGCCCATTCCGAGCCCCTCTACGTCCTGGGCAGGGACACGGCTTCGAACACCCTGCTGGTCGGTCCCCGCGAAGAGCTCATGACCGACCGCTGCACAGTTTCCGGGCTCAATATGCTGGTCCCTTTCAAGCAGTGGCCCTCCCCGGTCCTGGTCCAGACCATTTACCGCCACGCGGCCAAGCCGGCCCAGGTCACACCCCTGGGGGAAGGGTTCATGGTCCGCTTTCGCTCCCCGCGGGCAAAGGCCGCCCCCGGGCAGGTGGCGGCCTTCTACTCTGAGCGGGGCCGCGTGCTTGCCGGAGGCACGGTCCATGGGTAAGCGCTTCTTCCTCAAGACCCTGGGTTGCAAGATCAACCAGTACGAAAGCCAAGCCCTCAGGGAAGCCTGGACCGGGAAGGGGCTTGTCGAATGCTTTGACCCGCCCCGGGCCGACGTGGTGGTGGTCAACACCTGCGCCGTGACCGCCCGGGCCGTGCAGGACGTGCGCAGCACCGTCCGCCGCCTGCACCGGCTGGCCCCTCGGGCGGACATCGTGGTCACGGGGTGCGCGGCCCAGGTCCACGGGTCCGAGCTTATCGCCCTGCCCGGGGTGACCCGGCTGGTGCCCCAGTCGGAAAAGGACAGCCTGCTTACTTCCCCACTGTCCCAGCCGAGCCCCCTGCCGGTCCGGGACACCTCCTGGCCTGGCTTTGCCGTCTCCGGCTACAACCGTTCCCGGGCCGTGCTCAAGATCCAGGACGGCTGCTCCCACCGCTGCACCTACTGCATCGTGCCCGATGCCAGGGGTCCGGCCCGCAGCCGCCCCCCCGAAGACTCCCTGGCCGAAGCCCTGCGCCTGGCCCGGGCCGGGGTCATGGAGCTGATCGTCAGCGGGACAAACCTGAACCAGTACGGCAGGGACCTGGTCCCCGGCGAGGACCTGTGGGACTTCCTGGTCCGGCTCCAGAAAGGGTTGCAGGATCTTCCAAGCCCGCCGAGGCTGCGGCTGAGCTCCCTGGAGCCCTCCCAGCTCGGGGACAAGGCCCTGAAAACACTGGTTCGGTGCAGCCTGGTCGTCCCCCACCTCCACCTTTCACTGCAAAGCGCAAGCCCCGAGGTGCTCAAGCGCATGGGGCGGGGACACTACTCCCCGGACCAGGTGACCGGGTTTGTGCGGGACCTGCACCGGGTCTGGCCCTTTTTTGCCCTGGGGGCCGACTTCCTGCTGGGATTCCCCGGGGAGAGCGAGCAGGATTTCAACCTGACCCGAAACTTTGCCGGGGGCCTGCCCTTCTCCTACGGCCACGTGTTCAGCTTTTCTCCCCGGCCGGGCACCCCTGCCGCCTCCATGCCGCGCCGGGTGCCTGCCCCCGAGGTCAAGCAGCGCAGCCGCAGCCTGCGCGGGCTGCTGTCCGGGAAAAAGACGGCCTTTCTGCAGCGGCTGTGCCGGGAACCCCGCCTGGAGGTGGTCCTTCAGGGAGGCAGCCCGGCCAAGGGGGTGAGCCGGCACTATGCCGAGTGTTTGTTCGACCACCCCCTACCCGGAATCGGCCCCGGGACCCTCGTTGCCGCCCGGCCGCTGGGGGTCGTGGACGACGCGATCAGGGTCTGCCTGCCGGAGGATGGACAATGAGCCGCCCGGCCCCGCCAGTCCCGGCCAAGCTGGTGCTGTCCCTGCTCAGCTCGGACCGGGCCTTGCTCACGGGGGAGCTGCCGCACATCCTGGAGCACTCCTTCGGTCCCATCGACCTGCTCACCGAGCCGATTGCCTTTACCGAGACCTCCTATTACGATGCCGAGCTTGGCACGCCGATCCTGCGCCGCTTTCTGAGCCTTGTTCAGCTCGTGGAGCAGGACCGTTTGGTGGAGATGAAGCTGCGCACCAATGCCCTGGAGCAGCGCCTGGCCCGCGGGGACGGACGGCGCAGGGTCAACATCGACCCCGGCTGGCTGACCCTGGAGCGGTTCGTCCTGGCCACGGGCAAGAACAATGCCCACCGCATCTATCTGGGACGGGGGATCTGGGCCGACCTGACCCTGCTCTACCGCAAGTCGGGCTGGCAGGCTTTGCCCTGGACCTTTTTCGACTATGCCGGGATAGAGGTGCAGTCCGTGCTGACCCGGATTCGAGACCGTTACAAGACCCAGCTCCAACAGGCCGGGCTGCTCTGATACCCCGTGAAAACCCCACGAGCGAACCACCGGAGAGATCCATGTTTTACAGCATGACTGGATACGGCCGCCACGACGGCCAGAGCGAGCACTGCTCCCAGACCTGGGAGATCCGCAGTGTCAACGGAAAGCAGCTGGCCATCCGCTGGAAGATACCTTCCTTTCTGGCCTCCATGGAGGCCGAGTTCGAGAAAATGGTCCGGGAGGCGGCCAGCCGTGGGAGGGTGGACATCGGCTGCACGGTCCAGATCGCGCGCTCCAAGGCCCTGCGGGTGACCCTGAACGCCCCGCTGGCCGCGGCCATGCTGGACAAGGTCGAGGAGCTGGCCAAGGAGCGCGGGGAGAGGTTCGAACCGGACTACAACCGCCTGCTGCACATCTCAGCCCTGTGGCAGGATCTGTCTGCGGAACCCGACCCCGATGTGCTGGCCGACCTCACTGCCGGCCTGCGTCAGGCCCTGGAGGCCTGGAACCGCTCCAGGCACCGGGAGGGGGAAGCCCTAAGGGTGGACCTTGCCCAGCGCACCAGCCGGCTGGTCACCCTGCTCGAAAACCTGCGCACGGCCACTGAATCCCTGGCCCCCGAGCGCTTTGCCTCCCTCAAGGAAAGGGTCGGGCTGCTCCTGGACGAAGCCGGGGCATCCTTTGACAACGAGCGCATGCTCCAGGAGCTGGCCTTGATCGCAGACCGCATGGATGTCTCCGAGGAGCTGACCAGGCTCGGGACACACTTCGTGGAGCTCAAGCGGTTGCTCGACAAGGAGCAGGGCGGGGGCAGGAGGCTCGACTTCCTGCTCCAGGAGTGCTTCCGGGAGATCAACACCTGCGGCAACAAGGCCCAGGATACTCAAGTGAGCCGGATTGTGATAGAGATCAAGACCGAGTTGGAGAAGTGCCGGGAACAAGTGCAGAATCTGGAGTAGCCATGAACAAGCAGCAGCTCTTGAACATCGGGTTTGGCAACTTCGTGGTCAGCTCACGGGTGGTGTCCATCGTCAACCCCAACTCGTCGCCCATGCGCAGGCTGCGCGAGGATGCCCGCCAGGAAGGCCGGCTCATCGACGCCACCCAGGGCCGCAAGACCAGGTCGATCATCATCACCGACTCCAACCACGTGGTCCTGTCCGCCATCCAGGCCGAGACCATCGGCCACAGGTATGTCGTGGACCATGAGGGGGGCAGCGGTGACTGAGCGGCGCGGGATCCTCCTGGTGCTCAGCGGGCCCTCGGGCACGGGCAAGTCCACCCTGATCCGCATGCTGCGCGCCGAGTTCCCCAGGATCTCCTTCTCCGTGTCCATCACCACCAGGCCCCCCCGCCCGGGGGAGGTCGACGGCAGCGACTACAGGTTCGTGGACACGTCCACGTTCCAGGAGCTGCGGGACAAGGGGGAGTTTGCCGAGTGGGCCGAGGTGCACGAAAACTATTACGGAACACCGCTGCAGCCCACCCTGGACCTGCTTCTGGAGGGCCGGGACGTGATCTTCGACATCGACGTCAAGGGGGCCAGGCAGCTCAAGCGCAACCTGCCAGGGGGCTGCTCGGTGTTTGTGCTCCCCCCGTCGCGGCAGGCCCTTGAGGAGAGACTCGCCAAGCGGTCCACGGACGATGCCGCGACCGTGGGTCGCCGGCTGGAGAATGCCCGCCACGAGATCGCTGCCGCGGACGAGTTCGATTACTGGATCGTGAACCGCGACCTGCAGCAGGCCTATGACCAGCTCCGGGCCGTGTACCTGGCCGAGCAGACCAGGCCCCACTACCACCGCCAGGCCCTGGCGGACATCCTTGCCTCCTGGGAGAACGGCCGTGGCTGAGCTGGTGGTTGCCCTGGATTTCGACAGCCCGGAAACGGCCTTGGACATGGCCGGGCAATTGCAGAACCGGGTTTCCTGGGTCAAGGTGGGGCTGGAGCTTTTCACGGCTGCCGGGCCTGGTGTTGTGGCCGGGCTCAAGGCGCTGGGCTTCAAGGTCTTCGTGGACCTCAAGTTCATGGATATCCCCAACACGGTCAGGGGGGCGGTGCGCTCCGTGACCGGGTCAGGCGCCGACATGGTCAACATACACGTCCTGGGCGGGCGGGCCATGGCCGAGGCCGCCCTGGAGGGACTTCCCGTTCACTGCGGGAAAGGATCCAGACCCCTGCTGCTGGGAGTGACCCTGCTCACCAGCCTGGAGAGCGAGGACCTGCCCTGGGACGTTTCGGGGATTTCCTCCGGGGAGATGGTCCTGAGACTGGCTGAAAAAGCGCACCTCTGGGGGCTGGA
>CAZQOG010000078.1:8484-12622 GCA_964594925.1 uncultured Desulfohalobiaceae bacterium
CCTCCGGGGAGATGGTCCTGAGACTGGCTGAAAAAGCGCACCTCTGGGGGCTGGACGGCGTGGTCTGCTCCGGGAGGGAGGCCGCCGCTGTCAAGTCGGCCTGCGGCAGGGGCTTTCTCTGTCTCACCCCAGGGATACGCACCGGTCCGGCAGGGGATGACCAGCAACGCACAGTGACCCCGGAGCAGGCCGTGGCCAGGGGCTCTGATTTTCTGGTGGTGGGCCGTCCCATCACCAGGGCGGCTGACCCGGCAGCCGCCCTGAGCAACATCCTGGAGCGAATGCTCAGGGCTTGAGCGAGTTTGGGCTGAACCACAACCCAAGGAACTTCCCCATGGCCGAGAACAGCACGGAGCACGTAGAGCAGCTGGAAAAGCTCAAGGACGAACGGGGCAGGATCACCGGAGTCTTCTCCACCCAGAGCATGATGAAGGTGGGAACGGGAACCACCCAGCGCAGGACCATCCAGAAGACCTACTGGATGGTGCAGGAGCTGGACAACGACCGGATCGAGGTCCAGCCCCTGAACATCAACTACGTCCCCTCCGGCCCCAAGAAGGTCCTCTCCAAGGAGGAGTTCCTGACCCATTTCTCCCCCGAGCCCGAGTTTTACACCTACACCGTCTACCCCAAGATGCAGGAGCTGAAGAAGACCGTGGCCCGGGCCGACCGGCACCGTTCCAAGGGGGAGTACTTCAGCGCCGAGTTCGAGTACGGCAACGCCCTCAAGGTGGACGAGGAAAACATCAAGGCCAACTTCGGCCTGGGGCTGACCTACCTGGACCGGGGGGACACGGCCAAGGCCAGTGACATCTTTCAGCGCCTGGTCAAGCTGGACGCGGCCTTTGAAACCGAGCACAAGCACCTCTTCAACGACTTCGGCATCAACCTCAGGAAGAACGAGATGTTCGATCAGGCCGTGACCTATTACCAGCGCGCCCTGGAGCTGAGCCAGGAGGACGAGAACCTGCACTACAACATGGCCAGGGCCTATTTTGGCACCGGCAACCACGAAAAGGCCGTGGCCCACCTCACGAAATCACTGGAGCTCAACCCGGGGCTCGAGGAGGCAGGCAAGTTCCTCGAGTTCATCAGGGACAAGAACCTCGCGTGACCCGGCCCCTTGAACCGCGTTCCCGAAAGCAGGTGGCTGTGACTGCTTTTGACTGGGAGATGAGGCCGGCCGGCCCCCCGGGCCCGGCAGTGCCGTCCCTGGCCGCCCAGCTCGGGGTCTCGCCCCTGCTGGTGCGGTTGCTGCAGCAACGCGGGCTTCAGGGCCTTAAGGCCATGGACATGTTTCTCAGCCCGGGGCTGCGCCACCTCCCCCCCCTGTCGGAGTGGCACGGCCTGGAGGAGGCTGCCGACTGTCTCGCGTCAGAGCTCGCCCGGGGCAGGCGCCTGGTGATCTGGGGCGACTACGACGTGGACGGCCTGACCTCGTCCGCCCTGCTCATCGACTTCTTCGCAAGCCGCGGCATCGAGGTCGACTGCCACATTCCCGACCGTCTCGAGGAAGGCTACGGCCTGAACCTCAAGGGCGTGGAGCGGCTTGCCGCAGCCGGGGCCCAGGTGCTGCTCACCGTGGACTGCGGCATCTCCAGCCACCAGGAGATCGCCCGGGCCAGGGAGCTGGACATGACCGTGGTGGTCACCGACCACCACCTGCCACCGGAGGAGCTGCCGCCGGCCCAGGCCGTGGTCAACCCCAGGATCGGCGGCTGCCCCTCCCCCGACCTGGCCGGTGTGGGCGTGGCCTTTCTGCTTGCCGCCGCCCTGAACTCGCGGCTCCCGGGGGAAGCGGCCGACATCCGGCGCCACCTCGACCTGGTGGCCCTGGGGACCGTGGCCGACGTGGTCAGGCTGACCCACATCAACCGCATCCTGGTCAAGAACGGGCTGCTGCTGCTGACCGAGGCCAAGCGCCCGGGCATCTTCGCCCTCAAGGAGGCCAGCGGCCTGCCCGCAAGCGCCCCCATGGGCTCCGGCAGCGTGGCCTTCAGCCTGGCGCCGCGGATCAATGCCGCCGGGCGGCTCGGCAACCCCCGCCTGGCCCTGGACCTGCTCCTGGCCAGGGAGCACACCCAGGCCCGGGGGCTGGCCAAAGAGCTGGACGCCCTCAATGCCGCGCGCCGCAAGCAGGAGGAAGGCATCCTGGTCGCGGCCCTGGAGCAGGCCGGGGAGCAGGAGCACCGGGCCGGCCTGGTGCTCTATGGCCCGGACTGGCACCAGGGGGTCATCGGCATCGTGGCCTCCCGGGTGGTGGAGGCCTTCAACCGGCCGGTGCTCATCCTGTGCCGGGACAAGGACGGTCTCAAGGGCTCCGGGCGCAGCATCCCCGCCTTTGACCTCTTTGCCGGCCTGACCGAGTGCGCCCCGTTGCTTTCGGGTTTTGGCGGCCACCCCCAGGCCGCGGGACTGCGTCTGGAAGAGGGCGCGCTCGACGACCTGCGCCTGGAGTTCGACCGGGTGGTCACAAGCCGGCTCGGGGAAACACCGTCCCGCCCCTGCCTGACCCTCGACGCCGAGCTCGGCTTTGCCGACATCGACCACTGTCTGCTCAAAGAGCTGGAGCTGCTGCAGCCCTTCGGCCTCGGCAACCCCAAGCCGCTCTTCGCCTCCCCACCGGTGCACGTGACCACCCGCCGGGTGTTCAAGGGCAAGCACGTCTCCCTGGCCCTCAAGGAGCCCGGCTCCAACATCACCCTCTGGGGCAAGGCCTGGCGCCAGGCCAAGACCCTGGGGCCGTCCATCCAGGGCAAGACCGCCCGCTTCGCCTACACCCCCCGCCTCAACCACTACAACGGCCTGACCTCCATCGACCTGGACATCAAGGACTGGAAGGAAGAGTAGGGGGGACGCCGAGGGCTGCTTCAGTCGACGGCGTGGACCTGGTGGACAGTGTGGACGTGGTGGACGGCGTGGACGTAGTGGACAGTTCAGGACGGAAGCGGCCCTGCCTCAGGAAAAAGATCCGTGACCCGCCATCCTCCAGACGGGCCTGACAAAGTCAACCGGAGGGATCTTCTCCTCTGGTTGAGCCGCTGACATCAACCACCTCCCGTAAGGCCCTCCAGCCCCTGGACCATGTCCCTGAACCGTTCGTCGACAAGGCGGCGCTCCAGGTCCTCGTAGGAGGCGAGCATGTCCCGGCGCTCCTCCTTGCTCAGATATTCGAGCACGGGATGGAAGAAGTGCTTGTCCTCCTTCTCGATGTGCCTGGGGTAGAAGTCGGTCAGCTTGCGCAGGGCGCCTGCGATCTTGGAGGCGTCACCGCCCTCGGCCAGTTGGTTGCCCTGCTCCTTGAGCTCCCCCACCAGCCGCCGGCCGTACTTGTGGTCCTCGATCAGCTCCTGCAGCATGTCCTCGTGCTCCCGGCTGAGGGGTTTGTCCTTGAGGGCCGCGAACAGGATGTCCTCCTCCTTGCCGTGGTGCAACCTGTCGGCGTAGGTGCGGATGAACTCCACTCCCTGAAAGAGCAGCCCAAGGTCCGGCCGACCTCCCTGCTCCAGACGCCCGGCCTCGGCATCGAGGACGGCGATCATCCGCTCGATCAGCCTGTGCTCGTGCATGAGCGGTCCGATGGGTTCCATGCAACGTCCTCCCGTTTGAAAGCATTGGTCGTAAAGTTCCTGGGATTTTCATGGTCAGGCGGAAAATCCCGATGCAAGCCTTCAGGGTAGCACAATCCAGCTCCCGGACAAGAGAGAAGAAGGGTGTGGACGGAGTGGACGAAGTGGACAGAGGCAGGGGAAGTGGACGAAGTGGACGACAAAGAGAAAATCAGGTTTTGCTCTTGGGGGGTCCACTTCGTCCACTTCTTAGGTTTTGTCCACTCAGTCCACTCCGTCCACCCCCCTGCCTTTTGTCCACCCCCTCCCTTTGTCTGCCCGGAAATCCATGCTAGCGTTTCCTGTGAACGAAACTTCAGGAGGAGTGAAAATGCACACCCTGACCACAACCCTGGTGATCTTGAGCCTGGTGCTGATCTGCCCCGGGGTGTCCACAACCCTTGCCGGGCAATCCCCGGAAACCGGGGAGGGAAACGCCACATCTTCGGACCGGGACATCGAGGCCGGGTTTAAGCGCGTCTCCACGACCCGCCACACCCTGGATAGTGACGGGCGGGAGCTGGCCTACA
>CAZQOG010000079.1:0-12370 GCA_964594925.1 uncultured Desulfohalobiaceae bacterium
AGGGTGGTTCTGGAGAAGTCCCGGTCCTGCCAGTAGTGGCGGGGCAGGACCTGGAGCTGGCCAACGATCAGGGGCAGCTCCTGGTTGGAATCGCCGCTGAAGGTGAACCTGACGCGGTGTGCGTCCAGGGCCTCCACCTCGGCCACGTTTGCATAATACCTGGCGTAGGTGGGTGAGCCTTTCTCCACCAGGGCGTTGAACGAAAAGACCACGTCCTCGGCCCGCACAGGGGTTCCGTCATGAAACCTGGCTTCGGGGCGCAGGTGGAAGACGACCCAGGAGCGGTCCTCGGGCAGCTCGATGCTTTCGGCCAACAGACCGTACTCGGTAAAGGGCTCGTCATCGGATTTCACCGTCAGGGTGTCGTAGGTCAGGCCCAGGCCCTGGGCCGGGTTGCCCTTGGCGATGAAAGGGTTGAGGGAGTCGAAGGTGCCGATGGCTGCCTGGCGGATCATCCCCCCCTTGGGAGCCTCGGGGTTGACGTAGTCGAAGTGGCTGAAGCCGGCCTCGTACCTTGGGTGGCCGCTCATGGCCAGGGCGTGTGAACGCGTCACCCCGTCCGTCCCTGCCGTGGAAGTTCCAGGGAGCAGGGAGAGCACCAGAATCAGAAACAGGACTGGAAGGGTCGGTCTCGTTGTGGGCATGGGGGAACTCTACATGCACCTGGCAGGATGATCAATTCACGGACCGCGGGGGTACACGTTGCAGACATGTGCGGGACCGTAGGGGCACGTTGCACGTGCCCTTCCTCGACAGCACCGGTGTCCGCCACCATCACAGCTTGTCAAAGAATATCAACACCCCCACCAGCACAAAACCCAGCGCGGCAACCTTCTTGATGATGGTCGGGTCGATGACCCGGCCCACCATGTCGGCCAGGAGGATGCCCAGCAGGCTGACCAGGACAAGCGCCAGCGACGCCCCCACGAATATTGTCCAGGGCTTGCGCGTTTCAGCGGTCAGCAGCATGCAGGCCAGCTGGGTCTTGTCGCCGAGCTCGGCCACGAAAAGAGTGATGAAAGTGGTGCTGAGGAGCTTTAAGTCCATGGGCGGGTCTCCATGCTACGCGTCGTGTCGCTACAAGGTGGCTGGCCGCCAAAACAAATGCCAGGCACTGCCGGGGGCCGGGGCATCAGTCGGGTTCAAGGAATACCCGGGCGCAAGGTCGAGTGCAAGGAGGAGAGCTGGAAGCTCAAAGCTGGAAGCCTGAAGCAAGAGATGAAAAACGTGGAATGTAGGTTTCTTCCCCTTGCCCTGATTCTTTCTCTTGCTTCAAACTTCGAACTTCGAACTTCGAACGCGCTTCCTCTTGCTTCCAGCTTCCAGCTTCGAGCTTCCATCTCTTTTCGATTGTGTGCCTTGCACTGCAGGCAAATCCGGGTCATGCTGTGCACAGAGTATGGAAAATGTAGGAATCGCTTTTGGCCTGACGCTCTTTGCCGGCCTGTCCACGGGCATCGGCAGCGCTATGGCCTACTTTTCCAACCGGACCAACACCAAGTTCCTGTCGGCGGCCCTTGGTTTTTCCGCCGGGGTGATGATCTATGTCTCATTCGTGGAGATCTTTCCAAAGGCCCAGGAGGCCTTGACCGCCGAGTGGGGGTTGGTCGCCGGGACCTGGGCCACGGTGGTGGGTTTCTTTGCCGGGATCGGGCTGATCGGGACGATCGACCGGCTGGTCCCTTCCTTTGAGAACCCCCACGCCGTGCGCAAGGTCGAGGACCTGGAGTACGACCCCGCAGGAGTGGAGCGCGACCAAAACCTGTACCGCATGGGCATGATGGCGGCCCTGGCCATTGCCATCCACAACTTCCCCGAAGGCATGGCCACCTTTACCGCCGCCCTCAGGGACCCCGTCCTGGGTTTGCCCATTGCCGTGGCCATAGCCATCCACAACATACCTGAAGGCATTGCCGTGGCCGTGCCCATCTACTTTGCCACTGGGAGCCGGCGCAAGGCCTTCACCCTGTCCTTTCTCTCCGGGCTGTCCGAGCCTCTCGGCGCGCTGGTCGGGTTTGTGCTCCTGTTCTTCTTCATGAGTGAAGCGCTTTTCGGGCTGGTTTTTGCCATGGTGGCCGGGATCATGGTGTTCATCTCCCTGGACGAGTTGCTGCCCGCGGCCCGGGAATACAGCGAGCACCCTCATTTTGCCGTCTACGGCATGGTTTCCGGCATGATGGTCATGGCTGTAAGCCTGCTGCTGTTTCTGTAGGGGGAGGAATGGCTGCGGCTTCAGGCAAGCACGCCCCCTTTCAGGTGCGGGTCGCGTGCCATGCAGGGTACAGGGGAGAGGAGACACCCAGGAGATTCGCCGTCGGGCAGGAGTGGATCCGGGTCGAGCAGATCCTGGATCGCTGGGTCGGGCCTGACCACCGATACTTCAAGCTTTTGGGGGACGACGACGGCGTGTACATCCTGCGCCACGACGAGACGGGCGACCGGTGGGAGCTGACCATGTACGAGAGTGCCTCCCTGGGCCGTTTGCTGCCTGGTACCGGGCGTCGCCAGTAGAGACTTTTCGCCCAGGCACAACATGCACATCACCATAGACGCTGCGCAGTGCACCGGGTGCGGCCGGTGCATCGAGGTGTGCCCTTCAGGGGTCCTGTCCATGGAGGGCCAAAAGGCAGTCCATTCCGGGCAGCCCTGCCTCGACTGCGATCACTGCGCGGCTGTTTGTCCGGCAGACGCCGTCCGGAACACGGACAGGGATGCCTGGCCGGGTTCCTATGCCACCTTCCGGCTCGAAGACAAATGGATCCCCCACGGCGGGTTTCCCGCTGCACGGCTGGTGCAGCTCCTGGCCTCCCGGCGCTCCTGCCGCAACTTCCTGCAACGTCCCGTTCCCAACGGTTTGCTCGAGGACCTGGTCCGGGCCGGGATCACCGCCCCCTCAGGAACCAACAGCCAGAAATGGACCTTCACCCTGGTCCCGACCCGGGGGGACGTGGTCCGGGTCGGTGATCTCGTGGGCTCGTTCTTTGGCAGGCTGAACCGGATGGCCCGCCGGGCATGGCTGTGCAAGCTGCTCAAGATGGTGGGCAAGCCTGAGCTGGATGGGTACAGGCAGCGCCACCTGGACTCGGTGGAGCAGGCCCTGCAACGTTGGGAGGATACCGGCGAGGACCTTCTGTTTCACGGGGCGCCGGCGCTTGTCCTGGTCGGCTCCCTGCCGGGCGGCAGCTGCCCGGCAGAGGACGCCCTGCTGGCCACCCAGAACATGCTCCTGGCCGCACATTGCCTGGGCCTTGGGTCCTGCCTGATCGGCTACGCCGTGGAAGCCCTGCGGCGCGATCCTGCAATCGGGCGCCGATTGGGGCTGCAGGCAGATGAGTCAGTCCATGCAGTCATCGCCCTTGGCTACCCCAAGGAGCGCTACCAGCGCCTGGCAGGCCGCCACAAGCCGCTGGTGAGGGTCAGCTCACCCGTGGGGTGAATACCCGAAAAGGTATTTTTCAACGGTCTTGTAGGGGCACGTTGCACGCGCCCTCTTTTCATTGGTAGGACTGCTGCACGTCCTGGACCAGCTCCTGAACCGTGGACATCTTCTGCTGCAGGTCCTCGTCCTGGAGCTGCCCCTTAAGGGTGGCCGCATTGCGCGACAGCTCGCCGAGCAGCTGGAGGACCATGGTGCGGCGGACCTCCTCGGGCAGCTCCTGAAGGTTGTCCATCTGCTGCTCCACCGAGGCTATCGTGCTCTCGATCCGCTCCAGGCGCTGGGTGGTGGTGCTCACGTCCTGGCGGAAGGTGAAGTAGAAAAAGACGATCAGCAGCGTGGCAATGACCGCCCCCACAAGCGCGGCCATGGCCATGTCCTTGGTGGTCCGGGTAAAGCTCAGATCGAGTTTCTGTTCCTGTTGTTCCTGGGTCATCGAAATCCTCCTTTCATATGGGAGTATTTTGTGGAGGAACATGGCGAAAGTCAATCAAGGGCTCGAAATGGACGGGGAAGGTGACACCCCCGGGCGTATGTTTTGGAAGTTACGCACAGTGGCAGATGAACAACCCGCAAACTTTTCGAGGAGGAATCATGCCCCGGATAGAATGGACCGAGCAGCTCAGCTTGGGCATCCCCGAGATTGACGAGCAGCACCAGCAGCTCATCAACATCGCCAACCTTCTTCTTGCGGCCGTTCATGCCGGCAAGGGCGAACGGGTCATCACGAAGACCGTGACCGACCTGCGCGAGTACACTGTGCAGCATTTTGTCAAGGAAGAGGAGTACATGGCGATCATTGGCTATCCTCGGTTGCAGACCCATGCCGAAACACATGAAGACCTGGTGCGCCAGGTCAAGGAGTACCAACGCCGGCTATGGGACAAGGGGGGCATAGATCCCAACGAGATGCTGGCCTTCATCAAGGGCTGGCTCATCGACCACATCCTGTACAGCGATCTGGACATCAGTGCCTGGCTGCGGAAAAAAGGGGCCGAGGAAATGGAGAAGGCAGACGAGGAAGGAAAAGAGGACGAGCGTCCCGAGCAGGGACAGACAAGCGGAGGAACCAGTGGCTGAGCTCATCCTCGACGACGCAGCCTACCGGGAGATCCTGGATAACTTCTCTGAAGGGGTCTATTTTCTCGACCCGGACCGGGTCATCACCTACTGGAACAAGGGGGCCGAAAAGATCACCGGCTACTCCAGCGCCGAGGTCCTGGGCAAGAGCTGCGCCGACAACCTGCTGGTCCATGTGGACGGGCAGGGGCGGCAGCTCTGCCTGGAGGGGTGCCCCCTGGCCGCCACCATGGGCGACGGGCTGGAGCGCAGCGCGGAAGTTTTCCTGCACCACAAGGAGGGCCACCGTGTCGCGGTCAAAGTAACCTCGATGCCGCTCTTCAACGATAGGGGCGAGGTCATGGGAGCGGTGGAGATCTTCAGCGACAACAGCGAGAAGGTGGCCGCCCTGGAACAGATTCGGGAGCTGCAGGAGGCGACCCTCAGAGACGGGCTGACCGGTATCGGCAACAGGGTCTACTGTGAAATGACCCTGGAGAACCGCTTGAGCGAGTTTGCGCGCTATGGCTGGCGCTTCGGAGTGCTTTTTCTGGACATCGACCACTTCAAGGCCGTCAACGACCAGTTCGGACACGCCGCAGGGGACCGGGTGCTCAGAATGGTGGCCCGGACGCTCTCCTCGAGCATCAGGAACTTCGATTTTCTCGGGCGCTGGGGAGGGGAGGAGTTCGTGGTCATCCTGGCCCAGGTCGACGAGGACCTGCTCAGGAGGGTTGCCGAGAGAACCCGGATTCTGGTGGAGCGGAGCTTTTCCAGCCACCAGGGCCTGGTCATCAACCCGACTGTTTCCATGGGGGGGACCATTGTCCGGCAGGGAGACAGCAGCGAGGACATCGTGGCCCGGGCCGATGCGCTGATGTACCAGAGCAAGAAGAACGGCCGCAACCGGGTCACTCTTGATGTGTGAACACGGCGGCCCAAGGATTTTGAGCAGCTGATTGTGTGGTCGCAGTGGCAGGGCTGGAAAAAATCGTGCACAACAGTAGGTGAGAGAGAGTGACCGGGCAGGCAGCCCGGTCCGAAAACAAGAGGCACGCAAGCACGAGGAGCACGCAATGACCGCTCAGGAACGGGACAAGACCTTCATTCTCTGGTTCGACGAGATCGACATGGACGACGTGGCCCTGGTCGGGGGCAAGAACGCCAGCCTGGGCGAAATGGTCAAGGAGCTCAAAGAGCGTGACATCCGGGTGCCTGACGGCTTCGCCATAACCGCGCAGGCCTACCGTCATGTGCTGGACTCGGCCGGTGCCGTGGACAAGATACGGGACATCCTGTCCGACCTGGACACCGGCGACATGGAGAACCTGTCCAAAAAGGGACGGAGTATCCGGCGCCTGATCCGAAATATTAAGTTTCCGGACGACCTGCACCAGGCTGTGATCGACGCCTACCAGGAGTTGGAGAACCGTTACGAGAGCGAGGTGGACGTGGCTGTGCGCTCCTCGGCCACGGCCGAGGACCTGCCCGAGGCCAGCTTTGCCGGGCAGCAGGAGACCTATCTGAACGTGCACGGGCCGGAAGAGGTCATCGACGCCTGTCAGCGCTGCTTTGCCTCGCTTTTCACCAACCGGGCCATCTCCTACCGGGTGGACAAGGGGTTCGACCACTTTGACGTGGCCCTGAGCATCGGCGTGCAGAAGATGGTGCGCAGCGACCTGGCCTGCAGCGGGGTCATGTTTTCCATCGACACCGAGACCGGGTTCAGGGACGCGGTCTTCATCACCGGTTCGTACGGGCTTGGGGAGAACGTGGTCCAGGGCTCGGTCAACCCGGACGAGTGGTACGTGTTCAAGCCCACCCTCAAGCAGGGCTTCAGGCCCATCATCATGGAAAAGGTGGGGGAGAAGGCCATCAAGATGATCTACACCGAGGACGCCAAGCAACCCACCAAGAACGTGGACGTACCCGAAGCGGATCGGCACAGGCTGGTGCTTTCGGACGAGGAGGTCCTGCAGCTGGCCCGCATGGCCTGCGCCATCGAGGACCACTACTCGGGAAAAGCCGGGCATTTCAAGCCCATGGACATCGAGTGGGCCAAGGACGGCGAATCAAATGAACTGTTCATTGTCCAGGCCAGGCCGGAGACAGTGCACTCGGTCAAGGACCTGAACGCCCTCAAGGTCTACGCACTGCAGGAGAAGAGCGAGGTGCTGGTAACGGGGCAGGCCGTGGGGGAGCTGATCGGCCAGGGCAAGGCCAGGATCATCAAGCAGGCCCAGAAGATCGGCGACTTCAACAAAGGTGAGGTCCTGATCACCGACATGACCGACCCCGACTGGGAGCCGATCATGAAGATCGCCGCGGCCATCGTCACCAACCGGGGCGGGCGCACCTGCCACGCGGCCATCATCAGCCGCGAGATGGGCATCCCCTGCATCGTGGGGGCCGGCAACGCCACCGAGGCCGTCAGCGACGGGCAGGAGGTCACGGTGGACTGCTCGGAAGGGGAGGGACGGGTCTACAAGGGGCTGCTCGAGTTCGAGGTCCAGGAAACCGACCTGGAGTCCATCCCGGCCACCACGACCAAGATCATGCTGAACCTGGCCAGCCCGGAGCAGGCCTTTGAGAAAAGCTTCCTGCCCAACCAGGGCGTGGGCCTGGCCCGGGAGGAGTTCATCATCAACAGCTCCATCGGCATCCACCCCCTGGCCCTGCTCGATTTCGACAGGGTCGAGGACGAGGAGGCGCGCAGGAAGATCGAGGAGCGGACCCTGGGCTACGAGGACAAGGCTGCTTACTTTGTGGACAAGCTGGCCCAGGGCGTGGGCATGATCGCGGCCGGGTTCTACCCCAAGAAGGTCATTGTGCGCCTCTCGGACTTCAAGACCAACGAGTACGCCAACCTCATCGGAGGGAGCCAGTTCGAACCCCGGGAAGAGAACCCCATGCTCGGGTGGCGGGGCGCCTCCCGCTACTACTCGGAGTCCTACAAGGAGGCCTTCGGCCTGGAGTGCAAGGCCATGCGCAAGATCAGGGAGGAGATGGGGCTGACCAACCTGGAGATCATGATCCCTTTTCCGCGCACGGTGAAGGAGGCTGAAAAGGTCATCCAGACCATGGCCGAGTTCGGGCTCAAGCAGGGGGAGGACGGGCTGAAGGTCATCGGCATGTGCGAGATCCCGGCCAACGTCATCCTGGCCGAGGACTTCCTCACGGTCTTTGACGGCTTCTCCATCGGCACCAACGACCTGACCCAGCTGGTCCTGGGGGTGGACCGCGACTCCTCGCTGGTGGCAGAGATCTACGACGAACGCGACGAGGCCGTGAAGCGTCTGGTCAAGCAGGTTATCCAGGTCTGCCTGGACAAGGGCAAGTACATCGGCATCTGCGGCCAGGCCCCGAGCGACTACGTGGAGTTCGCCGAGTTCGTGGTGGAGTGCGGCATCCAGACCATGTCCCTCAACCCGGACACGGTCATCAAGACCACCATGGCCGTGGCCGAGCTGGAGAAGAAGCTGGGCATCGGGCCGAAGTAGAGGCGGTGCCCACGAAGGGCACGAAGGAACACGAAGGAGAGGCAATAGGATTTTCAACTCACAGGGAAACCCCGCGAGTTGAAAAGCGCCTTTGGTTCTTTTATTCAGAGCAAGAAAGTGCTTCTTCGGTTTTCGTTGAGGATGTTGTTTCTTCTTTCTTCATTTCGTGCCCTTCGCGCCCTTCGTGGGCCAGCCTTTCAAAGGGGGGGATATGGACGACGCCAGGATCAAAAAAATCTTCGAGGCCTACTTCGAGAAGTACAAGCGGACCGAGGGGGACGAGAAATCCTGGTCCGCGGTCTGGTCGGCGCGATCGGGCAAGGGCACTTTCGAGATCCTCATGAACAAGTGCCCCGAGGGAACCCGCTTCAAAGTCTTTGTCAACGGCAGGCGCGTGGAGGTCTACGAGGGCTGGGACACCTTCCTGAAAGCCATCCCCGGCCTGGAACGGGACTACCCGGATCTGTTCGATGAGGACGCGTTTTTTTCGGAGATGGAGGAGATGGTGTAGGAGCGGCTTTGCCGCGCTCTAAGCTGAAAACTCAAAGCTCAAAGCTCAAAGTAAGAGTAAGAAAAGAAAAAATAGAACAGGCGCTTCGATTAAAGCGCCAGGGATTTGATTTGTAACTATATGCAGGTTTCCTTGTCTTGCTTTCAGCTTTGAGCTTTCAGCTTTGAGCTCTGCCTTCATTCGCCAGCGTCCCTTGCATGAGCAGATCGATGGCGTCCTCGATCCTTTTCCACCCCTTTTCCGAATGCAGGTCGATGCCTCCCCAGCTGCGGCTGACGCGCGAGCGCATGGCGATGAAGCTTACTGCCGCGGCCAGGACCAGCACGATGGCCGAAAGGTCGATGTCCTCGGGGATGTCCTCGTGCAGGAGCTCGAAGAACTCCAGGGCCGTGCGCACCCGGACCTCCTCCAGGCACCTGGAGAAGGCGTTTCGCTCCACGGTCTCCCAGGCCAGGATCTCCAGGGTCTGGGGACGTTTGAGCAGGGCCAGGGCGTAGCGCTTGAAAAATGTGGCCATCTGTTGCTCGCCGGTCATTGCCTTGATAACGGTCTCGTCCCCGCCGATCAGCTCCGAGGCGGGCGGCCAGAACTCGCGGCTCTGGCTGAAGGCCGTGACCAGGCCGTCGAGCCCGTCAAAGTGGTGGAAGAGGAGACGGCGCTTGACGCCGGCCTCGGCTGCCACGGCATCCGGACCGAGACCGGCAAATCCCGCTCTGGACAGCACTGCACCGGTTGCCTTGATCAGGCGTTTTCTGGTGTCACAGACGTGATGCAGGGGGAGGATTTTGGCTGTGGGCATGGTTCTCTGATATTTTCGTTCGAGTTTTTCCTGAAACTAGGATCAGGATGCCCAATGGTCAATAGACCAGGAGAGCGGAACGGAATCGTGCCAAGCGTAGGTCGGGACGGAACTGCGGTATTCAGAAAAACCTTGCAGTGGAGCGAGAAAATCATCTTGGCAGGAGTTCAGGCAAAGACCCAGGTGCAATCGGCGCATAGCGGATGCCCGGGGCGACCCTCGGAGATGTCGCGCCGCACGCGGACATATTCGGGCGCCTGCCATATTTCGACCAGCCCCTTTTCATAGATGTTCCCGAAAACGGCACGGCCTTCATAATCGTTGCAGCACAGGTGCACATTGCCGAAGGCATCGATGTCGATGTGTTGCAAGGCAAAAATGCACTGCCGTGGTTTTTGGAGGGCCTCGTGGCTGGCAGCGATGAGCCCGGCTCGATTGCTCAGCCCCACTCGGTGCAGGCTCCTGGTCACGATCCGCTTTCGTTCATCAGGTGTGATGTTCGACATGAGGCGCGACACAGACTCCCAAATGGCTGTTTCGTCAATCGTGGCCACAAACCTGTCGGTCGAAGCGCACAGACGGCGAAAGGTCTCCGGTGTCATGCGGGTGAAGTTAGAGAAGAGGCTGATGGTCACCTGGGGGAGGTTTTTTTTGGTGAAGGAGAGGAACTCGATCAGCCGCAGGTCCAGCAGGGGTTCATTATAAAAATGGGGTGAGAAATTCCCCGAATATCCGATCTGCTTCAGATCAGCAACGATGCTTTGCAGGGCATGGTTTGAAAGCTCTGCAAAGGGACGTTTTTTGATACTGACCGGGCATGTTTTGCAGCGCAGGTTGCAGAGGCTGTTACACTCAACGTTGACGTGGCTGAAGAGGTCTGGGCGTAAATTCATGTTTGTCACGTCGACAGGAAATGAAAGCGAAGCCGTCCTCCTCACCGCTCCTGCAACGCGCTGTCCCAGGAGGTAAGAAAGGGGGAGACCAGGTACTCGAGCACGGTGCGGGTGCCGGTGTGGATGTAGGCCATGACCTGCATGCCGGGGTAGAGCTTGTAGACCAGGCCTCCCTGCTCGAAGGCGTCTTTGTCCGTCTCGATGCGCACGGCGTAGAAGGCCTGGCCCTGGGGGGTGACGAAGCTGTCCGGGCTGACGTGGGCGACCGTTCCCTCCAGTTGCCCGAAACGGCGGGCGTCGGCCGTGGGCAGCTTGAGGACCGCGTCCTGGCCCTGGTGCACGAAGCCGATGTCCCCGACGGGCAGGTGGGCCTCCACCACCAGCCGGTCGCTGGCCGGGACCACCTCGGCCACGGTCACGCCCGGCTGGACCACCCCGCCCCGGGTGAACACGGCCAGGGACTTGACCACCCCGTTCACGGGCGAGCGGATCACGGTGCGCTGCAGGTTGTCCGCGACCCGGCGCATGCGCTGGGTGAGCTCGTCGGCTTCCTGCCGCACGATCTTGAGCTGCTCCCGGGCCTCCTCCTGAAAGGCCTGGCGGTTGCGTTTCAGGGTCGTCCGGGCCTGGTCCAGGGCTGAGCTGGCCCGGGACAGGGCTGCGGCGCTTTCCTCGATGGCGCTGGTGATCTCGGTCTCTTCCTTGAGAAAGGCCAGGTGCTTGTAGCGGGTGGTCAGGTTTTCCTTGAGCAGCTCCTCGCTCAGATCGATCTGCTCGCGCAGCAGGGACAGGCGGTCCCTGAGGTTGTCGATGCGCACGGTCAGCTCCTGGATGTCCTGCTGGCGCTGGCGGATGACGTCCTCCTGGGCCTCGATCTCGCTCTGCAGCCTGTTCAGCTTGGTCTGGAAGAGGGTCCTGGCCTGGGCGACCAGGCGTGGGCAGCTGTTTTTGAGATTCTCAGGGAATGTGAGCCGGGACGCGCCCGTGGCCTCGGCTTCCAGGCGGACCGCATCCACCTTGAGGGATTGCAGCCTGAGCTCCAGCTCTTCCACGCTGGCGTCGCTGGCCGTGGTCTCCAGCTCGATCAGCGGCTGACCGGCCTGGACGGTCTCGCCCTCCCGGACCAGGATGTCACGGACGATCCCGCCCTCCAGGTGCTGGAGCTCCTTGACCTTGCCCTGGGGGACCACCTCGCCGCCTGCCGAGCTGACCACGTCCAGCTCCCCGGTGTAGGCCCAGGCCAGGAAGGCCACGCAGCACAGGATGCACAGCAGCACCAGGAGGTGGGTGCGGCGGCTGACGCTGCGCCCTGGGAAGACGTGGTCGGTCTCGGTCATTGCACGGCCTCGTGCACGTTCTGAATCTTCAGGGGCGGCGTTGTCTTGATGACGGGAACGGGCTTGACCCCCAGATCCACATGCAGGCGGGCGCCCTGGATCACGCCGGGCTCGTGGGAGAAGATGACCAGGGTGCGGCCTTCCTTGGCCATCTGGGACATGACCTGGAACACGGCCTTGCGCCCGGCAGCGTCCAGGGCCTCGGTGGGCTCGTCAAATATGGCCAGGCGCCCGTCCGTGGCCAGGGCCCGGGCCAGGGCCAGTCGACGGCGGATACCCATGGGCAGGGTGCGGCCGCCTTCGAAGAGTGTCTCGTCCAGGCCCTGGGGGGTCTGGTCCAGGAAGGCGCGCAGGTCGGCCGCCCGGATCACGGTGTTGAGACGTTCGTTGTCCAGGTCCGGGTTGTTCATGGTAATGTTGTCCCTGATGGTGCCGTTCAGGAACAGGGGGTCCTGGGGCAGGTACACGATCTGGGAACGCCACCACTCCGGGGCGATCTGCCTGAGGTCGATGCCGTCAACCAGGATCTGTCCCCGGGAAGGGTCGAGCAGCCCCACCAGCAGCCGGGCCAGGGTGGTCTTGCCCGAGCCGTTGGGTCCGTGGACCAGGAGCGAGCCCCCCGGGGGCACCTGCAGCGAGAACGACTCGAACAGCGGGCCGGACCCGCCCGGGTAGACAAAGGCCAGGTCCTTGAACTCCAGTCGTCCGGAGTAGTTGTTCAGGGCGGTGCCGGTCTCCGCCTCCAGAGGGATCCGGAGAAAGCCGTCCAAGTTGGATCGGGCGTCCTTGGCCTGGGCCAGGACCTGGCTGGTCTGCAGGTAGCCCACGATGCTCT
>CAZQOG010000080.1:0-12357 GCA_964594925.1 uncultured Desulfohalobiaceae bacterium
CTGGGCCAGCAGGGCGAGCTTGAGCTTGCGGTCCGCGGACATGCGTCCGGGATCCTGACGCAGCAGCTCCTCATAGCTGCTCAGGGCCAGTTTTTCCCGCCCCATCTCCATGGCCAGCCCGGCACGGGCCTCGAGAAAGTCGTCCCGGACCGTGCTGTCCAGCCGGTCAAAGGGGATGGAGTCCAATAATTGCCAGGCCAGATCTTTGCGGCCCTCTTCCTGGTATTCTTTTGCCAGCAGCAGGTGTGCCTGCTGCCCCGGCAGGGTCTGGGGGTAGAGAAAGGACATGCGCCTGGCCGAGCGTGTGTCGCGGGACTGGCGCCACTGGTCCGCATGCACGGCATAGGCCAGACTCCTGTCCAGCGGCCAGGCCTGGTGGGCTTCGGTCAGGAGTGCCGTATCCGGGAGCCGGAGCCAGAAAGGGCTGGCCAGTGGGGAGGGTTCGCTTCTCCCTGCTGCCTGGGCGAGCTTCCAGAGCACCGGGCCCAGATCTCGGCCTGAAGGGTCCAGCAGCTGCGTGGGAGCGGGGGGGGAGGGTTCCAGCACCAGTCGGGCCAGGCGCAGGCTCAGGGGGAGAGAGTCCGGGGCAGGGGAGGCACTTTCCTGCAGCGCCGACTCGAAGCGGCTGTCCAGCAGGCTGTAGGCCATGAAGAGCTGCCCGAGCGCAGAGGTGATCTCCGGTGCCAGCAGGGTTGACTCGAGCTCGGCCTTGATCCGGGTCAGGGCCTGGGCTGGGGGCAGGGAGGCCAGATTGTGCAGGAAGTCCTGCCAGAAATCGGCCTCGGGCCCGCTGACAACCCAGCGCCCTTGATCTTTCAGGGCGAAATCAAGCCCGTACAGGTCCCAGAAGGCAGCGCTGTTCGGGCAGGGCAGAAAAGAGCTCCGGGAAGGCAGGGCGGAGCTTCCCTGTTCCAGGGCGGTGATGAAAAGCTGCCAGAAGGAGCGCAGCTCGAGTCCGGACAGCCCGGAGACAAGCGTTCGTGCCCGGGGCCAGTCCGTGACTGCGCAGGCCCCCAGGCTCCGGACGATGGCTTCCCTGTCGCTTTGAAGCACGGGAAGGACATCCATATCCAAAGGCACCGTGACGCGGTCTCCTGGGGGGTCGGCAAAGGGGTCCAGGTCGAGCACCCGCTTCCAGAACCGGTCTTCCGGCCACAGACCCGCTGCCAGCCTGGCGGACTTGAGCATCATGATCTTCTGTCCTTCATCGCTCTGGACAGAGCTTCCGGTGAAGCTGGACCAGAACCAGTGCAGCCACACGTCCTTGAAAAATCTGTCCAGCTGCGGTTCTTGCTCGAACATCTTTTGCCGGGATGGCCGCTCCATGAGGGAGGCCGCGGCAGTATAGGCCAGCAGGGCCTGGATGGCCTGTCCGTCCATGCGCAGGGCCTGGGCCCGGGACCAGAGCCGTTCGGCCTCCAGGGAAGGGGAGGGGAAGGGGGCCTGGGAATCGAGCAGTTCCAGGGATTGCTGCGGGGCATTGAGGCGCAGCAGCAGCCGGGCCCGGGTCAGGGTGACCTCGGGAGTGGGCGTCTGGTCAGCCAGCTCACGCTCCAGGACATCGTGGGCACCGTACTGGTCCAGCCACTGGGAAAAGGGCTGGTCAGCGCAGGCACCGTGTCTGGCCGGACCGCACACCAGGGCCAGGAGCAGAAACAGAAGGTGCAAAACAGAGGGTCGACAAAAAGTGAACATGAAGGACACCCATGAGTTAGGGTTTCAAAGTGAACACGAATAAACAGCAGGTAAACAAAAAATAGTCGCCTGCAGTCGGTTAACTTTAAGTAAACATATCCATGCAAGCGCTGATATATTAATAAAAATTATCCGTTAGAATGGTTGACAAGAGGCAGGCTGCAAAATCCCGACGATATGTATGTCAACCTCGATGAACAACCTGCAAAAAGATTCACCCAGTGTCCTCTCAAATGACATAATCCATGAATAGCAAGCCTGGTTTAGCGAATTTGGCTGCATCCGCTAAACAGAGGCTTGTTGCTCGAATGCCAGGACGCAGCAACCCAATCCCGCATGCCACTGTATCCATTGCCAGAGCGCGCATTCTGTTAAGCAGGCAAGGGACGGTCTCCTGAATTCACCAGCCTTTGAACGGAACGAAAGGACCATCAATGCCTGGCCGGTTGCGAGTCTGCAGCTGCATCTCAAAAGGGAGCCACACTCATTGAGCCCATGGCAAATGAGTAGCAGTGCAACCCAACCCAGGCAAGACCCTTCCACCTGCCCATATTTTAAAGTTTACATAATTTACATTATGAGACAATGCTGCAAACAGTTAAAATATATGGGGAAAATTCTACTTGAGGGTTTGGGATGGGACTTCAAGTGGGTTTGGGGGCGATTTGGGGTTCGGGGTATGCATTGAGTCCGGCTCCTCTGCTGGCGTAAAAGTGTCCTTGAGCAGTTTGTTTTCCTCGCGACATTCAGGCTCAGCGTCGAAGGCCCCTATTCAGGCTGGCACGCCTGACTGGCTCCAATACTTTTGTCGCGGCTTGGACATTGGCGACCAAAGACAGTGCGGTTACCAACCGCCCCTACCAGAAATGGAGTCGGTACCTCAGGTCTCCACTCTCATAAGAAATGTGAGCAATCCATACTCACAAGTCGGAATAAGGGTTGTATGAGAGCTTTTTCGCTATGGATGTGGATCTTTACTCAAAATGGCTGAGAAAAATCGCTTAAATCACTCTGTTGAATGAATCCCGAGGGTCTTGTTACCGCCGGAATCCCAATTTTTCGCGCGCCCTTGGTGACAAATGGCAGGGCGAAAGATTTTTCGCCCCTGCAGGGATGGGGGGTGTTCTGTTCTCTGAGCCGTCTGGAGGTTGCCCGTTCTTCTGTTGTGATTGTATGCTCGGGCATGCTTCAGGACTTGCAGGGGACAACCAGGCGCAGGCTCGTGGCCCGGGCAGGGTTTGAAAATGCGCGGGTGTTGGAGGTGGGATGTGGTTCCGGGCGTGTCACGGCCATGTATGCGGATGTTCCCCTCTTGACCATCGGTCTCGAGCCTGACTTCGGCCAGGTCGAGGATGCGGCACGCAGCGTGCCTGTCGCGCATTTCGTCCGTGCCTCGGGCATGGACCTGCCCTTTGGGCGGCCCGTGTTCGGGGTGGTGCTCTTCACCCTCTCCCTGCACCACCACCGGGACCCGCTGGCAGCCCTGCGTCAGTCTGAACGCTCGCTTGCGCCGCAGGGAAGGATCCTGGTGCTCGAGCCGGCACCGCAGAGCCAGATCCAGCAGCTGTGCCGGGTTTTCGAGGATGAGGATGACCGGCTGGAAGCTGTCGAGCGCGTGCTCCACACCTCGGGGTTGCCGGTGCTTTCACGGGAGGAGTTTCAAACTGAGTGGATATTTGATGACTTCGAGGAGGTGGCTGACTATGCCTTCTCCTACTACGACCATCCAGCCGATCCTGACAAACGCAGGGCCATGCGGGACTTTCTCGGTCCCAGGGCGGAACAGAGGCCCCTCACCCTGACCGACACCCTGCGGCTGACCTGCCTCGCCGGGCGGGATTGATACTACCGGGTCACGCGGGATTGTGGTTTGGCTTTAAATCCGGCAGGCGCCTGCAGCAATGCAGGAGCAGCAACAACAGAGCAACAACACAGCCCTGCGCTTGCATGGGTTGGAAAGGTTTAGTGCTCGCCCTTCTTTTTCGTCGATACTTGTGTACGAGAGAAATTGAACGCCTTTTTTGTTACGTACCTATCGGGCAGATTGGTGTATGCAACACTATGGAATTGGCGGGCTTACTTGGAGAGGCGTCCAAGAATGAAGGCGATGAGGGCGGTCACGCCTATGCTCCACAGGAACATGTCGCTGCCCATGAGATAGTCGAAGTTCTCGACGATCCAGTCCCAGGTCTTGTAAATGGCATAGTCCTCGGGTTCCATGTCCGGCCTCCTTGCGATCTTTGGGCCAGCCGGGCCTTTGTCAGGCCGGCGACCCCAGCAGCTCCCGCAACACCCCCTCCCCCACCACGACTCCGTCCACGCCGACCAGCCCGGCCTCTTCCAGATCGGGAACGGTCAGGGCTCCGGCAACCACCAGCTCCGACTCGAATGCGTAGTTGTCCAGCACGGAGAGCAGCCGGGTGGGCAGGTCAATGGGGCTGGTTGCCGCGGACTGGGTAAAGATCAGGGCAGCCTTTGATTTGGCAGCCAACAGCCCCTGCCCCACGGACTCCACGCCGCATACTGCCGCAGCAACCTGCTGGCGCTCCAGAAGCCTCAGCATTTCCAGCCCCTGTTTGTCTGGCGGGAGCAGGGGCACCAGGTTGGGGGCCCAGCTGACAATTTCCAGGACGCGTTGTGCCGCTTGTGCGGGAACCGCGGGCAGGCCGCCCTGCACGGCTCCCTGCAGGGAGAGAAACACAGGCCCGTCCACCCGGCCGGCCAGCGTGGCCACAGCCTCCTGCAGGTTCCCGGGCTCCTGGAAGAGCTCCAGCTCCTCATCGAGGTAGAGACCGTCACAGCAACCGAGGTCCTGCACCGTGCGGATCCACTCCGGGGAGATGGTGCGGTGGTAAAAGCGCATGCGCGGGGACTCAGGACGGAGGGGCTTGTCCGATCTGCTTGAGGTAGGCGTCACGGCATTCATAGCTGCAGAAGTGGTGCACCTCGTCCCCGTGCTTGACCCTGATGTCGTTGTCCCTGGGAACATAGGTCCCGCAGATGGGGTCCTTGACCATGATGCCGGCGTCTGCCAGCTTCTCCTCGGATTTGGTCTTGGTTTCCACTTTTTTTTTCTTGTCGTTCATGACCAGCTTGTAAAGAATGAAGGCCGCAGCCACGATGAGCAAGATTTTGAACATAATATCCTCAAATTACTGAGTTTATTTGAAAAACCTCAAGCTTTGCTTGAGGTAATGTGATCGTTCTGCCAGATCCGCTCCCCCTTGACGATGCAGGTCAGCTCGGCCAGGGCCTGCGCAGCAGTGAGGCCCGGCGCCACACGGACCAGGGGGGCAATTTCAGCCAGCGGAACCAGCATAAAGGCCCGGGAGCGCATCCCAGGGTGCGGCAAGGTCAGGGTTTCGCTCTGAAGCACCACATCCCCGAAGAGCAGCAGGTCGCAGTCGATGACCCTTGGCCCGTAGCGCCTCCCATTCCGGATTCTCCCGAGTCGCTCTTCAATGTCCAGAAGCGCCCCGAGCAGGCGCTCCGGGGTCCAGGACCGGTCGCAGGAGACCTCGATGACCTGGTTGGCGAACCAGGGCTGGACCGTGTCGAGCAGCGGCTCTGTCTGGTAGATCCTCGAAGCGTTTTGGTACGTGATTCCCTGAAGTTTGACAATCATACGCAGTGCCGCAGCCAGGTTCTCCTCCTTTTGGCCCACATTCGACCCAAGGCCTATGAAGGCCCGGACAGGAGGGAGCTGTGATGCGTCATGCCCGGTGTGGTGATCCATGACCGGAAGGTACTCCAGGAAAGGCCGCATCGTCCAGTCAGCGACCTGCGGGCGGCTGGGATCCCTTGGATTCGACCCCCGTTTTGGGCTGGCGGTCCCTGCCCCACCCGTGGTAGCCTTCCCCGGCATGGAACATCGCAACGACGCCCCCCCCTCCCCTGCCGCGCACCCATGGGTCGACCGCTATCTGGAGCACCTCCTGGTGGTCAAGGGGCTGTCCGAGAACAGCGTCTTCTCCTACCAGTCCGACCTGAGAGGCCTGCTCGACTTTCTGTCCCGACGTGCCTTCCCTCTGGAGCAGGTCACCGAGGACTCCCTGTTTCTCTACCTGCTTTCCCTGCGCCAGCGGGCCCTGAAGAGCCGCTCCCTGGCACGGCAGCTGTCGGCCCTGCGGGGCTTTTTCGCCTTTGTCCGGGACGAGGGGTGGATGTCTGCCAACCCGGCAGAGCTCCTGGACAGCCCCAAGCTGACCCGGAGCCTCCCCAAGGTGCTCAGCCGGGCTGAAATGGAGAGCCTGCTCAGGCAGCCCGACTGTGCCACAAAGCTGGGATTCCGAGACCGGACCATGCTCGAGCTGCTTTATGCCGCCGGGCTCAGGGTCTCCGAGACCGTGGGCCTCAGACCCCTGGACTATGACGGGCAGGCCGGGGCTGTCAGGGTCTTCGGCAAGGGGAGCAAGGAACGCCTGGTCCCGGTCCACGACACGGCCAGGTCCTTTCTGGACGAGTACCTCTCCACCTGGAGGGGGCAGTTCGACCCCAAGCAGGACCGCATGTTCTGCAATCGCTCGGGACGGGGCCTGACCCGCCAGGGAGTCTGGAAGGCCGTCAAGCGCTACGCTCTCCTGGCCGGAATCGAGCGCCACATATCCCCCCACTGCCTGCGCCACTCCTTTGCCACCCATCTCCTGGAGGGCGGAGCCGACCTGCGCACGGTGCAGATCCTGCTTGGCCACGCCGACATCAGCGCCACGGAGATCTACACCCATGTGCAGTCCGGCCGACTGATCAGACAGCACGAAGAACACCACCCCAGGGCGGGGTGAAAGGATGAGGGCGGAATCAGAAGAAAAAGGATGAAGGCGGAAGGATGAAGGCGGAATCAGAAGAAAAGGATGAAGGCGGAAGGATGAGGGATGAATCAGGGGCGGGAAAGAGAAATTGCACGGTGGGTGAAAATGGGTGAGGTCTTGGTAGCGATTGCCGCTAACGGGCACCTCGTTGGAGTTGAGCAGGAAGGGATAATCAGCCAGGAACGTTGTCAGGCATGAGCAAGCAGAAAAAGAGCAAGATCAGGGCTGCCACCGTGATCACCGGCCATTCCAATGCTGATTTCGACGCGCTTGGGGCCATGGTTGCCGCAGGCAAGCTCTATCAGGACGTGGCCCTGATCTTCCCCGGGAGCCAGGAGAAAAACCTCAAGGATTTCTTCATCCAGAGCGCCACCTACCTGTTCAACTTTCACAGCTTCAAGGACATAGATCCCGAGGCCGTGGAGACGTTGGTGGCAGTGGACACCCGCCAGCGTTCCAGGCTCAAGCACGTGGAGCCGCTGCTTGACCGCGACAGCGTGCAGGTGCACACCTATGACCACCACCCCGACACCGACGACGACATCCCTGCGGACCACTCCGTGGTCAAGCCCTGGGGGTCCACCACGGCCATCATCATGCAGGAGATCATGGAGCGCGGCATCGAGGTCACCCGCGACGAGGCCACCATCATGGGGCTTGGGCTCTATGAGGACACGGGCAGCTTCACCTTCTCCTCCACCACGTCCCACGACCTGACGGCCGCGGCCTGGCTCAGGGACCGCGGCATGGACCTGAACATCATCGCCGACCTGGTCAAGCAGGACCTGAGCGCCGAGCAGGTGGCCCTGCTGAACACGCTCCTGGACTCCGCATCCACCCACGACATCAACGGGGTGGAGGTGGTCATCGCGGAAATCTCCACGGACAGGTACGTGGGCGACTTTGCCGTGCTGGTGCACAAGATGGTGGACATGGAGAACCTGCGGGTCATCTTTGCCCTGGGCCGCATGCAGGACCGCATCCACGTGGTGGCCCGCAGCCGCACCCCGGAGGTCGACGTGGGGCAGATCTGCTCCTCCCTCGGCGGCGGGGGGCATCCCTATGCCGCCTCGGCCACGGTCAAGGAAAAGACCCTGGCCCAGGTCAAGGACGAGCTCTTCGGCCTGCTCTACTCCCACATCAACCCCCAGATACTGGTCACCTCGCTGATGTCCAGGCCGGCCGTGACCGTTCAAGAGGACGCAACCATTGCCCTGGCCTCGGAGATCATGACCCGCTACGGCCTCAAGGCCGTGCCGGTCGTGGATGGGGCATCCGGGGACTGCACGGGCATCCTGGAGCACCAGCTGGCGGACAAGGCCGTAAGTCACGGGCTGGGTGACGTTCAGGTCGGGGAATACATGATGCGCGACATCACCTCGGTGTCCCCGGAAACGGATCTCTACCCGGTCATGGAGATCATCCTGGGGCAGCGGCAGCGCCTTGTCCCCGTTATCAGCGACGGAAAGATCACCGGGGTCATCACCCGCACCGACCTGATCAACAGCCTGGTCAAGGAGCCGGCCAGGATCCCCGACTCCCTGCTGCCGGAACGCAAACGGGAACGTCAGATCACGGCCCTGATGCGGGAGCGCCTTCCCAAGGAGATATTGGGCCTGTTGCAGGAAGCGGGACGCCTGGCCGAAAAACGCGGCATCACGGTCTACGCCGTGGGGGGCTTTGTCCGGGACATCCTGCTCTACCGTCCCAATCTGGACCTGGACCTGGTGGTGGAGGACGACGGCATCGACTTTGCGCGGGAGCTGTCCAGGAAGCTGGGCGGGCGGGTGCGCGCCCACAAGAAGTTCCGTACGGCCGTGGTGATCCTGCCCGACGGGCAGCGCGTCGACGTGGCCACGGCCCGTCTGGAGTACTACGAGCATCCAGCCGCCCTGCCCACGGTGGAGCTCTCCTCCATCAAGATGGACCTCTTCCGCCGCGATTTCACCATCAATGCCCTGGCCCTTGAGCTCAACCCCGACAGCTTCGGCAGGCTGGTGGACTTCTTCGGCGGACAGAAGGACATCAAGGACCGCAACATCAGGGTCCTGCACTCCCTGAGCTTTGTGGAGGACCCCACAAGGATCCTGCGCGCCATCCGCTTCGAGCAGCGCTTTACCTTCCGCATCGGTGGGCAGACCGAACGGCTGATCAAGAATGCCGTGAAGCTGAACATGTTCCACAAGCTGTCCGGAAGCAGGGTCTTTCAGGAGCTGAAGCTCATCCTGGAGGAGAAGAACCCCCTGGCCTGCCTGGTGCGCATGGAGAAGTTCGGGGTGCTGCAGTCCATCCATCCCCTGCTCAAGCTTGACCCGACCAAGGAGCGCATTCTGCAGGAAATGGACAAGGTCATCAGCTGGTACCGCCTGCTCTATCTCGAGCAGCCCCTTGAAGCCTGGATGGTCTACTTCCTCGGCCTGTGCGCGGGGTTCGACCCGCCCCAGGTACGCATCCTGGCCCGCCGGCTGGCCTTCACCAAAAAGCTCGAGCGCAGCTTCATCTCCCTGCGCGGCGATATCGACAAGGCCGTGGAAAAGCTCCACCGCTGGCAGTATGCAAAGGGGCCCATGAGCGAGCTCTACTTCATCATGGAAAAGCTGCCCCTGGAAGGGGTGCTCTATCTCATGGGGCGCAGTCAAAAGGAGAGCCTGCGCAAGTCCATTTCCCAGTACCTGACCCAGCTGAGAGGTCACCGGCTGGACATCAGCGGCGATGATCTGAAACGATTGGGCTTCGAGCCAGGACCGGAGTTTTCGCGCATTCTGGACGAGATCCTGGCCGCCAAGATCGATGGCCTGGCCTCTGACCGCCAGGCCCAACTCGAGCTGGCCAAGGGCATCCGGCAGCAGCAGGACAGTCAGGGAGACTCCCTGGTCATCGATGGGTAAGGGAGGCGCGGCACCCCCCTCTGCACAGTGTGATTTCTTGACCTGCAAACGGCATTCACGTATCGCCACTACTCGTGCAAAGTATTGCCCGGCCTGTATCCACACGGAGAAACATGTGCGACCGACTCCCATTTCCCGTCCAATTTTCAGGGTGCGCTCTCGGGCCGGCCAGGTATGTCCACACGGCACGACGTGATGCAGGACCATCCCAGGGTGGCCATTGTGGGGGCGGGTCAATGCGATGCCGGGCTGGCCGCCCAGGCCCGGCAGCTTGGCTGTTTGCTGGCCGATCAGGGCTGCGTCATCGTGTGCGGGGGCCTGGGGGGCGTGATGCAGGCCGTGTGTCAGGGCGCCAGGGAGCAGGGAGGTTTGACCATCGGCCTGTTGCCCGGTCTTGAGCGCTCAGCAGCCAACCCCCACGTGGACATTCCCGTGGCCACGGGGCTTGGCCACATGCGCAACTACCTGGTGGTCCTGAACAGCGACATCGTCTGTGCCCTGGGTGGGGGTCACGGCACCCTTTCCGAGATCGCACTGGCGCGCAAGATCGGTCGGGAGGTCGTGGCCGTCGGCGGCTGGGGCGAGATCGACGGTGTTCTGTCGGTGCGGGACGTGGATGCGGCCGCAGCCTGCATTGCCGCAAGATTTTCCAGGAGCTGAAATGAAGAACTTGTGGGCCCCCTGGCGCATGGAATATATTGTCGGACCCAAGCCGGACACCTGCGTGTTCTGCATCGGGCAGGACAGGGCCGCCGATCCGGACAACCTGGTGCTCCTGCGGGGGCGCACCTGTTTCGTGACCATGAACAAGTACCCCTATGCCTGCGGGCACCTGCTCATCGTGCCCCTGCGGCATGTTTCCGCTCTGGGCGAGCTCGGTGCGGAAGAGAGACACGAGCTCATGGATCTGGCCGACCTGTCGGCAAAGGCCCTGGAGCAGGCCTTTTCCCCCCAGGGGATCAACCTGGGCATGAACATGGGCGAGGCTGCCGGAGCGGGCATCGAGGCCCATCTGCACATGCATCTGGTGCCCAGATGGAACGGGGACCACTCCTTCATGGCAGTTTTCAGTGAAACCATGATCCTTTCCGAACATCTCAGCTCGCAGTACAAACGACTTAGCCGTTTTTTCAGATCCGGTTCTCAGGGGATTGCGTAACCCAAGGAGGAATGCATGCGCTATCTGAAGGTCCTGGCCTTGATCCTCTTCTTCTTCGTGTCCATGGTTTTCTTCGTGCAGAACAATGAAATCCTCTCATCTTCCCTGACCCTGCGTTTCTCGCTTCTAGAATGGAGCTGGTGGTCGGTTCCCATTCCCTTTTACGTCCTGACTTTGCTGGCCTTTGTCATCGGCGGGATTCTGAGCATGGTCTACTTTCTGAGTGAAAAGATCAGGATGTCCCGCCGGCTCAAGGCCTGCCACGGCAGGATCCTGGAGCTGGAGCAGGAGCTCAACTCGCTGCGCAACATGCCCCTTGAGCAGGGCAAGTACACCTCGGAAAGCAAGCCCGAGGATGAAGAAGAAGTTGGAGGCGCCTGACATTCCGGCCTTTTCACCGTCGGCCTGAGCTGCTGATTTTTTTCTCCCATGAGGAGGTCACCATGTCCTTGCTCCGCGGCCTGCTGGGCCGTTCAACATCACGTCGACTGAAGACATCCTCCCTGCTCTCCCCGTCCGAAGGGTATGCGCCGCCCTCCCAGGACACGCTGGCAGCCATTGCCGAGCTGAGTCAGATGGTCAAGAACAACCCGGACGCCATCGAGATCTATCTGGCCCTGGGCAACTTGTACCGCTCCCGCGGAGAGATCGAGCGGGCCGTACAGATACGCAACAACCTGATCGTCCGACCTGGACTGGACAAGACCTTCAAGGCCAGAGCACTCTTCGAGCTCGGTCTGGACTACAAGCGGGGAGGTTTCTACGACCGTGCACAGGCGGCTTTTGAAGATGCCCGGAGCCTGATCGGAGACGATCCGGCCATCCTCGGGGAGTTGGCCAGGCTGGCGGCCGAAGGAAAGGATTATGACAGAGCCGCCCAGATCTATGCCCTGCTCGGGAAACCCGTCCCCCAGGCCCACTACCTGGTGCGTTGCGCCCACCAGAATGCCCAGGACGGTCCCCGCTCCAGCCGGAAATGGCTTGACAAGGCCCTGCAGGTCTACCCCGGCTCCGTGGAAGCCCATCTCGAGCTGCTGACCAGGGCGTATGCAAAGCACGACTGGGATCGCATGGGCAAGATTTTTTCCAAAGCCCTGGAGTCGGTGCCGGAAGAGCTCCGATTTCTGCTCCTGGAGGGGCTCATGCAGCACGTGGTGAGCCAGAACAATGGCAACGGCGACACCGAGGCCGCGACCATCCCCCCCACGTCACCGGTCCTGCCGCCTGAATGCTGCGAAGCCCTGCTGCCCGTTATCGAGGCGCAGCAGACCGACCTGCTGCTCTACTTCTACGGTGCCTGGCTGCTGATCCAGGCCGGGGACTATGACAAGGCCAAGACCGACCTGGAAAAAACCCTGCTCCTCAACCCGGATTTCTGGCCGGCCAGGTTGGAGCTTTTGTCCCTGACCCTGGATGAGCAGACATTGACGCCGGTCTTCAAGGGACAGCTCGAGTTTTTCCTCAAGCACGCCCGGCGGGTCAAGCGCTTTGTCTGCACCAAGTGCGGGCTGAAGCGCGAACGGATTTTTTTTGTCTGCCCGCGGTGTCAGAGCTGGCACTCCATATCCTTCAGGCGCGCCCTGAACGATTAGCAGGCCGTTGAAAAATCCCCGCTGGACTGCGTTGCTTCACCAAGGCCAAACCCTCACATATAGGGAATATGCTTCGGCCTTGGCCTTGGTAAAGCGCCTTGCCAGCGTGGTTTTTGAACGGCCTGCGAAGAGGAAAGAATGTTGAAAAATCCCCGCTGGACTGCCCTCCGTAGCCTTGTGCGAAGGGGGGACTGCGTTGAAGCTGGAAGCTCGAA
>CAZQOG010000081.1:0-12356 GCA_964594925.1 uncultured Desulfohalobiaceae bacterium
GAAAACCTATGTGTCCCGTTTTCTCAGCGTATTCCACACAAAACGTCGAAGAACCGGATTTTTCAACGATCTGCCGAAAGAATGCTCAGGGCTTCCTGGATCCACAGTCCCAGGGGGGGCTCCACAATGGCGCGGATGTCTGCCAGCCTCTGCTCTGAGTCTGCCTCGAAGCGCAGCACCAGCGCGGGCTGGGTGTTGGAGGCCCGGACCAGGGCCCATCCGTGGGCAAAGGTGATGCGCACGCCGTCCACGTCGATCACGGGGTAGCGGGTGCGGAAATGCTCCAGGGCCCGGTCCACGATCGAAAACTTGATCTCGTCAGGGCAGTCCAGGCGAATTTCCGGTGTGGTGAAGGTTGTGGGCCAGTCGTCCAGGAAGCTGCTCAGGGGCCGGTGCGGCTCCCGTCCCAGGATCTCCACCAGGCGCTGGGCAGCGTAGAGGGCGTCGTCGAACCCGTGGTAGCGGTCGGCGAAGAACATGTGCCCGCTCATCTCTCCGGCAAGGAGGGCGCCGGTGTCGCGCATCTTGGCCTTGATGAGCGAGTGACCGGCCTTCCACATCAGGGGCGAGCCGCCGTGGGCCTCGATGTCCCGGTAGAGCAGGTGGGAGCATTTGACCTCGCCGATGACTGTTGCGCCGGGATGCTTTGCAAGCACCTCCCTGGCGAAGACGGCCAGCAGCCGGTCCCCGTAGAGCAGCTCTCCGTTTTCATCCACGACCCCGATCCGGTCGCCATCGCCGTCAAGCCCCACCCCGAGGTCCGCTTTCTCGGCCCGGACCAGCCGTCCGAGGTCGGCAATGTTGGCTGCCACGGTTGGATCGGGGTGGTGGTTGGGGAAGTCGCCGTCCGGTTTGCAGTACAGGGGCACCACCTCCGTCCCGATGCGGCGCAGCAGCTCGGCGCAGACCAGGCCGGCGCTGCCGTTGCCGCCGTCGACCACCACCTTGACGGGTCGTTCCAGCCGGGTCTGCGCGCTCAAGGCTTCCAGGTAGCCGGGCACGATGTCCAGCTCGCTGCAGAGACCGGCGCCGCGTGCAAACCGGCCCGAGCGCATGATCTCGTAGACGCGTCTGATTTCACTGGTGTGGATGGTGGCCTCCCCCTCCCAGATCTTGAACCCGTTGAACCCGGGGGGGTTGTGGCTGGCGGTGATCATCACCCCGGCCCTGCGCTCCAGCCGCTTGGCCGCATAGTAGAAGACCGGGGTGGGGACCATGTTCAGGAAGACCACGTCCAGGCCTGTGGCCTGCAGGCCGGCCACCATGCACACCTGGTATTCGGTCGAGCTGTGGCGGCAGTCATGGCCGACCACGGCCTGGCGGTGCCCTTTTTCCAGAAAGTAGGTGCCCAGGGCCTGTCCCAGGCGCTGGACCCACTCCGCGTCGAAGTCCCTGTCCACCACCCCCCGGATGTCGTAGGCCCGAAAGATGCCCGGTCTGATATCCTTCACGTGTTTCCTCTTTGCAGCGACGAACCGTTAAAGGGGTCACCAATAGAGCAGTTGGCACCGGCTGACAAGGCAGGAATCACGGGGGCAAGGCCGGAGTCTCAATTGACACCCATTTCCTTGACAGATACGTTCGCACGTCTCATTTGTCATCTGACATATCACCTGACCTTTTGCTCTGCCGCACGGGAGTTCTCCCGCTGGCGGAATCAACGACAACACTCGAACACAAGGGATAGTGCAATCATGACGTGGGATTGGGACAAGCTTCAGGAAAAGCGCGGCCGGAACGCACCACACGGTGGAGGCGGCGGTGGCGGCGGCGGCGGTGGGGGCAATCCCCAGGGCCCTGATCTGGAAAAGCTCCTGGAACGTTTCAAAAGCTTCAAAGGCGGCGGCCGCGTGTTCCAGCTGGTCGGCGCCCTGGTGGTCCTGCTCTGGCTGGCCACGGGGTTTTACATCGTCTCTCCCGGCGAGGTGGGGGTGGTGCAGCGTTTCGGGGCCGTGCACGCCATTACCCAGCCCGGGCCGCACTACCACTTCCCGTTCCCCATCGAGAGCGCGACCACGCTGATGGTGGCCGAGGTGCAGCAGATCGATATCGGGGTCACCAGTGTGGAAGAAGCGCAGATGATGACCGGGGACGAGAACATCATTGATGTGCAGTTCATCGTCCAGTACCAGATCAAGGACGCGGAAAAGTATCTCTTCAACATCCTGGCCCCGCAGAAGACCATCAAGGACGCGGCCGAGGCGTCCATGCGCGAGGTCATCGGCTACAACAAGATCGACGCCGCCCTGACCTCTGACAAGCTGGCCATTCAGAACGACACCCGCGACCTGCTCCAGAATGTGCTGGACCGCTATGGCAGCGGCATCAACGTGGTCGCGGTCAAGATGCAGGACGTGCATCCCCCGCAGCAGGTCATCGAGGCCTTCAAGGACGTGGCCAGCGCCAAGGAGGACAAGAGCCGGTTCATCAACGAGGCCGAGGCCTTTCGCAACGACCTCATTCCCAGGACCCGGGGCGAGGTGGCCACCCTGGTCAAGGAGGCCGAGGCGTACCAGGAGTCACTGGTCCGTCAGGCCAAAGGTGAGTCCTCGCGTTTCGTGGCCCTGTACGAGGAGTACAGCAAGGCCAAGGACGTGACCCGGAAGAGGCTGTACCTGGAGGCCATGGAAGAGATCCTGGCCAGCAGCGGGGTGGAGAAGATCATTATCAGCGACGAGTCCGCCGGGCAGGTCGTGCCTTATCTGCCGCTGGACAGGCTGGCTGCAGGAACGGGGACCAGACCCGGTTCCAAGGAGGAGAAGTAACATGGCTGCCAGACGTTCTCCCATCGTGGTCCTGATCGTTCTGTTCGTGCTGCTGTTCGCCATCGGGCAGTGCTTCTTCACCGTGGACGAGCGGGAGCGGGCCATCCTTCTGCAGCTCGGAAAGCCGGTCAGCGGGGCCCTGGAGCCGGGGCTGCACTTCAAGCTCCCCTTTGTCCAGAACGTGGTCTCCTTTGACCACCGGGTCCTGGAGTATGACGCTGTCCCGGCCGAGATCCTGACCGAGGACAAGAAGAACCTGGTGGTGGACAACTACTCCAGGTGGCGCATCGTCGACCCCCTGCTCTTCTACAGGACCGTGCGCACGGTGTCCCAGGCCACGGCCCGCATCGACGGGATCATCTACTCGGAGCTGCGCGCCTCCCTGGGCAAGTTCACCATGACCGAGATCATCTCCAGCAAGCGCCCCCAGATCATGGAGGAGGTCACGGCCAAGTCGGATGTCCTGCTGGCCGAGTACGGCATCGACGTCCTGGACGTGCGCATCAAGCGCACCGACCTTCCCAAGGAGAACCAGCAGGCCATCTTCGGCCGCATGCGGGCCGAGCGTGAGCGCCAGGCCAAACAGTACCGTTCCGAGGGCCGGGAGGAAGGGGCCAAGATCCGGGCGGCGGTCGAGAAGGACCGGGCCGTGATGCTTGCCGAGGCCAGACGCGAGTCAGAGGTCATCCGCGGGAAGGGCGACGCTGAGGCGGCCAGCATCTATGCCCAGGCCCTGTCCAGGGATCCCGAGTTCTACTCCTTCACCCGCAGCATGGAGTCCTACCGCAGGTCCCTGAAGGACAAGACCAGGTTGGTGCTCACCCCGGACAGCGAGTTCTTCGAGTACTTCAAGTAGCAGTGAGGCTGATGCAACAAAAACCGCGCCGGTCCTGAAAAAGGGCCGGCGTTTTTTTTATTCGATGCGGGTGGAGGTAAAGTTCGAAGTTGGAAGTTCGAAGCTCGAAGGAAGAGATAAAATGACTTTCAAGCTTCATACTTCTTGTTTTGCTTCCAGCTTCGAACTTTTCTGTCCGGCGGGACCGCAGCAGGGCCCGAAAGGCACAAAGGCGTAATTCAAAGGCAAAGATTCTTGAAAACCTTATGTGTCCCGTTTTCTCAGCGTATTCCAACACACCGTCGAAGAATTCTGGTAGGGGCGCCAGGTAGGCGCCCTTTCTTTTGCCGAGGCCTGGTTTCGGCACGATGTTCCGGCCAAAGGCAGGGCGGCTACCAGCCGCCCCTACCAGAAAGGAAATACTCGTTCCGAAAAAGTTAGTATTTCGAGGTTGCCAATGCTGATTTCGGCCATCCATCAATCTCAGCGGGATATCTTACGAAAATTGTTGGAAACAGCATGCTCAAAACCACATTGGAATCCCTGCAAAACGTCAAAGAACCTCTTTTTCAACCCTCGCTGTGAGCTTTTTTCGAAGGTAGAGGCCCAGGGCGAGGATGGTCAGGGTCCAGGCGGCGGTCCGCAGCCAGCTGGAGAGGAGGTGTCCGAAAAGGTGCGTGTCCGGCCACCACAGGCGCACCGAGGTTGCCGCGATGAGCAGTACAAAGGTCCCTGTGAGCAGGATGAGGGTGGATGTTCTGCGCTTCAGGGCCAGCCCGAAAAAGACCAGGAAATGAAGGACGAAGATCGCCAGCAGGAGGCTCAAAAGCCAGGGGCTCATGGTCTGAAGACCCTTGGGGACGTGCGGTCCGCTTCAGGGCGCAAAAGGGTTGGACAGGGTGAAGGCGCCGGGGTCGCAGGCGCTCCCCCCGGGTCGTTTGATCTTGTCCTGGATGACCGAGGCCAGCTCCAGGGCCCGGACAGCCTCCCGGCCGGTCACGGCCGGCCGGGTGTCCTCCTGGATGCAGCGGGCAAAGGTTTCCAGCTCGTACTGCAGGGAGTTGACCTGGGGGGCAACGGGCTTTTCATAGATGATCTTTTTTTTCTTCTCCCCCACCCCGATGGTGTCCACGGTCATGGAAAACCCGCTTGGCATGGGCGCGTCCTCGGGAATGAGGCTGAAGACTTCAGAGGACTTCTTGAGGAAGTCCATGGCGATGTACATGTTCTTCTGGAACATGCGCATCTTGCGCATCGGGTTGACCGAGATCCGGCTGGAGGTGATGTTGGCCACGGCCCCGTTCTCGAAACCCAGGCGCACGTTGGCGATGTCCTCGGTCTCGGAGACCACGGCCACGCCGCAGGCGTCCACTGAGCAGAGGGGGCTGTGGATCAGGGTCAGGATGATGTCGATGTCATGGATCATCAGGTCCAGGATGACGCTGACATCGGTTCCCCGGGGGTTGAACTGGGCCAGGCGGTGGGACTCGATGAACATCGGCTCCAGGGTGTGCTCTTTCAGGGACAGGACAGCGGGGTTGAAGCGCTCGATGTGACCCACCTGGAGCTTCAGGTCCTTGTGCGCGGCCAACTCGACCAGCCGTGTCCCCTCCTCGACGGTCTGGGAGATGGGCTTTTCAATGAACACGTGACAGCCGTGCTCCAGGGCCATGACCGCCACCTCGTAGTGCACTGCCGTGGGCACCACCACGCTCACGGCCCCCACCTCGTGCAGCAGCTGGTCCAGGTCGTCGAAGGCCTTGGTCCCCGTGGCTTCTGCTATCTCGTGAGCACGGGCGCGGTCCAGGTCAAAGACCCCCTTGAGGTCGATGCTCTCGATCTGTGCGGCCAGTGTGGCGTGAAAACCGCCCAGGTGGCCCACCCCGATGACGGCGAATGGCACAGGTTTCATGACTGGTGTCCCTCAGGTCGTCCGGTTTTTGGGGAATATCTGCTGCAGCACGGCCCTGGCCGCGTTGTCAGAGGCCCCTCCCAGGCCGAGCCTTTCCGGGAGGGTTGCAAGCTTCTTGTGTATTGTGTCCAGTTCTTCAGGGTTCTGCAACCAGGCCGAGACCTGCCCGGCCAGGGCCGGCCCTGTGGCCTGGTGCTGGATGTACTCGGGAAAGACCTGCTCGCCAAGGATGAGGTTGGGCATGGCGATAAAGGGCACCTTGATGAGCAGGCGACCGACCCGGTAGCTCAGGCCGGAGAGTGCGTAGCTCACCACTGTTGGGGTCCCCAGCAGGGCACACTCCAGGGTTGCCGTTCCTGAGGCGGCAAGGGCCACGCAGCTGCGCCGGATCTCCAGGTAACGCTCTGCCGCGTCAATGAGAGTCAGAGGCAGCTCCTGCGGCCACAGCGCACGGATGTCCGGTTTTTCGATCGAAGGGGCTCGTACCAGGGAGAATTCGAGATCGGGGTATTGTGCGAGCAGCAGGCGCGCCGCCTCGGCAAAACGCGGCAGCAGGACCTTGACCTCCTTCATGCGGCTGCCCGGGAGCAGGGCGATGCGTTGCCTGGAAACGGGAAGAGCGCGCAGCTCCCGGAAGTCGATCTGGTCCATGAAGGGGTGGCCGACAAACTCGGTGTCCACGCCGTGCTCCTGGAACCACTCCTGCTCAAAGGGCAGGATGCACAGCAGCTTGTCCACGAAGCGGCGCAAAAACCTGACCCGGCCCTTGCGCCAGGCCCAGGCCTGGGGGGCGATGTAGTAGACCACGGGAATGCCGAGCGCATGGGCTGCCCTGGCGATGCGGAAATGGTAGTCCGGGGAGTCGATGACCACCACAACATCGGGTCGCAGATCCGCCAGGCGCTGCCTGGTCTGCCGAAGCAGCCTCAGAATGCGGGGCAGGTACTCGATGACCTCGGTCAGGCCCATGACGGAGAGCTGCTCGGACCTGAAGTCGGCGGTGAAGGCCTGCTCCCGCATGGCCGGCCCCCCCATGCCCCGCACCACGACCTGGGGGGCCAGGCGCTTGAGTGAGGCGATGAGCTCTGCCCCGTGCATGTCGGCGGAGGTTTCAGCCGCGCTGACCCAGACCAGGGGAGGGCGGGGGGAGGTGTTGTGGTGCTGCGTGTCCTGCATCTGTTTCCGTGCCGGGGTTCACTGGGTCGGTAGCCGGGATCGGGCCGGTTGGCAATGGATATCTGATTACAGCCAGGGCATCGTTTGGTACTGGTTATTAAAAATTACCTATGCACTTGATCTCCTTGACGGTCCGTAAAATTAAAACTAGTTCCTGTCACGCATGAACAGTGATTTTCAGGGAAGCCGGAAAAGGGGGTGGCAGTGGGGCTGAGCGAGCTTTGGGAGGGGTTGGGGTACCCGCTGTTGCGGCTCTGCCTGCTCATCTCCGTGGGGGTGCTCGTCGGCAACCTCATCGAGGCCCTGCACTGGACCCGTGGTGTGGCCCGGGTGGCCTCGCCCCTGGTGCGGGTCGGCCACCTGCGGGATGTCTCCGGGGCCAGCTTTTCCATGGCCTTTTTTTCCGGGGTCACGGCCAACACCATGCTGGCCGAGGCGTACGACGCAGGCCGGCTCACCCGCCGGGAGCTGGTTTTCTCCAACTTGTTCAACAGCCTCCCGACCTACTTTCTGCACCTGCCCACCACGGCCTTCATCGTCATTCCCATGATCCAGCAGGCGGCCCTGCCCTATCTGGGCCTGACCATTGGCTCGGCCCTGTTCCGCACCCTGTTCATCCTCTGCGTGGCCCGGGCGGCCCTGCCCCCGCGGCCTGACGAATGCGTGCGCTGCGTGCTTCCCGAGCAGGCCGGCACGGGGTGGCGGGGAATCGCGGGCAAGACCTGGGAGAGATTTCTGCAAAGGATCAGGAAGATCCTGCTCTACACCGTGCCCATCTACATCGCGATCTATGCCCTGAACCGGGCCGGATTCTTTTCATATCTGGAGACAGCGACCAGCGAGCACCTGACCTTCCTGTCCTGGCTGCCGCCCGAGGCCCTGGGCATCATGGTCCTTCAGATCGCGGCCGAGTTCACGGCCGGTCTGGCCACGGCAGGGGCCTTGCTGGATGCGGGAACCCTGACGGTCAAGGAGGTGGTGCTGGCCCTTATCCTGGGCAATGTCCTTTCCTCACCCATGCGGGCCTTCCGGCATCAGTTCCCTTACTACGCCGGAATATTCAAACCCCGCCTGGCCCTGCTGCTCATTGTCTTCAACCAGAGCCTCCGGGTGGGGAGTCTGTTACTCCTGGCCGGAATATATTATGTTTTGACAGGCAATTGAAAATCTCCTCTGGACCAAGAACATCGATTACGATTACGACAACGATAACGACAACGATAACGACAATGAGAAAGGGCCTTTTTCGGGTCGAGTGATTTTTTTCTGGTAGGGGCGGTTGCCAACCGCCCTGTCTTTGGTCGGAAGCTGGTGCCGGAACCAAGCCTCGGCAAAAGAAGGGCGCCTACCAGGCGCCCCTGCCAGAATCAGGACCCTTCGGTTCATAAGTACAGTGTTCAAACGCCCAAATGAGAGGGTCGCATGGGAAAAATCAAGCTTGGGATATCCGCCTGCCTGCTGGGTGAGAATGTGCGCTACGACGGGCAGCACAAGCTGGACCGTTACCTGAGGGACACCCTGGGGCGCTACGTCGACTTTGTCCCGGTCTGCCCGGAGGTGGGGTGCGGCCTGCCCATTCCCAGGGAGGCCATGCGCCTGGTGGGGGACCCGGACAACCCCAGGCTGATGACCCAGAAGACCGCTGTGGACCACACCGACCGCATGCAGGCCTGGGGGGCCGGGCGTCTGGATGAGCTGGAGCAGGAGGATCTGTGCGGCTTCGTGTTCAAGAGCCGCTCCCCGTCCAGCGGCATGTCCCACGTCAAGGTCTACAGCGAGCAGCAGGGCATGCCCAGGCCGGTTGGGGTGGGCATCTGGGCCAGGATGTTCATGGAGCGCTTCCCGCTGCTGCCGGTGGAGGACGAGGGGCGGCTGCACGACGCGCGGCTGCGGGAGAACTTCATCCAGCGCATCTTTGTTACCAAGCGCTGGAAAGAGCTCCTGCGCGACGCTCCCAGCCTTGCGGACCTGATGGAGTTCCATGCTCGGCACAAGCTGCTGTTCATGGCCCACAACCAGAAGGGGGCCACCGAGCTTGGCCGTATCGTTGCCCATGCCCCGGGCCGTCCCCTGGAGGAGGTCCTGGCCGAGTACCACCTGAAGATGCAGCAGCTCACGGCCCTGAAGAGCACGGTCAAGAAGAACGTCAATGTCCTGCACCACCTCATGGGCTACTTCAAGCGGGATATCTCCGCCGATGAAAAGCAGGAGCTTCTGGAGGTCATCGGTCAATACGCCCGGGAGGACGTGCCCCTGATCGTGCCGGTCACGCTGATCAACCACTACGTGCGTAAGTACCGGCAGCCCTACCTGCTTTCCCAGCACTACCTCAATCCCCATCCCGCCGAGCTGGGGTTGCGAAACCATGTCTGAGGCCGCCATGCAGCACACAGGAGACGAGCATCCCGTCCTGGTCCTCGGGGCCACCGGCTATGTGGGGGGGCGCCTGGTCCCCATGCTGCTCGACCAGGGCGTTCGCGTCAGGGCCGGCAGCCGTTCCGCGGAAAAGATACGCTGCAGGCCCTATGGCGGGCACGAGCTCCTCGAGGCAGTGAGCGTCAACGTGCTCGACCGGGCATCCCTGCAGGAGGCCTGCGCCGGGTGCCGGGCCGCCTACTACCTGGTCCACTCCATGGAGCCCGGGCGGAAGGACTTTGCCTCAGCCGACCGGCAGGCCGCACAAAACATGGTCCGGGCCGCGGAAAAGCAGGGGCTTTCCCGCCTCATCTACCTCAGCGGGCTGGGTGAGCAGGAAGGCATGAGCAAGCACCTGCGCTCGCGCCACGAGGTGGGAGAGATCCTGCAGTCGGGGCGGGTGCCGGTGACAGTGCTCCGGGCGGCCATGATCATGGGCTCGGGAAGCGCCTCCTTCGAGATCCTGCGCTACCTGGTGGAGCGGTTGCCGGTCATGACCACCCCCCGGTGGGTCAGCACAGAGAACCAGCCCATCGCCATCTCGAACGTGCTCGGCTATCTGACCGGCTGCCTGGACCACCCCGAGACCGCGGGGCAGGTCTATGACGTGGGCGGGCCGGACGTGCTGTCCTACAGGGAGCTTTTCGACATCTACGCCGAAGAGGCCGGGCTCCGGAAACGGATCATCATCCCCCTGCCCGTACTCACGCCGCGGCTGAGCTCCTACTGGATCCACCTGGTCACCCCGGTCCCCGGTGCCCTGGCCCGGCCCCTGGCCGAGGGGCTGTCCAGCCGGGTGGTCTGCCGGGAGACCCGGATCCGGGAGATCATCCCCCAGCGGCTATTGACCTGCCGGGAGACCATCCGCCGGGCCATCGACACCACCAGGCAGATGAAGGTTGCCAGCTGCTGGATGGACGCCGGCGCCGTGGAGGTCCCTGAATGGGTTGCCTGCGGGGATGTGCCCTATGCCGGGGGCACGGTCTTCCAGAGCAACTACAGGGTGACGGTCGATGTTTCCGCAGCTGCGCTCTGGACCGTGGTGGGCAATATCGGAGGAAGGGACGGCTGGTACCACGGCAACAGGCTCTGGGGGCTGCGGGGGCTGCTGGACAAGCTGACCGGCGGCGTGGGCCTGTCGCGCGGTCGTCGCCCCTCAAAGACGCTCGGGGTGGGCGACGTGGTGGGATTCTGGAGGGTGCTGGCCCTGGAACAGGGGCGGCGCCTGCAGCTGCTGGCCGAGATGAAGATGCCCGGAGAGGCAATACTCGAGTTCCGGCTCAGCGAGGAGGGGCCGGGCAGGACAGTGCTGGAGCAGATCGCCAGGTTCCGCCCCCGGGGGCTTGGGGGAATCCTGTACTGGTACGCCCTGCTGCCCACCCATGGCTGGCTGTTCAAGGGCATGCTCAAAAGCATGGCCAGGGCAGCCGGCGCACGCACCGTCACCGGCCCGGAGCCGTTCGAGCTCAAAACATCGGCCTGCCCGCTGGGGGGGAAGGAAAAGAAATAAGCTTCTTCTCTAGCTTTGAGCTTTCAGCTTTGAGCTTTGAGCCAATCTTCTCTTCCTTGGCTCAGTTCAAAAGACCAGATTCCTCCTGCAGGGACATGCAGGCCGTGAGCAGCTCGGAAGCTGTTTTCAGGCCCAGCTTGCGCATGATGTTGGACCGGTGCTTCTCAACCGTCTTGATGGACACGAAGAGCTTGTCCGCGATCTCCCGGTTGGGGTGGCGCTGTGCGATCAGGCGGAGCACGTCTCGCTCCCTTGGAGTGAGCTTGCCCAGGATCTCTGACCCTTTGGCACCCGGCCTCTGACCGGCCTGCAGGAACCCGTCCACAACCTTCCCGGAAACCAGGGGGGTCAGGTAGCAGTGACCGTTCAGCACGCTGTGCAGGGCCCTGCGGATCTCCTCCCACCCGGATTCCTTGAGCAGAAAGCCCCGGGCCCCGGCCTTGAGCACCTCGAAGACCTGCTCGTTGCGGGCCTCGGAGGTCAGGACCAGGATCTTGGCCTCCGGGTCGAGGTCGATGATCTCGCAAATGGTGGAGGCACAGTCGCACCCCGAGCCGTTGGGGTCCATGAGCACCAGGTCGGGACGCAGGCTGGAGTAGAGTTGCACGACCTTGCTGCTCACACTGCTGTGGCCAACGACCCGGAACTCCGGATCGCGGTCGAGGATGAGTGAAAGCCCTTCCCGCAACAGCCTGTGATCGTCCACCAGCATGAGGCAGAAGGTCTGTTGCCCGCTCATTCGTCATCCCCCCGTTTTCAATTGCTGTTCGGCATGTCTGCGGAGAGGTCCACAAGTCATCATTTGCCGGCCCTGGCTCAATGAGTCGGGGCAGTGCCGGTGGTCATTTTTCTACTGAAAGATTGGTATACTGCTGATGTCCTGTCTGGAACTGGAGAACAGCATGGCTGAAAATCTAAATTGTTTCGCGAAGCCAAAGCCTGATTTCATCCCCTAGGCACAATTGGGAGATGGGAGTGAGGTTGCCGCAGGCTTGCAGGAGTGATGACGCAAATGAAAGAAAAAAGCAAGTCTTTGAAAACAGAGCTGTAGACTTGTGTGGGGGTTGGCCTGGAATGTATTACAGTGACGATGGAGTCTGCTTCAGGGTCAGCTCCTCCAGGGCCTGGTAGATTTCCCTGACGTTGAAGGGCTTGGTGATGACCTTTTTGATGTTGTTGCTGTTCAAAAAAGAGTGGTTGCTGGAGGGGTAGCTGGTCAGGAGGATGCCGGGCACGTTTTGCAGCCGGCCCTGGAAGGCGCTCAGGCGCATGTCCTGGCGCTCCAGGCAGTAGAGGGCCAGGTCCACGCGCCCGGCCCCGCCTGGGTCGGCCAGCAGGTCCAGGGCGGAGCTGCCCGTGTCCTGGACGATGTCCGAGAGCAGGGCCCGCATCTCACTGTCCGGGGCCACGATGCCCACGGCGCGCCGGGGAGCTGGCAGGGCGGCGGTGGTGTCCGCCGGATCGCCCTTCCGGGCCAGGAGGTCGATTTTTTCCGTCAGCCGGCCGAGCTTGAGCAGGAAGCTGTTGGGCAGGCTCCGGCGGGAAACCGGGCTTTGCCCCAGGGTCTCCAGGAAGTGGTCCAGGACGTCCAGGGCCTCTTCGGGCTCGAGGTCGCCGGCCGAGCGTTCGAGGGCCTTGTGTGCCGGGTCCTCCAGCCCCGCTCTGGACTGGATCTGCACGATGGCTTTTTCCCAGAAGTCTTCCGGCCGCAGCTGGAAGAGCTTCTGCCGGGGACGGTTCTTC
>CAZQOG010000082.1:0-3129 GCA_964594925.1 uncultured Desulfohalobiaceae bacterium
GAGCGCAGCGTTCGCAACGCTGAGGTCGAGGGTTCGATCCCCTTCGTCTCCACCAGAAAAGCACAAAGGGGGTTATGGCAGCAGGCCATGGCCCCCTTTTGCGTAAGGGCTGAAACGCAGCATGGCACACACAAGCATCTGCATGTTGGTCTATGGCAGCGACCGCTATTACAAGTCCGCCAGGCTGGCCATTCAATCGTCCCTGGCCAAGACGGACTTCGATCTCGTCGCGGTTGGAGAACGCGACAAACTCAAAGCTATCCGACTGGACTCTCCGAGACTGCGCTGCATTGAGATTGAGCAACTTCCTCGCTCCAGCCATCGGGCGGAACCGTTCCTGTTGAAGTTTTCGGCCCTGACATCCTGCCTGAACCACACTGACGCTTCGTTTCTGATCATGCTGGACACAGACACCGTGGTCGTCGAGACCCTCTCAGGCCCCGCCGTGGAAAGGGCCTTGGATGGTCACGCGCTCGGCATGGTTGAGCAAACCACGATTACGGGCTCGACCATGACCAGGCGCGATTTCCTGGACCATTACATCCGGCACAGCCTGGCCTGGCTGGCACCCGAAGCCACCCCGCCCCCTGTGGAGAACTTTCGATATTTCAACGCCGGCGTGGTTCTCGGAACCCGGGAGACGTTGTCAAATCTGGCCCACTGGGCCAAGGAGATGATCCTGTCATCGCGGGGAAACCATCAGGTGGGTGCGCACATGATTGCTGATCAGGATTACTTCCAGTTCTGGGTCAACACCCTGCACCCAGGATCATGCACCACACTTCCCTGGCAGTGGAACCATTGTAAGTATTGGGATATGGATTTTCCAAGACCGGGAGCCAAGATTTTGCACTTCAGCAACTTTTGCAAAGGGCCTCTCCGATACCACGTATTCAAGGTCTTCATCGCTCGGATGATGTTGCGGCTGAAATCGTATGCAAGCCATTGATCCGTTCGAGGCATCATTACGACATGATCTACTACTTTCTACCGGGTACAGGAATCTTCGGCGGGATCAAGGTCGGCTGCCAATTCCTGGAGCTGCTCCTGTCCCTGGGGGCTTCCGGAACCATCGTCACCCCTGAAGGAAGAGCTCCCGAATGGTTCGCGACCACCGTTCCCTTCATAAACGAACACCAGGCCTTCTCCCGAATCCAGCCTCGGGATGTGATCATGTTCTCCCTGCCCCAGGACTACCCGCGGCTGCGGCAGCTTGCCGGAACACTGGTCTGCCATTGCCAGGGGACGGACCCATCCCTGGATCCTGTTTTCGCCGATCCGGAGGTACGGGTTCTCACCTGCTGGAAGCAAGCCTTTGACTTGGTGCAACAACGGTTCAACAGGACGCCGATAGATGTTGGGATCTCCATATCCGACTGTTTTTTTCTGGACGGAACGACCAAGCACGACACCCGGGTAGGACACATGCCCCGGAGGGGGTACTCCATTACCCGGGCGTGCATGCGACGCAATCCCCACCTGGATTTCATTCCCTTGAACGGACTCCATGAAAGGAAGGTCGCAGAAAAGCTCAAACAGTCCGGAATGTTCCTGGCCACCAGCGAGGGGGAGTGGTTCGGCCTGCCCGCACTCGAGGCAATGGCGGCCGGGTGCCTGGTCCTTTCCGTTCCGGTTCGTGGAGGCACGCAGTACCTGCACGATGAGGACAACTGCCTGGTGAAGGATGCCGCGCACCTGCCGGACAGTCTGTACCAGATCAGCCGCCCCGAGAACGACGACCTTCGAACGGAGCTTCGCTATCGAGCCGTGGCTGCAGCCGTATCGTATTCTCGGGTCCAGCAACGTCACCGACTCAAAGCATTGAAAGAGACAGATCTGCAATGGTTGTTCGCATGAACGGGATCACCATAACCTCGATTATCGTGTCCAAAGGGTTGGACGGGCTATTGCAACACTGCGTGCACGCTCTTGTTGCTGCGCTGCACAGAACAGGGGCGGCAGGATACTCTGTTGTCGTGGTAGACAATGCATCTGATTTCCCCTACCAAAAATCACAATTCACGGATAATGTTGAGCTGATACGATGTGACACCCCTCAGCCCTTTTCACGATGCAACAACGTCGCCGCAGCGCGGTACCCAAACGAATATTATCTCCTTCTCAACAACGACGTGCTGCTGAACCCAACCACCCTGAAATCCATGGTCTCGCTCATCAGTGAGGGTCACAAAACAGGACTATGCGGTACCAGGCTGCTTTTCCCCAATGGAACGATACAGCACTGTGGCGTAGTGTTCGGCCCTGGTGACCTCGGACCCTACCATTTGAACTATGCCCGGCCTGAACACTTCATTCCCATGATTTCCACCGAGTTCCAGGCCGTGACGGGTGCCTGCATGCTGATCAGGTCCAATCTTTGGCATGAGCTGAACGGCCTTGACGAGCGTTATGATTTTGGCCTTGAGGACATCGACCTCTGTCTCCGCGCCCGACAGCTGGGCTGGAAAGTCTGGTGCTCCGGGACGACCAACTCACTGCACTTCGAGGCCAGCACTCCGGGGAGGGCCCAGCTCGACGTCACATCGCGGCGGCTGTTCATGAAAACATGGCGGGGCAAATACGCAATCGACGGATAGTGCCATGAGTCATGACTTTTCAGGCAAAACCATAGACCTCACCTGCATCGTGCACACGCGAGACTCAGAGGCGACTCTCGAGAAGTGCCTGGGCTCTGTCACCTGGGCCCGGGACCTGGTGGTGGTGGACATGCAAAGCAGCGATCAGACCCTGGACATCGCCCGCCGCTACCAGGCCAGGATTTTTCCCACGGCCATCGTTCCCAGGGTGGATTCCATCCGCACCCGATACCTGGATGAGGCAGCCTGCGAATGGGTCCTGGTCCTGGACTCAGACGAATATCTGGCTGCTGATGCCGCCATCTCCGTTCGTCGACTCCTTGACGAACACCAGAGCATTTTCGATGGGTTCGAGATTCCCCGGTACAACAAGATCGCCGGTCAGATCATGAGGGGCAACAGCTGGTATCCCGACCACCAGCTACGCCTGTTCCGCAAAGGAACCGTCTCCTGGGACGACGCGACCCACCGGCACCCCAAATCCCTCACCGGCTCCCATCGGATCAAGAAACTCCACCCTCCAGGGTGCCTG
>CAZQOG010000082.1:3139-12142 GCA_964594925.1 uncultured Desulfohalobiaceae bacterium
TCACGACAATTACCGCGACGTCAGGCATTTCATCCGCAAGCAGCTGCAGTACGCGCTTAACGACAACTATGACGACGATCCCGGGGGCTTTGATTTTTCCGACTACATGGCCGAGGCCTACAAAAGGCTGGCCATGCACGGGGACGTGCACACGGACGGAGACCTGGCCCACGCTTTATCCCTGGTCATGGCTTGGGACCAGATCGTCCGGGGCCTCGTTCACTGGGACTCTCTCACCCCCCGGCCACCCCTGGCACACCTGCGGGTCCTGCCTATCCGACAATCCAGATCCGCAACCATGCAGACCATGTGTCGCAAGGCACTGGGCCGGTTGTACCCCCGGATAGGCCACCTGAAAAACGAGCTGTCACGGGTAAAAGACGCCATAAAGAGGAAGCTCAATCCTTAACCAAGGCCGATCATGTCGACACGGACAGTTTCCGCCGTCATTGTCACCTTCAACAGTGCACCATGCATCGAGGCCTGCCTGACTCACCTCCTTGCTTCCGCCCATGCTGACCTGGCCCTTGAAATCATTGTAATCGACAATGCTTCCCGGGACGACACCCTCTCCCTCCTCATCAAATGGAACACCGAAATCCGGCTCATTCAAAACAGCCGCAACCGGGGGTTTGCAGCCGCCTGCAACCAAGGAATCAGAACCGCCTCAGGGGACTACGTCCTGCTTCTCAATCCAGACGCGTACCTGGGCGAAGGGTGCCTTGCCACCATGATCAACTACCTTGAAAGGAACGCAAAGGTGGCCATTGTCGGCCCCAGGCTCGTCGACGAGCAGGGTCGTCTCCCGCCCAACTCCTCGGTTACCGCTTTGCTGCCCGGGTTCTGGCAGGCACTCTGCGAATACACTATGCTCCGTCACACCATGTTGGGCAGGGCGGTCAACCAGAGGTATTTTCTCAGCCGCTGGGACAGAAAGACCACCCGCCGGGTGGCCATGGTCCAGGGGGCCTGCTTCCTCTTTACCAGTGAACTGACTGCATCGATCGGACTGCTGGACGAGCGATTTTTTCTCTATTTCGAGGAAACGGATTTTTGTGCCAGAGCCAGGAAAATAAAAAAAGAAATACATTACATATCAGATGCAAGATGCAGGCATACAGGAGGTCACAGCGCACTCGCCGATACAAACTCAAAAAAATACTTCACACGAAGTCTCTACAAATACCATAAAAAACAAATAGGTATATTACCATCTATAGCTTTGCGAATCATAGTTATATTCTCTTATTCAATAGAAATTTTTATTTTAAAATTATTCAATTTTTTAAAAATAAAAAAAATTAAAACTAAGTACATAAATGATATAAAATACAACTTTTACCTGCACCTCACTCAATATTAGTAATTATTCATGTCCATAGACTGCTGCGTTATAGTCGTCAACTATAATGGATTACAATTCATTGAAAAATGTCTTGATTCCATTCCACGGACATCCTCATTTGGCACCAGGGTCGTGGTGGTGGACAATGGGTCTACCGACGGGTCACTGGAGCTTGTCCGCAGCAAATACCCGCAACTCACCCTGCTGACCAATGCCGAAAATCTTCTCTACTGCCGGGCGGCAAACCAAGGTCTTCGCTGGGGGCTTGCCCGAAATGCCAGAAACTTCTTCCTCTTGAACAACGACGCCGTGCTGGCGCCGGGTTGCCTGGAAAATCTCAGCGAATTCATGGACGGGCACCCGGAAGCAGGCGTCTGCCAACCGGCCGTTCTGTTCATGGACACCCCTGACCGGGTGAATTCCCTTGGGGTGCGGTGCACCTTGTCTGGCCGGAGTTGGGACAAGGGGTTCGGGGAGCGCTATTCTCCATGTTCCATCCCGAAACAGATCCTGGCCGCGACAGGCGGCGCCATGTTCCTGCGGGCAAGTGCCCTCGAGCAAGTCGGTCTTTTTCCCGAAGACTTCGGGATGTACTGTGAGGATGTCGATCTGTCGCTGCGGATGCGCAGCCACGGTTACGACGCTTACTGCCTGGAGCAGGCCAAGGTCTTTCATAAGCTGCACGGAGGCGGCGGACCAGACAAGGATGCGAACAGGTTTTACCTGTGTGACCGAAACAGCTTCAAGGTTGTTCTGAGAAACTTTCCCCTGGGCATGATCCTACTTTCATACGCCCTGGGGGTTCCAGCCCGTCTGGCAACCGGGCTGAACATGCTCGCACGGGGTGAAACAGCCTATTTTCTATCCGAGATAAAAGCCGTAAGCCACGGCCTTGCCCTCTTCCCCGGGTACGCTCTGCGCGCACTCCTCACAGGCTACTGGACCCGTTCACAATGCAGCTTTTCCCACCATCTGGACTGGAACCGCCTCTTCCCCCCCAGCTTTGGTCCCCGTTAGCCAGGAACTTTGCAGGTCGAGGGTTCGATCCCCTTCGTCTCCACCAGTTCACCAAAAGGGGTTGTGACAATTGAATTGCCACAATCCCTTTTTCGTTCATGAGCTCCAACCGCCCCACTTCATCACGTGGACAGGATCCGCACACCATACGCAGCAATGCCCCGGTCATTGGTCACGAGAGTCAACCCCTCGGCCTGGGCCTGGGCCACCAGCATGCGGTCAAAGGGATCGCGGTGGTGCCGGGGCAGGGTGCCGGCCAGCTCGCCGTGGAAGAAGGTTATGGGCAGGTGGAGAAAACCCGCTTCCGCGACCATGGCGTCAAGATTGCCCGGTGCATCCAGCTTGCCAAGCGTGCGCTTGATGGCGATCTCCCGTCCGCTGGCCGCGCTCACGTAGACTTGGTTGCGTCCATCCCCAATGGCCTTCCGGGCCGTGTTTCCAAGCCTTGGATCGTCGGCCAGCCACCACAAAAAGACATGGGTGTCCAAAAGGAGGCGCTCCATCACGCGCCCTCGAAGTCGCGGATCACGTCCTCGGGGGTGGTTTCGAAATCCGGGGCCAGGCGGATCTGTCCCTTGAGGACCCCGGGGCGGCGCACGACCTGTTTGCCCCTGTGCGGCACCAGATCGAGATACGGTTTGCCGGCCTTGGCAATGACGATCTCCTCCCCTTCCCAGGCCAGCTTGCCCAGCTTGGAAAGCTGAGACTTGGCCTCGTGCATGTTGACCTTTTTCACGAAGACCTCCGAGAATTATGACTTAGCTAAGCTAAGCTAATAATCATTGAGCCCTGGGTCAAGTGTACCTCCAATTAGGCGATTGATCGCTTCGGCTCCCGAAATTATTTCAAAAGGGATGGAGCAGGCGCACCCCCTTTCTTGTTTTTGGTTCTTCTCCATTCCGTATGTATTTTTAAGCGAAAAAGAGACTTCTCCCTGAACGAAAATTTCCTTTCTGGTAGGGGCGGTTGGCTACCGCCCTGACTTTGGTCGGGGCTTCGTACCGGGACCAAGGCGCACCAGAAGAAAGGGCGCGTGCCACGAGCCCCTACCAGAAAAATCAGATTCTTCGACGGTATGCTCGACCTCCCACTCCTCCCCTACTCCGGTGTCACGACCTGCCTGAATGGCGCCATGTTGGCGCAGAAGACCTGGACCGTGACTTGGCCCTGCGGGTTCAGTGGGACACCCAGGTCGTAGGCCCCGGTGCTCTGGGGAGTGAACGTGTACTGGCCGTTGATCAGGACCATGGCGTTCAGCGGGTTGGCGTTGTGGGTGACCGCCCCCCGCACCCTGGCCCGGCCGTCATCAATCATCTGGGTGTCGATGGTCACGCTCATCTCGGGCTTGTCCTCCTTGGTCATGGCCACGTCATGGATCGTCACCTCCGCCGCAGGGGTGATGGCCTGGCGGTAGGGGGCCAGGTTGCGGCAGAAGGCCTGGACCATGACCTGCCCCTGGGGATTCAGGGGCACCACCAGCTCGTACGCACCCGTGCCGTCGCAGGTGAAGGCGTACTGGCCGTTGACCAGGACCATGGTGCATTCGGGATTCCCGTTGTAAGTCACCCTGCCCCGAATGGCCCGGTAGTTGGTCTGGTCCCGCTTGACCATCAGGGACAGGGAGTGCTCCCCGGCATCACTCTGCACCATGGCCATGACCGACTTGTCCGGGGAAATCAGCGAGCGGAGCGTGCTCCCATCGAATGAGAGCGACCCGGAAGGGTTCATTGTGACCGGCCCGAGGGTTCCATTTTCCGTGTTCCCATCGGAGTCACGCAGGAAAAAGCTGAAGCTCCCGCTTCCATCTATCGTGATGGACTCCTCTTCATATCCCTGCCACTCCCCCGTGAAAAGTGCGTAGCTCAACCAGGAACCGGTCAGGTCGTCCTGGGTGCAACTGGATGTGGGCTCTTTGATGAAAATCTGCATGACCGGGTCAGAGCCTTCACCTGCGGTGTGAACCATCATGTTCCTGCTCAGGTTGAGCTGCCCCTTGATGCTCGAATCTCCCTGAATAGAAATTTCGCCGGAGTTTGTGATGTGGATCACTCCGCTAACGGAATCGCTGTCTCCATCCGAAGCCGTTCCCTCGTATGTGAAAACACCGTTGGAGTTGATGTCGAGCGTGGCGTGAAGCCACCCCGGTGAAGAACCGCCCGTCTCCAGCCCAAAACTCTGCCACGACCCGGCCAGATCGCCGACCCTAAACCCCGGTGCACCCGTGGGCCTCTGCTTAAGCAACACGGTCAGCCACTGCTCGCCTGCACTGCCCTTCTCCACCCCCACCAGCAGATCCTTGGAAGGAGACAGGAACATGCGCTGGTCGCTGTCCTTTCTGACCACGAATCCATTTTTCAAAACGTCCAGCTGAAAGGAGGCAAACCCGCTGTTGCCGTTGGAATCCTCCCAGTTCCCCGAAGCATAACCATAAGCGTTGATTCCCATGTTTCCCCTGGTGGAACGTTCCCATCTGGGCACACCGCCAACCGAAATCCGCTGCATGAACCAGGTCCCCTCGAGTTGGCTTGTCTGGTAGGATGTCAGCGCCAGCGCACTGGAGGCCATGGCCAGGACACAAACAACCACTCCCCCAATGCGGCAGAGAAGACACCGGGCAGGGCCGGAATTTTTGTCAGAAAAATATGTCATCTGTTTTGCTCCCTACTCTGGTGTCACGACCTGCCTGAATGGCGCCATGTTGGCGCAGAAGACCTGGACCGTGACCTGGCCCTGCGGGTTCAGGGGGACGTTCAGGTCGTAGGCCCCGGTGCTTTGGGGTGTGAACGTGTACTGACCGTTGATCAGGACCATGGCGTTCAGCGGGTTGGCGTTGTGGGTGACCGTCCCCCGCACCCGGGCTTGGCCACCCTCAACCATCTGGGCGTCGATGGTCACGGACAGGTCGGGCTTGTCCTCCTTGGCCATGGCCACGTCGTGGGTCGTCACCTCCGCCGCAGGCGTGATGGCCTGGCGGTAGGGGGCCAGGTTGCGGCAGAAGGCCTGGACCATGACCTGCCCCTGAGGGTTCAGGGGCACAACCAGCTCGTACTCACCCGTGCCGTCGCAGGTGAAGGCGTACTGGCCGTTTATCAAAACCATGGTGCATTCAGGATTTCCGTTGTAGGTCACCCTGCCCCGGATGGTCCGGTAGTTGGTCTGCCCCCGCTTGAGGGTGAAAAACAGGGACGGGGAGCCGTTCTCGGACTCGACATTGCCGATGAAAAGCTTGTCGCTGGACATCAAGGCCTGCAGCGGGACGCCCTCGATAGAGAGGACGCCGGAGGAGCTGATGGAAAAGGGACCGGTGGTCCCGCTTTCCACCTCCCCTTCAGAATCGGTGACAATGTACTCGGACTGGGTCGGGCCCAGGCTGAGATACTGTCGCTCCCACCCCTTCCAGTTTCCGGTGGACAACCGGTAATTGATCCAGTCCCCCATGAGGTCGGACTGGGTGAAGGTCGTGGAGGCCTGCTTGATCAAGATCCCTATCGAAGGGTCGATGCTTTCGCCGGCGGTGGCCACAATGATGTTCTTTCCAAGATTGAGCTGACCCTTGAATTCCGGATCTCCCAGCAAGGTCACGACCCCTGCGCTGGTCAGGCTGAACCTTCCCGGATCGCTCTCGATTCCTCCGTCCGAGCGGATGGCCGACCAAGTGAAGCTGCCGGTGGAGTCAACGTTCATGGTCGCGTAGCCCCAGCGCTGGTTGTGCCCCACCTCCAGCCTGAACACCTTCCAGGTTCCGGCCAGGTCGCTGGTCGTGAACCCCGACCCCTGCTTGACGCAGATCGTCAGCCACGGTTCGGACTCGTCGTCGCTCCCCACCCCGGTGAGCAGGTCTTTGCTCGGGGAGAGAAAAAAATGGTGGTTGGTTCCCGTGATCCCCTGCACTTTGATTTCACCGGTGCCCAGCACGGTCAGGAAAGAGTCGTCTGTTCCCGTGTACCCGCCGGAATCGATGAAGGTGCCGGTCCAGTGCCCGGAGGCGTCAGCGTTCATCCTGCCCCGGCTCCACTCGGGGGATTGGCTCGAGCTCAGGGTGTGCCGGTACCAGGTCCCCTGCAGGTCGCTGGTCTGGTAGGTCAGGCAAAGGCCTGTGGATGGGAAGGTCAGGAAAAACAAAACGAGCAACGTGAGCAAATAACCGAGACGGGACATGGTCACACCTCCGGAAGTGAGGGGCGAGCGGGCAGGGCTGCCTTGATGGGGAAGGTCACGAAAAAGCTCTCCAGGCTTTCTGACAGTTTTGTTCATTGCAAACTATTGAAGAAGAGGCAAGCTCCATGAGGAATCGGCAAGCTTGGGTCCGCCTTCAGGCCCGTGGCTTTCTGATCGCATGAACGTCCTTGGCGCAGATTACTCCAAGGTATGCTGGAAGAAAGACAGCTCAGCTTGAACGGATGCAACCTCGGTCAGTTTCGCAGACAGAGGCGCGCTTGTTCAGCTCATCACTAATTTTTTGTTCCAACTCCTTCATCTGCTCTGTGTCCGGCAGGATTTGAAACAGTCGCTCCAGCAGGCCTCTCTCCTTGAGGGCGCGGGCTGTCCAGGGGAAGTTCAGGTCGTAGACCCAGCTGGCCAGCAGCAACTTGAAGTCGTTCTGCCAGGCCATGTCCGCGGCATTGACCAGCCTGCCCCGGCTGACCTGTTCCAGGATCCCGGAAGAGTAGCGGGTGGGGTGGGCCGGGAGGTCCAGGGCCACCGTGGGATCGGAGCGGCCATCGCTTTCCAGGTGGTCGAGGAGCACGGCAAAAATGTCCAGCTTGTCCGCGTCGCGCACAACTGCAAGGCACTGCTGAAGGTCGCTGGCAAGCTTGGGGGGCAGCCTGCGCCTGTTGTGCATGAGCACTGTCAGCAGGATGGTCCGCCTCTGTGAGGGTTCCGCTTGTGCCAGGACCCTTTCCCTGCGCAGGACGGAGAAACCCAGGCGCCCGTGGTCGACCGAGGCCCTGTCGTTGAAGGTCCGGTAGCGGTCGAACTGCTCGAAGCGGCCCACGTCATGCAGCAGGGCTGCAATCCGTGCTGCTGATCTCGTGTGCGGGGCAATCCGGATCGAGTCAGTCAGCTGCAGGGCATTTTCATGGACCCGCAGGGAGTGGTCCCGCTTGAGCTCGATGAGGGAACGTGCATCCCCACTGCGACGGGCAAAGCCGTCAACATAGTTATTGAACCATTGCTTGAGCCGGGTCAGGTCACAGTGCATCAGCGCTCAAGGGAACGTTTTCGTTTCTCGAACTCGTCTGCATCGATCTCCCCCTCGGCCAGCCGCCTGCGCAGGGTGTCCACGGCCTCCTGCTTGCTTTTGCGCTCCGCCTCTGCTTCGGCTTCCAGCTCCTTGTCCCTGAGCCAGCCCCCGGGCCCAAAGGCCCAGCGCAGCAGGGCCAGGATCCCGGCCAGCACCAGCCCGATGAAGGCAAACCGAAGCACTGCGGAGATCCAGCTGTGCTCAAATCCGGGCCCAAACGGCCAGGTCGACCACTCGTCGGCCATGCGGCCCTGGGCCATGAGATGCAAGCCAGGCAAGAACGTAAGCAGTTTGTGTATAAGCATGGAAAGCCTCGAATGCTGTTTACGGAAAAAAATCGGGTCTCAGGTTCTATGGACGGGGTCAGCAACCACTCTCAAGGCTGCAAAATATTCGTTGTCGTTGTCGTAATCGTAATCGTAATCGTGATTCAGGCCGTATTCTCTCTTAGCAGCCTGTTGCAAAATACCTTTTCGACAACCGTTCGCCAGCGCTTCACTGACAACGAGCGTGGATCCCTTTTATCCCACCGAACCTAAAAGTCCTCCAAAAACCCTTCATCCGCAATATCCTGTCTGCCCAAAGCGACCAGCACGTCCCGGACGAGCTCCTGGACCGGCTTGTGGGCATGGAGCACGTGGGTGGCGCAGGACATGTACAGCGGCTCCCGTTCCACAACCGTCCTGGCCAGCTCCTCGGCGGCACTCTCGCCCGTGAGTGAAGGGCGCTGCGCCTGGTTCGGGTCCTTTTCGATACGTTCCCGCAGCGTGGGCACGTCCGCCAGGAGGTAGAAAACCTCACCGGCCCGCTGCATCCTGCGGCAGCTCTCCGGACGCAGCACAGCGCCCCCCCCGGTGGCCACCACCTGCCCGGTGCGGGAACAGACCGTTTCGAGCACCTGCTCCTCCACATCCCGGAAGGCTTCCCAACCCTGAGCGGCCACGTAGTCGGAGATGCTCATGCCGATCCTGTCCACGATCAGCTGGTCGGTGTCCACGAACCCTCCCCCCAGGGCCTGGGCGACCTCCCTTGCCACCGTTGTCTTGCCGCAGCAACGCGGACCGATGAAAAAAAGGTTGGACGAGCCCATGTCAAAGCTTGCCCGCCCGGTGCCCGACTGCTGATAGGTTGCAGTCCGGTCCGCCTCAGCGACCTGGTGCTTCTTCTTGATGAATCGAGCGCTCATGGATTTCCCTAAGTTGCCTTTTCACCCATTCAGCCTGGTCAAAAATGGTTCTTCGCCGTTTTGGTTGGATTATTACGAGATCTTGTACAAGAACTCCATTACATACTTGATAGGTTCTTTTGTAAAACCTTGAAAATAAAGAGTTTCGTCCCCTATGGGACGAGGTACTTTTTTGCTGGTCCAAAAAAGTACCCAAAAAAGGACCTGGGC
>CAZQOG010000083.1:0-9463 GCA_964594925.1 uncultured Desulfohalobiaceae bacterium
TATCAAACCGATATAGGTTTTCCTTGCTGGTATGATCTCAAAAAATTCCACATGGAACGTCGAAGAACCAAAAATGAACACGGAGCCAAACCATGATCCTTGACGAAAAATACATTGACGAGCTCAAGGCCTACCTGGAATCCGAGGAGTTCATCGAAGCCTTTGAGTACTCCCCGGAAGAACGCCGCTACGAGATCCTGGACTTCCTTGAAAAGGTCATGGAGCTTGGCGAGGCAGCCGATGCCACCGCCACCACGCTTATCTTCAAGAACTCCGCCCTGGGCGCCCTTTACAAGGACAAGGCCCAGAAGTAGCGGTCCAGACCCTGAATCCGGTAGTCCTGTTCCCCGACCAGGCGCCACGGCTCGGGGATTGCCTTTCCTGAGGGGGGTGGGTCGTTGCTCATGATCACGGTGAATCCCCCCGGATGCTGCAGCCCCCTAGAGAGCCGGAGCATGTCCTTCCAGGGACGAAAGGCCCGGCCCAGCACCAGGTCGGCCGGGATCAGGCTCCGGGGCAGGTCCTCCACGGCGCCGTGAAAGACCTCGGTGCCCGGGATATCCAGCCGGGCCAGGACGTGGCGCAAAAAAACGGCCCGTTTCTGACGCACCTCGACCATGACATAGCGCCCCCTGGCCCAGACCAGGCGCAGGGGGATGCCGGGAAGCCCCGCCCCGGCACCCAGGTCCAGGCAGAGTGGGGAACCCGGCAGGGGCAGGCCGTCCAGAAAACCAGCCAGGTGCATGCTGTCCACGACCAGGGTGGCAAGCACCTCCTGCCAGCTCTGCGGCCCCACCAGGTTCATGCGCCTGTTCCAGGACTCGAGCAGCTCCAGGTATAGGGCCAGGCTTTTTGCCGTGCCCTCGGGCAGGTCCCAGCCCAAGGAGCGGCACAGCTGCCGCACCGTCTTGGCTGTTGATGGCTGAAGGCTGTTATTCAACATGAACAGCTTCCTTGCGCCTCACGGTTGCTGGATTGAAAGCAGGGCAAAAGCACTGACCTGGCAGACATGGCGTCCTGCAATCCATCAAAACATTCCCCTCCGGGCTTTACGCCGGGGCAAGCCGTGCTTTACCTTACTCGGTGCAGCGGTTACAAGCTCCAGCGCGGGCGGGAAATCACAGCCCGCATCTCGGTGCGTCAACATGTGCCCCGCCGCCGGCCACACCACTTTTGGAGAGCATGCATGGACGAACATGACAGCCGCAAGACAGCCGTACTCTTTCCGGGACAGGGGTCCCAGGAGCCCGGCATGGGCCGCGACGTGGCCGAGCACTGGTCCGAGGCCATGGACCTGTGGAGGACTGCCGAGGCCGTTTCCGGAATCCCCTTGCGGGAGATCTACTGGGACAATGACGAGCAGGCCATGGCCGAGACCAGGAACCTCCAGCCCGCTCTGACCGTGGTCAACCTCGGCCTGTGGGGGCTTTTCCGATCACAAGCCAAGGCCCACTACCTCGCCGGGCACAGCCTGGGCGAGTACTCCGCCCTGATCGCGGCCCAGGTGCTCGATCCTCGCAAAGGGCTGGAGCTGGTGGCACTCCGGGGCAGGCTCATGTCCGAGGCCGGCTCCCACCAGCCCGGGACAATGGCCGCCATCGTCAAGCTGGACCAGGACCAGGTCGAGGACCTGGTGCGGCAGTCAAGGGAAGAGACGGGCCAGGAGCTTGTGATCGCCAACTACAACTCCCCGGCCCAGTATGTGATCAGCGGGACCGAGGAAACCGTGGGGGCAGCCTCGCGCCTGGCCAAGGAAGCAAAAGGGCGGGCCATCCCCCTGTCCGTGAGCGCGGCCTTTCACAGCCCGCTCATGTCCGAGGCGGCCCGGGAGCTTGCGTCGGCCATGCACAAGGTCGACTGGCGCGACGCGCGCATCCCCGTCCACCTGAACCTGTCCGCAAAGCCGGAGGTGGCCGCCCGGCGGATTCAAACTGCCATGGCCCGCCAGATGACCTCCTCCGTGCTCTGGTCCCAGACCATGCGCGACCAGTGGGAGCAGGGCGTCAGGACCTGGTACGAGGTGGGCCCCAAGGGCGTGCTCACCAAGCTGTTGAAGATGAACCTGGCCGACAAGGACGAGCCGTTTGATGTGGCTCGGGTCTCGAGTCTTGAACAGCTCGACCAGCTCAAGTCCCTTCCGGGCAGCGCATCTGTAACCACTGAAGCATCCTAAGACCGACATGCGAGCCATAACCACACTGACCGCAATTCTTGACACGTGGCTTACGAGCCACGGCTGGACCTGGCCGGACAAGGCCGTGGTCGAGCCCCCCCGGGACCCCCGGTTCGGGGACCTGGCCACCAACCTGGCCCTGGTCCTGTCCGGGCAGGCCAAGACAAAGCCCAGGGAGCTTGCGGAAACCATGCGCCTGGAGCTTGCCGACTCCTCCGAGCACATCGCCTCCATCGAGGTGGCCGGGCCGGGGTTCTGCAACTTCACCTTCACCCCCTCCTTCTGGCAGCAGACCGTGCCGGCCATCCACGAGGCTGGGGATCGCTACGGCAGCAGCACCCTGGGTCAGGGCACGCGCATCCAGGTCGAGTTTGTCTCGGCCAACCCCACCGGGCCGCTGCACTTCGGCCACGGCCGGGGGGCTGCCGTGGGGGACAGCCTGACCCGGATCCTGCGCTTTACCGGGCACGAGGTCGGCACCGAGTTCTACCTCAATGACGCCGGGCGGCAGATGAACCTGCTGGGGCTCTCGGTCTGGCTGCGCTACCAGGAGCTCTGCGGCATGGTGGTGCCCCTGCCCGACGACTTCTACCGGGGTGACTACATCGTGGACATTGCCGGGGAGCTGCACGACGAGTTTGCCTGCTCCCTGCTGCAGCAGTCCCCGGAGGTGGCGGTGGAGCTGTGCCGCAACTACGCCATGACCACGATCCTGGGGGACATCCGCTCGGACCTGAATACCTTCCGGGTCGAGCACCAGGAGTGGTTCTCCGAAAAGAGCCTGCTCGATTCAGGGGCTGTGGAACGAACCTTTGAGCTGCTTCGCTCTAAGGGGCTGGCTTACACCCAGGAGGGAGCACTGTGGTTCAAGAGCACCAGGTTCGGCGACGACAAGGACCGCGTGCTGCGAAAGTCCGACGGGGAGCTGACCTACTTTGCCTCGGACATCGCCTACCACGCCACCAAGTTCGAGCGGGGCTTTGACAGGCTCGTGGATGTGTGGGGCGCCGACCACCACGGCTATGTCCCGCGGATGAAAGCGGCTGTCCAGGCCCTGGGGCACGCTCCCGAGGACCTGGAGGTGGTGCTGGTCCAGCTGGTCAACCTGCTGCGGGGCGGGGAGCAGCTGACCATGTCCAAGCGGGCCGGGAACTTCGAGACCCTGGCCGATGTCTGCGCCGAGGTGGGGGTGGACGCCGCCCGGTTCATCTTTCTGAGCCGCAAGAGCGACAGCCCCCTGGACTTCGACCTGGAAGTGGCCCGGCAGCAGTCCATGGACAACCCGGTCTACTACGTGCAGTACGCCCATGCCAGGATCTGCTCGGTCAAGCGCAAGGCACGGGAGCAGGGGCTGTGGGCCGATCCCCATGACTTCAGCGCCCTGGACCGCCTTGCAACGGGTGAAGACCTGGCCCTGCTCAAGACCCTGGATCGTTTCCCGGATGTCCTGGCCGGCTGTTCCCGGACCATGAGCCCCCACCACCTGAGCTATTACCTGCAGGAGTTGGCCGGAGAGCTGCACCGCTACTACAACACCCACCCGGTGCTGACCGCTCCCGACCCCGAGACGATCCAGGCCAGGCTGCACCTGCTCGATGGCGTGGCCCAGGTGGTCCGCAACGGCCTCCAGCTGCTCGGTGTCGCGGCTCCTGAAACCATGTAGGCAGACTTCCGCTCATGGCCAAGACACAACGCACCCCCAAAAAGACCCGGAAGAACCACAACTTCGAGTTTTCCACTGCCGGACTGGTTTCCCTTGGCCTGTTCAGCCTGATGGTACTGGTCTGGATCTTCATCTTCGGGGTCCTTGTCGGCCGCGGCTACCGGCCCGAAGTGCTCATCCCGCAGCTCTCCAGGGTCCTGCCCGAGGCACAGACCCAGGTGGAGCCGCCAACGCCGCCCCCCCCTGTTGAAACAAGGCGCTATGATGTGCTCACTGCGGAAGAGCTCGATTTTCATGAGACCCTGCAGTCCGCCCCCCCTGCGACATCGCAGGACAGGGCTGAAACCTCTGTTTCCAGGACAGCACAGAAACCCCCAAGGACCACTGTCACGACACCGCCCGAGAGCCCCCGAGTGCCGGCAGAGACTCGGGCTTCGTCTGAGTCTGCTGGGCCCAGGTTCAGGTTTGTCTACCAGGTGGGCTCCTTCAAGTCCCCGGCCCAGGCCAGTGTCAACCAGGACCTGCTCCGCTCCAGGGGCCTGGATGCCACCATCTCCCGGGCCACGGTTCAGGGCACCAGCTGGCACCGCATCGAGGTGGCCTTCTCAGGAACTGAATCCGAGGCCCGGGCCTTCCGCGAGCGCCTTCGGTCCCTGGGTGTTTCCGAAGCTTTTCTTCGCAGCAAAAAACAACTATAGGGTCTGCCTCGGAGCTGCTGCGGCGGCTCCCAAGAAATACCCACGGAGGTAGCGCATGACCATCGTTCCCACCAAAGCCTTCTTCACCACGGGTATCGGACGCCACAAGAACAAGCTCCAGTCCTTTGAGCTGGCCCTGCGGGACGCGGGTATTGAAAAGCAGAACCTGGTCTACGTGTCCAGCATCCTGCCCCCCAGGTGCAACATCGTCTCTGTGGAGGAAGGGATCCGCCATCTGCAGCCGGGGCAGATCACCTTCTGCGTCATGGCCAGAAACGCGACCAACGAGAAAGGCCGCCTGGTGGGTTCTGCCGTGGGCGTGGCCTTTCCAGCCGACTCCACCCGCTACGGCTACATATCCGAGCACACCGCGTTCGGGGCTGACGACCGCGAGATCGGCGACTTTGCCGAGGACCTGGCCTCGACCATGCTGGCCACGACCCTGGGCATCGAGTTCGACCCGGAAAAGGACTATGACGAGAGACGCCAGATCTATCTCATGAGCGGGTACATTGTTGACTCGAGATCGGCCCCCTGCGTCACCATCGGTGAAGCCGGGGTCTGGACCACCACGCTTTCCGCCGCAGTCTTTCTGGCCTGAAAACCTCGGCATGCAACCGGATATCCCAGGTGCGCCCAAAGGCCCGCTCTCCTGCCGAGGCGGGCCTTTTGGTGTCGGGATGACACCCGCAGTGGTGTACGGTAAGGATGGGACATGAGCAAAGAGTACATCCGAAAAATCGATTCCCTTGGCGATCCCGCTGCGGAGGGCTTTTCCGAGCTGGAGTCCCTGGACCCCGACCGGATCGAGACCTTTGAGGAGTTGCTCTCGGCCATGTCCCGGACCTCTTTTGGGGGTCGCTGCCTGGGCGAGGCCCTGGACGTGCTCGAGGCCATGGTCTCCGACCCCGACTGCCTGGTGGTGGGCACCTTTTCCGGGGCCATGACCGTGGCCAAGATGGGCACCCTGCTGTGCAAGATGATCGAGGAGGGCTGGCTGGACATCGTGGTCTCCACCGGAGCCCTCATGGCCCACGGCTTCATCGAGTCCATCGGGCTCAAGCACTACAAGTACGAGCCCGGCCGCATGGACGACACGGCCCTGTTCAAAAAGGGCTTCAACCGGGTCTACGACACCCTGGAGCCAGAGGCGAACTTCTCCAGGGCCGAGCGGGTCGTCCACGCCGTGATGAAGGAGCTGGACACAACCGGGGAGCTGAGCTCCGAATCCGTCTGCGCCGCAATCGGCAGGTATCTGGCCGATAATATCGAGGGCCGCGGCATCCTCAAGAGCGCCCATGAAAAGGGTGTGCCCGTGTACATACCGGCCTTCACCGACTCGGAGCTGGCCCTGGACATCGCCACCCACATCCTGCGCCACAGCACCAGGGTGATCGAGGACGTCGACTCACCCGGGAGCCATCTGCCCTACGGCTTCAACCCTTTTCTGGACCTGTTCAGCTACACCCGCCGGGTGTGCGCTGCCAAGCGCATCGGCATCTTCACCATCGGCGGGGGCGTGCCCCGCAACTGGGCCCAGCAGGTCGGCCCCTTCGTGGAGATCGCCTGTCAGCGGGTGCCGGGCCTGGAGCTTCCCGTGCGCCGTTTCCACTACGGGCTGCGCATCTGCCCCGAGCCCGTGCACTGGGGAGGGCTGTCAGGATGCACCTACCAGGAGGGAATTTCCTGGGGCAAGTTCGTGCCCCCCGAGGAAGGGGGCCGCTTTGCAGAGGTCCTCAGCGACGCCACCATTGCCTGGCCCATCCTGATCAAGGGCCTTCAGGGGCGGTTGGGAAAGAGGCAGGCTCAAAGCTGAAAGCTCAAAGCTCAAAGCAAGAAGGATTTACTTGTTGTTTATGGCTGGGAGCTGAAAGTGATGAAAAGAGTGCAAAATCGGATCGTAAAACAGAGTGCATCCGCCTGGTGCATTTCCTTTGAGCTTTGAGCTTTCAGCTTTGAGCTTCAAAAGTATTCCGCCTGCCTTGAGCCTGCCTGTATGCTGACGGAACTGACCATTGAAAAGCTTGTCTGGCGGGGGCGGGGGTTGTGCCGGCTGCCCAACGGCAAGGTGGTGCTGCTCCAGCCGGCCGGGCTCCCCGGGGAGCGCGTGCTGGCCGAGGTGACCAAAAGCAGGAAGGACCATGCCGAGGCGGTGGTCACCGCTGTTCTCGACCCCTCCCCCCGGCGCCGGCCGCACCCCTGCCCGCACAGCGAGGCGTGCGGGGGCAGCCGCTTCGGTGTCATCCGGGACCAGGCCCAGCGAAGTATCAAGCGCGACATGCTCGCGGAGGTCCTGACCCGGTTCCTGCCGGGATCTTTGGGGGGAGATCTGGGAACCGCCCTGACAGTCACCCCCTCCCCCGAGCAGTGGCGCTACCGCTGGCGCGCCCAGGTCCACGTCCAGGACGGCAGACCCCATTACCGGCAGGCCGCCAGCCATGCCCTGGTGGCCCTGAGCACCTGCCACCTGCTGGCGCCGGAGCTTGAGCACGGAGTTCTGGAGTTCTGCGCCGACGCTCCAAACGGCCGGTGCACCTTTGCGGCCAGCCCGTTCGACTCGGTGGTTCGCATGTCCGGGGACCCCGAGCCCCTGCTGCTGGACTACCAGGACTTTCCCCTGCAGCTGATGGCCCCGGCCTCATCCTTCTTTCAGGCCAACTGGGGGTGCAACCAGCTCCTGGTGCGGTACGTGCTGCACCACCTGCGCGACTTCACCCGGGTCGCCGACCTCTTTGCTGGGGCGGGGAACTTTGCCCTGCCCCTGGCCTTTCAGAAAAAAGAGGTCTTTGCCGCCGAGGCCGATGCCGAGGCCGTGGATGCCGCCGGGCAGGCCGGGCGTGCGGCCGGCCTCACCACCCTCAGCACGCTCCGGCTCGACCTTAGCGCGGCCGGGAACTGGGAGCCCGTCAAAGACTTCAGGCCCGAGGCACTGGTCGTCGACCCCCCTCGTGTGGGCGGCGGCAAGGCCGTGCAGCGCATTCTGGAAATAGCCGGGCTGCGCCGCATCGTCTGGGTCTCCTGCGACGCGGTCAACTCCTGCCGTGACCTGAAACCCCTCCTGGACAACGGGTGGGACATCAGCGGCTGCGCCATGTTCGACATGTTCCCCCAGACCTGGCACATGGAGACGGTCTTCGTCCTTGACCGACCCGCCTGAGCACTCACCCCCCGGGCACGGATCACGACCACGCTCCCGCTGCTGGGGGCTCGCAGGTTCCGATTTCCGAGCAAGGCCGAATGTGCTGGACGCGCCCCGGCATTTTTGCCATGACCTGGCATCGTTTCTCTCTGAGCCACACCCGTCCCCGGCAGGTCGGTTATGATTGAAGACCACATCCAGAAGCTCTGGCTGGGCAGCTACGACGACGAGGTCAAGCCCCACATCCATTACGAGAACCTCCCGGTCTTTACCTACCTGGACCGCACGGCCGAGCGCCACCCCAAGCGCACGGCCATCGTCTTCCGCAACTGGTCGGTCAGCTACAAGAAGCTGCGCCGGGTGACCGAAACAGTGGCCGCCAACCTCCAGTCCAACGGGCTGCGCCAGGGAGAGCGCGTGGCCGTCATGCTCCCCAACCTGCCCCAGACCATCATTGCCTACTGGGCCGTGCTCAAGGCGGGCGGTGTGGTGGTCATGACCAACCCCCTGTACATGGAGAAGGAGCTGGTCCACCACTTCAGCGACTCAGGGGCCAGGATCCTGATCACCCTGGACATGGTCTGGCCCAAGCTCAAGCCCCTGCTGCCCCAGTTCAAGCTGCGCCGGATCTTCGTGACCAGCATTGCCGACTCGCTGCGCGCACCCCTGAACCTGTTGTACAGGTTCCAGGCCAGAAAAGAGGGATCCGTGCCCGCGGTGCCCTATGACGACAAGCACGTGCTGCGCTGGAAAAAGCTGCTGAAGCGGGGGCCTGCGCTCAAGCGCCACCGCATCAACCCCACCCGCGACCTGGCCCTGCTGCAGTACACCGGCGGGACCACCGGGGTGTCCAAGGGGGTCATGATCACCCACTCCAACCTGGGGGCCAACCTGCAGCAGTGCCTGGCCATGCTGCACGAGATCGGCCGGGACAAGGAGACCTTCCTGGGGCTGCTGCCCTACTTCCATATCTACGGCCTGACCGTGTGCCTCAATTTGGGCGTGGCCGTGGGCGCCACGCTGGCTCCCTTCCCCCGTTTCGTCCCTCAGGACGTGCTCAAGATCATCCACAAGGTCAAACCCACGGTCTTCCCGTCTGCCCCGGCCGTGTTCCTGGCCCTGCTGCAGCAAAAGGACATCGACAAGTACGACCTGTCCTCCATCCGCTACTGCGTCTCGGGCTCGGCCCCCATCCCTGTGGAGGCCATCCACAAGTTCAAGGAACGCACCGGCGCCGAGATCATCGAGGGGTACGGGCTGACCGAAGCCTCCCCCATCACCCACCTCAACCCCCTGCGCAGAAAACGCAAGATCGGCTCCATCGGCCTCCCCTTTCCAGACACCGACGCCTGCATCGTTGACCAGGAGGTGGGCACGGTGACCCTGGGTCCGGGCAAGGTGGGCGAGCTGGTAATCCGGGGGCCCCAGGTCATGCGGGGCTACTGGAACCTGCCGGACGAGACCGCCAGCGCCATTCGCAACAACTGGCTCTACACCGGCGACATCGCCTACATGGACGAGGAGGGCTACTTCTACATCGTGGACCGCAAGAAGGACATGATCATCTCGGCCGGCTACAACATCTACCCGCGGGAGATCGACGAGGTCCTGCACGAAATCGACGGGGTCAGGGAGGCAGTGGCCGTGGGCATCCCCCACCCCACCCGGGGGGAGATCGTCAAGGCCTTCATCGTGGCCGACCCCGCGGCCGGCCTCAAGCGGGGCGACGTCATTGCCTACTGCCGCAGGAAGCTGGCCAGCTACAAGGTGCCCAAGAAGGTCGAGTTCCG
>CAZQOG010000083.1:9563-12045 GCA_964594925.1 uncultured Desulfohalobiaceae bacterium
CCTACTGCCGCAGGAAGCTGGCCAGCTACAAGGTGCCCAAGAAGGTCGAGTTCCGCACCGAGCTGCCCAAGACCCTGGTGGGCAAGATCCTGCGCCGCGCGCTCAGGGATGAGGAGGTGCAGAGGCTGGAAAATTTGGAAGCTCGAAGCTCGAAGCTTGAAGCTTGAAGCAAGAAGGATGGCAAAGAGAACGGGATGTTTCCGCCCAAATGAACCAGTGCAGGAAATCAAGGCAGAAAAGGTTCCTCGACGTTCCGTGTGGGTTTATTTAACCTGAAAGGACATACTCGTTCCGAAGTGGTTTTTGGACGGCCTGCTTAGCCTTCCTGTTTTGCTTCCAGCTTCCAGCTTCTAACTTCCAGCCTCCGTCTCCTCTTCAAGAATTTCCTTCAGCCTGCTGTAGATTCCCTGCGCATCGATGCCCGTCAGGGAGCGCAGCTCCTTTTGCCGGCCGTGCTCGACAAACCTGTCCGGCAGGCCGATGCGGCGGATTTTTTTGCCCCCGAGAAGGTCGTGACCGGCCAGCAGCTCCAGCACTGCCGAGCCAAACCCTCCTGCCAGGGCATTCTCCTCCACCAGCAGGATGCGCCGGTGCTTTCGGACCAGGGCCAGGATCTGCTCCTCGGGAAGGGGCTTGACAAACCGCGGGCTGAACAGGGCGATGGAGAAGCGCCCCTGCTCCTCGATCCTGCGGATGGCCTCCCAGGACGGGTTGACCCGGCTTCCCAGGGCCACGACCAGGGCGTCCCCGCCCTCCTTGAGCAGCTCGCCCTGACCCACGGTCAGGGGCTGGGCCTTGTCCTGCAGAGCAGCGCCCACCCCGACCCCGCGGGGGTATCTGATGGCTGCGGGCCCCTGGTGGCGCACGGCCGTGGCCATCATGGACTGCAGCTCGGCCTCGTCCTTGGGCGCCATGAGCAGCAGGTTGGGGATGTGCCGCAGATAGGAGATGTCAAAGGCCCCGTGGTGGGTGGCCCCGTCCTCCCCGACCAGCCCGGCGCGGTCCAGGCACAGGGTCACCGGGAGATTCTGCAGGCAGACGTCGTGCACGACCTGGTCGTAGGAGCGCTGCATAAAGGTGGAGTAGATGGCCACCACCGGCCGGAAGCCCTCGCAGGCCAGACCCGCGGCAAAGGTCACGGCGTGCTGCTCGCAGATGCCCACGTCGAAGAAGCGCTCTGGGAAGCGCTCGGCAAATTCGGAAAGCCCCGTGCCCTCGGGCATGGCCGCGGTGATGGCCACCAGCCTGGGCTCCTCCTCTGCCAGCTGGCACAGCGTGGATCCGAAGACCTCTGTGTAGCTCGGGAAGTCGCAGGGGATGAACTTTTTGACCTCCCCGGACTCCGGCTCGAAGCACCCCACGCCGTGGAAGTAGCTGGGGTTGGTCTCGGCCGGCTCGTAACCCTTGCCCTTTCTGGTCAGCACATGGATCAGAAGCGGGCCCTCCAGCTCCCGGGCCTGCTCGAAAACCCGCACCATCGGCTTGAGGTCGTGCCCGTCGATGGGGCCCAGGTAATTGAACTTGAAGGCTTCGAAGAGCATGCCCGGGGTGAAGAAGCTCTTCAGGGACTCCTCGCTGCGCCGGGCATACTCGGCCAGGTCGTCACCGATGCGCGGTATGGTGCGCATGATGGCCTCGGTCTCCTTTTTCAGGCGCACCAGCCACCTGGAGGAAAGCTGCCGGCTGAGAAAGGATGACAACGCCCCCACGTTTTTGGAAATGGACATCTCGTTGTCGTTGAGGACGACCACCATGTCCCTGTCCAGCCCGCCGGCCTGGTTGAGCCCCTCGTAAGCCAGGCCGGCGGTCATGGATCCGTCTCCAATGACCGCCAGGACCTTGTGTGTTTCCTGTTTCAGGTCCCGGGCCACGGCCATGCCCAGGGCCGCGGATATGGAGGTCGAGGAGTGGCCCACCCCATACTGGTCGTAGGGGCTTTCCGTCCTCCTGGGGAAGCCGCTGATCCCGTTCAGGGTGCGCAGGGTGTGGAACCTGTCCCTGCGGCCGGTCAGTATCTTGTAGGCGTAGGCCTGGTGCCCCACGTCCCAGATCACCCTGTCCTTGAGGGGGTCGAAGATCTTGAGCAGCGCAAGGCTCAGCTCGACCACGCCCAGGGACGGCGCCAGGTGGCCGCCGGTCCTGGAAACGGTCTCGATGATCAGCTCGCGCAGCTCCGCAGCCAGGACCTTGAGCTCCTCGAACTCCAACCCTTGTATATCCGCCGGAGAGTCGATGCGTTGCAGCAGCGAGTCTCCCTGCTCCTGTGCCATGACGTATCCTTGCTCGGTTTTGCCCCGCAACAATGTGTTCAGGGCTTGTCAGTTCGTTAAAAAAAACGGCTCTTCGGCGTTCCGTGTGGATTCTTTACAGATTGAGTTCGAAATTCGATTACCGGCTTGATAGCCTGCTTGTAAAACCCTGAAAAGGCAGGATTTCGCCCTGTCGGGCGACCTACTTTCTTTGCTGGGCCCAAAGAAAGTAG
>CAZQOG010000084.1:0-9672 GCA_964594925.1 uncultured Desulfohalobiaceae bacterium
GGCCGAGGTAGCTCAGTCGGTAGAGCAGGGGACTGAAAATCCCCGTGTCGGCAGTTCGATTCTGTCCCTCGGCACCAGGAAATTCAAGGGCTTACGAGAAATTACTCGTAAGCCCATTTTCTTTGCTGCAGTCCATCCCGTTTCAGCCCCGCGCCGGCAAGTTCTCAACCAACCAGATCATCAGTTTCTTCAGTTCGTCGAGATTGAAAATGGAGACGGACTTGAAAAAAAATGAGCAAAATGCATTTTTTGCATAGTGCTGCACTGGTGAGGTCGTCGATGCCTTTGTCCATGAGCCGGCGTTCGTGCAGGGTGTAGCCTTTGATCAGGTGGTCGCGGAGGACCTTGGTGGCCCAGATGCGGAACTGGGTGCTGCGCTTGGAGTTGATCCGGTAGCCAACGGAGATGATGGCGTCGAGGTTGAAGACTTCGACCTGCCTGGTCACCTTGCGTGAGCCTTCCATTTGAACTGTTGCATTTTTTGCAACGGTTGCCTGACGATCCAGTTCACCGGAAGCATAGATAGTGCTGAGGTGGCGCGATATAACGGATTTGTCGCGTTGGAAAAGCTCGGCCAACTGGTTCAAAGACAGCCAGACCGACTCCTGCTCCAGGCGCACCTCGAGGGCGGTGTGGCCATCCTCGGCCTGGTAGAGAAGTATTTCGCCGCGGTCCTGGGTCATGGTTTCAAGCTCATTTGATTTCAGTATTCTCAAAGCAATGCACCAGCTCAGAAAATCAGTCTGCAAGATATCGCATTCAGCTTGACGTCCCAACCAGGCTCCCCACCACCGGCATGTGGATGAACATGTCCAGCACAGCTTCACTTAGCAGCCTGTTGCAAAAGTCCTTTTCAGCAGTCCGTTCAAAAACCGCGCTGGCAAGGCGCAAAAAAAGTTCAAGTCCGAAGCGTATTTAGCATACGTGAGGGTTTGAACTTTTTTTTGCAACGCAGTCCAGCGGGGATTTTTCAACGGACTGTTAGGGTAAGGCCGAAGCGTATTTCTTATACGTGAGGGTTTGTCCCGGGGTTCGCAACGAAGTCCCCCCTTCGCACAAGGCTACGTAGGGCAGGCCAGCGAGGATTTTTCAACAATTTTTCTTTGCAGGCCGTTCAAAAACCACGCTGGCAACCCAGGCTTCGCATGGCTCCGCCGGGGCATGGGGCGCTTTACCAGGGACAAGGCCGAAGCGTATTCTATTATACGTGAGGGTTTGCCCCTGGTGAAGCAACGCAGTCCAGCGAGGATTTTTCAACGGCCTGCTAGGCTGCTCTGGGGCTGATCTCCTTCCCGGCTTGTCCTCGGTGACCTCCAGGTCGAAGAGGGCCTGGAGGTTCATCCAGGACTGGTGTTCCCGTCACGCCGAGTATCAGCCGCAGTGGGAACCGGAGTCGCCTGCAGTGCCTTGTTGGGCCAGGACTTCTGTGTAGGGTCGTATGTTGCTGAGCAGATCGCCCATCCGACGTTCGGCCACCTCTGTATCGTGCGCGGCCTGTGCCCGGAGCCAGTAGCCACTGGAGAGGCCGAAAAATTTGCACAACCGCAAGTCCGTGTCTGCCGTGATCGAACGCTTTCCAAGGACAATCTCGCTGATGCGCTGTGCCGGCACACCGATTTCTTTGGCCAGGCGATACTGGCTGAGACCCATGGGTTTGAGGAACTCCTCCAGCAAAAGCTCGCCGGGAGTGACGGGTTCGAGTTTTCTCATGTTCTGTTCACCTCAATGATAATCAATGATTGCAACATCCTCGGCACCGGCTTCTGTCCACCTGAAGCAGATGCGCCATTGCCGGTTGACGCGGATGCTGTGTTGTCCGATCCGATCGCCCTTGAGGGCTTCCAACCGGTTCCCCGGGGGTATTCTCAGATCCTCGAGGCTTGCAGCGATTTCAAGCTGCCTCAGTTTGCGACGGGCAACAGTGGCGATACTCGAGAATCGCCTGACACGGTCTCCTTTCGCAAGAGCCTCGGTGTCGGAGCACTGGAAGGATCGGATCATGAAAGTGGATAGTAATGCGCTGCGTGATTAACGTCAAGCGTGATGGTTCGGGCCGACGAAGGCCCCGATTTCGCCGCAGCACGGGGTATGGGTCGGAGGGGCCTGCTGTTGGCTTTTGGTGCTCGTGGCGAACCCTCTTTCGGCCGTCATTGTTTCGGACTCTGGTCATCCGGGAAGGGTTGGTCCTGGTTGGGATACGGCTCGGTCTTTTCACGGACGCCGGGAGTGGTGGAATGCAGTCCGGCGTTGTGGCCGGCCGTGGCCAGGGAGAGGCACAGGGTGCGCAGCCGGCTGACCTGTTCAAGGCGCCTGGCCACGGCCTCTGGGGACATGTCCACGGTCATGGCGCAGTTTCCTGAAGACGTTTGATGTCCTCGAGGTCTTGGGGGCTCAAGCGCAGCCTCTTGAGGGCGATGAGGCCCTGTTTGGTGAGCACGGTCAGCTCAAGGTCTTCCCAGGAGATGGTTGTCCGGTCGTTCCAGATTGCACGCAACGGCTCGGTGACCAAGAGGAGATCCAAGGGGAGATGGTCGCCTGAATCCGGGTCGACCTTGGCCACCCTTCGGATCAGCACCTTTCCCTCGGCAAAGCTCATGGGCCCTGCAGAAAAGGAAAACCCGGCCTTTTTCGCGGCCTCGAGGGCCCTGTCCAGGTCGTCCGTCAAGATCAGCAGGTCGATGTCGATGGTCGCCCTGACCACGCCATGCACGGCCAGGGCCAGCCCGTCGCAGAGCGCGTAGTCAATGTCCCGCTCCTGGAACAGGCGCAGGAGGTGCTTGAGCTCCCCGGTGAGATCCATCATGCGGTCAATGTACGGTACTGGTGGGCAATCGGCAACCGATTGAACTACTAAGAAATCCTTAGCTATTGCCTCCGCATCCAGTTCATGCTCTGAGAATTTAGTTTCGGGTACATAATGGCATTCTTGGGGGGGTGTCGAAGGGATTATCCATATGCCGCATTCAGCTTGAAATCTTCACCATACTCCCCACCACCGGCATATGAATGAACAAGTCCAGCACCTTCTTTCCTTTAGCCTGCTCCACAGCCTGCTTGTACAAACCGAGCTGGGGGGAATACTCCAGTGCCTTCTTTCCCCATTGATTCCTGCTGCCTGGAAAGGTCTTGTGGTCTATGATCACGTACCCGTCCTCTGTCTCGATCAACAAGTCAATCCAGCCTCTGGACTTCTGATCGCCCAGGCGGAGCATCACGGGCCATTCCTTGAAGAGCCTGGCCTTGGGGTAGGTGTTCTCGATCCAGGCCCAGAGGCGGTCGCCGGCTGTGACCAGGTCGCCGGGTTGGATCCAGGGGCAGGTCCAGGTGGCCAGGGTGGATTCGGCTCGGTGCAGGCGTTTTGATTGTTCCTGCCCCGGGCTGTCCACGGCCAGGAAGGCGTGCACGGCCGACCCCAGGGTGTCCATGGCCGGGGTACCGGTAAGGGACAGGCGGGGGCCGAGGTCGATGGTTTTCGTGGTCAGCCCAGGTGGAGAGGTGATCTCGATGCGGCTGGGGGAGACATACGCAGGTGGGTACGGTTTGCCGGCGTCCGGGGCGTCGGCAAAAATAACTGGGGGCTCTTCCTGGACGGTTGCGGCGTCCTCCACGGGGGAGAAGCTGCGGAAGTCGGCGGGGAAGTTGTTGTCTCCGACACTGAAGCTTGGGGGCTCAGTTTCCGGTTCAAAGTGCAACAAAGGCTTGTTGTCCTCGTCCGCCAGCAACGTAAGCCAGTTGGCCAGGGGTTTGGCCCCTCCTCCCCGGGCAGCCAGAATCAGGTAGTCCCGGGCCCGGGTCATGCCCACGTAGAGCAAACGGATCTCTTCCCTGGTTTCGCGCTCTTTTGCGGCAGCTGCTTCTGGACAGGCATCCACCTGGGAGTCGAATCCGTACTCCTTCTTGTGCCTATCATAAGGCCAGGGCCAGCAGCGGATCCAGCGGCCCTTGAGGGGGTCATTGGGGTCAAATGGCTCGTCAGATGCTTCCACGTGGTTCCCAAAGACTGCAATCCGGGGATCTTTGTTGAGCTCGTACATGACCACCACGGGCCACTCCAGCCCCTTGGCCTTGTGGTAGGTCAGGACCCTGACCGCGGTCTCATCCTGGGACGCGGCCTGCTCGTCGAGCTTCTGCTTTTTGACCTCGTCCAGCCAGGCCACCAGTCCGCCAGGGGTGCAGGCCCGTCCGCTGACCAGGCAGTACTGCTCGTACTCCAGGGCCAGCTTGCGCAGGGCCTCGATATTCTCCAGGCGGGAGTTGGGCCTGGGCCAGGCGCTGACCACCCGCTTCAGGTTCAGCCGGTCCGCGGCCAGGTCCAGGGCCTCCAGAGGGGTGAGGTGGAGGATGGACTCGCGGGCGTCTACAAGGGGGTGCAAGGCAGGGTGGCTGGTGAAGTATCCATCGTCTCCGGCTGTGAGCAGTTCCGTGAGCCAGGCTCGGGGGGCGCCGGTCAGGTGCAGGATCTCGGCCGCGGCCAGGGTGTCTTTGGGGTCGGTCAGCCAGCGCAGCCCGGCCAGGGTCAGCACGCTCTCCGGGCGGTTGAGCAGGCCACCGCGGCCGACTGACGCACGCACTCCAAGGGTTTCCAGGGCGTCAGCCACGGCGCGGGTGGTGTCGTTGGTGCGGCACAGGATGGCCACGTCATCGGCCCGCAGGCTCCGGGGGGTGTTAGTGGCCTTGTCCAGTACCTGCATGTCTTCTGTCTGCAGCAGGTCGCGCACGCCAGCGGCCAGGGCAGCCATGTCCCCTTCCTGGTTGGTGGTGTCGGTCAATCCCCAGAGTTGGAGGGGACAAGGGCCCTGGAGCGCATCCGTTCGTTTCGGATGCAGCCTGACCCGTTCCGGCGGAAGGCCCAGGGGCGCAAAGGCCCGGGCAAAGAGCTCGTTGGTGAAAGCCACCAGCTCCGGGCGTGAGCGCCAGGAGTGCCCCAGCAGCCCCAGCTTGTCCGCGCCGACCACGGTATCGATGACGCCGTCCATGAGCAGGGGGTCGGTGCCGCGAAAACCGTAGATGGCCTGCTTCTGGTCCCCCACCCATACAGACTCCGGGGCCAGCCGGGCCAACTCCAGGAACAGGGCCAGCTGGATGGGGCTGGTGTCCTGGAACTCGTCCACCAGGACCTTGTGCAAGCGCTGCCGCAAGCGGGAGGACACGTCGTCACGGCGTAAGAGCGAGAGCGCCTCCCGCTCCTGGTCCACGAAGTCGACCAAACCGTAAGCCTTCTTGTACTCGGCATAGGCCTGCATGACCTCTTTGGCGCACCGGAACACCCCGGAGATGAAGGCTTCCAGGTCCCTGCCGAAGCGGGGGTGGTTGCAGTGCCTGGCGGCAGCGCCGATCACGGGGCCGCAGGCCCCCCGACTGGCCTTGCGGGGTTTGATCTTGTGCAACCGGAGCCACTCCACCCAGGTCAGGGAGGCGGGGTCCCGTTCCAGCTTCTGGAGCAGGGCGTAGAGCAGGTCCTTGGCCTTTTGCGTGCCCGCCGTGGTGTCGCCGTTTTGCTCCATCTCGCCGAGGGCGTCGGCCACGGCAGTGCGCAGAGAGCTGTCCATGAGCCGGCCGGTATCGTCGTCGGGGAACGGCGGCAGCAGGCGCAGGTAGCACGCCAGGGAGCGTCGGCCCATGGCCTCCAGGCGTTCGGGGGGGATGTTGTTGTACCGGGCCTGCTTCACGATCTCCTGGACCGTCTCCTGCCAGTCGATGCTCAACCGCCGGGCCGGTTCGGACAACTCAGGGAAAAAGAGCACGGCGATTTCGGCCATGGCCACCTTGAAGGCCAGGCCGGACTCGTTTTCCGGAAGGACCTGCTGGGTCGGGGACAGCCCGCCGCTGAAACAGAGCTCCCGCAGCAGGCGCCCGCAGACCGAGTTGACCGTGCCCACGTAGCCGTCGGCCAGCATCTGGGCCTGGTCCCAGCAGCCCTTGGCGAGCAGAGCCCCCCGGGCCCGCTGGGTCAGCTCGCGGGCGGCCTTGACCGTGAATGTCGTGGCCAGCATGGACTCGGCAGGGGCCCCCTCGGCCACGGATCTGGCCATTTCTTCCCTGGTCAGGTGGAAGGTCTTGCCCGAGCCGGCACTGGCGCTGATGAGCCGGATGTTCATTGCCACCCCTCCGGTCGGCACAGGTTGATGAAGTCGCACCAGGAGCAGTTGGGCTCGAAGCGCAGGCGGTCGTCTGGTTCGTCACCCGCATCGGAGGTCACCTTCCTGGCCTCGGCAGTACCCTTGGTCAGTGCTTTCAGGGCCCGATCACGCGCCGCCATGGCCTCGTTCATGAGCTCCTCCAGGTCGGTGGCGGCAATGCAGGCGTGGCCGGGCAGGTCGGGATGCTCCAGGGCCAGGAGCCGGGACTGTTTGAGCATGAAGTAGCCGCCGGTCGGGTAGTCGCGCTCCCGTTTGGCTGCAAGCCAGGCATAGACGGCCAGCTGCAGGGGCACTCCCTCCTGCAGCTCCTGCTGCTTGTACTTGTCCCTCTCGTTCCACTTCAGGTCCCAGATCACGGCCCGGCCGGAGCGGTCCCGCAGCACCAGGTCCACCCGGCCGCACATGGGGGTGGACGACCCTGGGATCGCTCGTTCGAGCCAGGGCTCGCAGCCCTGAACCGTGAAGCCGGCAGTGTTGATCAGGCTGCACAGGGCGGAAACGGCCTGCCCCAGCTGTTTGCGCGTGGTTCCCAGGTCCACTTCGCTGCCGGATTTGAGCAGCGGGGCGGCAGTGGTTTCCACCAGCTGGTCAAAGAGCTCCAGGGCGCGCTGTTCAGCCTCGTCAGGAGCCATCCCGCTGGAGCCTTTCAGGAGCTGCTCCACGATGGCGTGGCACAGGGTCCCCTTGAGCTGGCTGCCGTCTGGGATGTGCAGCTGGTCAGGGCCGCGCAGCCGGGCCAGCTTGTCCAGGACCCAGCCCAGGGGGCAGGAGAGCAGGCTGTTCAGGCTGGAGAAGGACTCCCTGCGGCCGGTCGTGTCCAGCCCCTTTGGGATGCCCCAGTATTTTTCCGGGGTGGGCAGCGGCCGGGGTGCGATGTCTTCCAATCGTGGTGAATCAATGAAGGCTTTTATGTCATCCGATTTGCCCGGATCGATACCAAGTCTGGCCAGGTCGCCATCTTTCAGGCCCAGGGCCTGGGTGAGCTCGTCCAGAAAGGGGTGGGACGCGGCCTCCTCGTCCACTGACGGAGGCGGCACCAGGAGAAGCTGTTTCGTGGCCAGGCATGCCGGTCGTTTCCAGGTGGCGGCCAGGCGCAGCCGTTCCGCTTTGGAGTCGGGGAGCCGGCAGCCCCGGGCGCGCAGCCATTCCTGCTCGCCCATGTCCCACGGGGTGTGCATGGGGCCGGTGCCCGGGTCCTCGAACCCCCACCAGACAATGGTTGTGGCCGGACCCAAGATCTGTCCGGGATTCTGGACCACGGACCAGGGGGCGGCCTGCTGCCCGGACTCCGGGTCCTCCAGGCCGCTGGCGTACACGCTGTCCAGCAGCCGCTGCAGCTGCGGCCGGGTGATGCGCTCCACCCCCAGGGCCTGGATGGCCGCGGCCGCCTCCCTGGCCAGCTGGGCAGCGGAAAGAAGCAGCCCGTCCTCCTCGGCCCCGCCGCGCACCCCGGCCCAGGTTGCCACCCGCAGGCAGACCTCGCAGGCCACTGGAGTGTCCATGCCCTGGTTCGGGTCGAACCGGGCGGCCTCCAGCCAGAAGGCGAGCTCCTGCTCCCTGGCCCTGGACTTTCTTTCCAATGAAGTGCCTTCCAGGCCATCCCCAGCCAGGTGGGGGCGCAGGGATTCCCGACCCTGTTTCCAGGCCTCCTGCCAGGCCGGCCCGCCCAGGCCGGGCTGCTCGAGCAGGGCCGCCTGCAGGGGGCCGGCCACGAAGCGGGGCAGGGGGTTGCGGGGCAGGCTCAGAAGCTCCAGCATGGCCTGGGGGTCGAAGGGCTTCCAGCGCAGGGACAAAGCCAGGGGCAGGACCTGCAGTGCGGCCCGCCAGCGGGAGCGGGAGGCGTGGCCCAGCTGGGGCAGCCCCTGGCGCCGCAGCTGCAGGTCCAGGACCCGGCTGCCCCCGCCGAGCACGAAGACCAGGCCCTCCTGCTCCTGCCTCCCCAGGCCCGCCACCCAGGCGGCAAGGGCTGCTGCGGCCTCGTTTTCCGAGGCCCCCTGCAGCAGCACCAGGCTGCCGTCCCCGGTCACGCCTTTGGCAGCGTCTTTGTTTTGCAACGCGGCAGACAACCGGCCCAGGTCGCCGGCCTGGTCAGAGGGGTGGGGGGGGTAGGGAAAATCGATGGTCTCAACCGTAACGCCGGCCCCAGGCAGGACCTCCAGGACCCGTTGCCACAACCCGGGCCAGAGCTTCGGGCCGTCGATCAGCCCGACCTTTTCGATGTGCAGGGGGAGCCCTTCATCCAAACCTTGCAGAACCTGGGCAAGTCGTTCCCCTTCACCCGGGGGCATGGGGACGGCCAGGGCGTTTTCAGCGGCCGCCAGGCTGGCGATCCGCTCCGGGGCCCCCTTGGGGGCGGTCCCGTCCCAGCCGGAAAGGAAAAGCGTGTCCCGCCAGGCAAGCAGCTCCTTGGCCGTGGACCAGCCGTCCACGTCCAGGGACCTGGAAAAGAAGTGGTCGCCCGCAAGGGCGGTGAGCCGCTTCTGGTACTCTGCGATGCGAAGGGCCTGGGAAAGCGGGGGCCGCGAAAGCCCGAGACGGGTCTCCAGCACATCCAGGAACCCTTTCGGCCCCAGCACCACCCGGCCGATCACAGCCGGGTCAGCGCCCAGGGCGTCCGGGTAGGAGGTCTGGTCCAGGTCCAGCCCAAGCACAATGTCCATCGTCCCCCCTTATCCGGCAGTTGAGGAAATTACATTTTTCAGCAGGCTGCTCACCTCTGTTGCCGTGAGGCAGTCGTTCTGATGCCGCGAGGCACTGTGCCCTGTTTCGATTCCATTGTGCAAGGTTGCAACTGTTGCTTCAGCTCTGGTCGGGCAGGAAGTGGGTGACGCCTGAAGAGGCGGGTCTGGGTGCACCATCCGCGTGGGGGCATTCCAGCAGTGCGATTTCCTGCTCGTAGTGCCAGGCCAGCCGGGCAAAAAAATGCCGGGCCCAGTCCGTGTCCGCCATCTCGGCCCGCTCCCGCATGTCGCGGGCCTGGCGGCGGAAAAATGTGGCTTGGATGGTCTTGTGGGTGCTCATCAAGATTATAATGAGCGCTTCGATGACGGTGGGCAAAGATTCCGGAGCGTTCAGTCCCGTACTTATGAGACTGAAGATGCAATCGGGTGAAAGGGTGTGGAAGATTTGAGGGCTCAGCAGGCCGTTCAAAAACCTCGCTGGCAACCCAGGCTTCGCATGGCTCCGCCGGGGCATGGGGCGCTTCGCCAAGGGCAAGGCCGAAGCGTATTCCTCATACGTGAGGGTTTGCCCTTGGTGAAGCAACGCAGTCCAGCGAGGATTTTTCAACGGCCTGCTAGGCTGCTCTGGGGCTGATCTCCTTGTCCAGCCGTTCCCCCAGCTTCTCCTCGGTGACCTCCAGGTCGAAGTGGGCCTGGAGGTTCATCCAGGACTGGGCGTTGACACCGAAGTAGCGTCCCAGCCTGAGGGCGGTGTCCGCGGTGATGGCCCGCTTGCCGTGTACGATCTCGTTGATCCTGCGGGGAGGCACACTGATGGATTTGGCCAGGGCGTACTGGCTGATGCCCAGCGG
>CAZQOG010000084.1:9682-11993 GCA_964594925.1 uncultured Desulfohalobiaceae bacterium
AATCCTCCAGCAGGATCTCGCCGGGATGGATGGGATTGATGTCTCGTTTAATCATAGCCTGTCTCCTAATGATAATCGGTGATCTCCACCGCATGGGCGTTACCGCCCCGCCAGACAAAGCAGATCCGCCACTGCTCGTTGATGCGGATGCTGTACTGCCCCGCCCGGTCGCCCTTGAGAGCTTCGAGCCGGTTCCCCGGCGGGACACGCAGGAAGTCCAGCTCGACAGCCGCGTGGATCTGCAGCAGCTTGCGCAGGGCATTACGCTGGATCTGTTCCGGGAGTTTGCGACTCTGAATGCCTCGGAACAGTTTTTCCGTTTCCTTGTCTGCAAAGGACTTTATCATTTCCCTGGTTAGTAACGGATGGCGTTAATAACGTCAAGCGTTAAAGCAGGGTTCAGCTGTGGATGCCGATATTTTGGAGGAAGTCCTTTCCCCTTGAAAGATATACCCCCGGTAGAAAAAGGTCTGCACCCTGGAGAGTTAGGTTAACAGCCTGTTGAAAAAAGTCCTTTTCTGCAGGCCGTTCAAAAACCACGCTGGCAACCCAGGCTCCGCTTGCAGCTTCCGTCTATATTGTCCCGGTCCGACCCCCAGGCCAGAAATTTGGGAAAGTATCAACGTCTTTCTGGGAATGTTTTGCCGTCTGTCTGGGACGGGTAAAAATTTTTAAGGTTTGGCGGGGCCGGATTTGGCGATGGAGACCGCGGGTGTTTAGAGGAATCTTGTTCAAGGAAATTAGGATATTGGATCAGTCCGATCCCAAACTCCAACTCCCACACTCAGGCCGAGACCGGGCATTCCCGTTACGTACACCAATAGTGGGCCGGGCGGGAGAGAAACTCGGCAACGGAGATGCCGTCTCCGCCAATGAGCAGTCTGCGGTCGGCCTTGAACGCGCTGACAAAAGCATCCATGCCTGGTTGACTGGTTGGGGCCGTTGTGCTCTTGACCTCGATCGCGGTCAGTAGGCGCGGGGTCTTGACCACAAAGTCCACCTCCTTATTCCGCTCGCGCCAGTAGCTGAGTTCGAGCCCCTGCATCAAGGCGTTGTTTGCCAGGTGTGCGCCCACGGCCGATTCAACCAGACGCCCCCAGTAGGACCTATCCGCTCTGGCCTCTTCAAGTCCAAGCCCGTGTTGTGCTGATACCAGCGCGGTGTTCAGAACTTGCAGCTTTGGACTCGACGCTCTTTGCCGCACGACTTGGCCGGCGTACTTTTGCAGCCCCACGACCATTCCGGCTGCCTCGAGCAAGTCGAGATAATGGGCCAGGGTGGTGGTGTTGCCCGCATCCTGAAGCTGGCCCAGCATTTTGGTGTAGGACAGGATCTGGCCTGAGTAGCGGCAGCAGAGCTCGAACAGGCGGCGGAGCAGGGCAGGCTTGTCGATCCTGGTGAGCAGGAGCACGTCGCGGGACAAGGTGGTTTCGATGAGGGAATCCCGAATGTAACGCGCCCAGCGGTCAAAGTCCGCAATGAGTGGGGCAGCACCCGGATATCCGCCGAAAAAGATGAACTGCTCCGTGCTGAAGCCGAAGGCCTCCGCCATCTCGGATGCGGACCAATGGGTCATGGGCAGGATCTCGAAACGCCCGGCCAGGCTTTCGGTCAGCCCCTGCTGGATGAGCAGGGGAGCCGAGCCCAGCAAGACCACCTTGAGCTGCATGCCGCTGTGCGTGTCCTCGTCCCAGAGCCGCTTGACCGATTCCGCCCAGTTGGAGGCTTTCTGCACCTCGTCAAGAACAAGGACGCCTTCGCCCTTTCCGGACGTAAGCCGTGCAGCCTCCCACTGCTGTGCAATCCATTCCGGACCCCGAAGGGTCGGTTCATCTGCGCTGACATATCGCACAGGCATATCCAGGTCTCTGGTGACCTGCTGCACCAGCGTTGTCTTGCCGACTTGGCGCGGACCAGCCACAATCTGGATGAAGCGCCGCTTTTCTCCAAGGCGGCCGGCCAGCACAGGGGCCTGGGGGCGATGGTACGAACTCATGACGATTTACTCAGATGTTTTAGTAAAATTACTCAATTGGTTGAGTAAAATGTACAGCAGGGGAATGTGCATGGCAAGAAAAACGTGAACTTACCCCGAAGCCGAGTGCGTGCGACCCCGTTGGCAAGTCTTGAGAGCGGTGAATTCTTTGTTCTTGCTTCCAGCTTCGAACTTCCAGCTTCGAGCTCACGCAGTGGACCGGGTGGACGAAGTGGACAGAGGCAGGGGAAATGGACTGAGTGGACGGCAAGAGAAGCCCGGGCTCTTATCTTGGGGCGTCCACAACGTCCACTCCTGGGCCTTTGTCCACTCCGT
>CAZQOG010000085.1:0-11956 GCA_964594925.1 uncultured Desulfohalobiaceae bacterium
TTTTCAAAAAGTACCCTCGAACCGGATGAATCTAAAAAACGACCCACAGCCTTGCAGAAGAAAGTCTGACCACAAAAATCCTGATCCCGGCCCGTGAATCAGTCGCCGGGAGCTACCCGATATATCCCCGCTTTCTCCCCTTTGATCTGCTTCCTTGAATGCTATGCTGCAAGGGAAGTTTAGTTCGGCGTGTATTTCAGGTTGCAGATTTCAGGAGGTTGGGCATGGGCAACGCAGCGGTGTTTTCCCGGAAGAAAAAAGGGGAGGCCTTCATAGCCACCCTGAGCTTTTACTGGGCGGTTGCCTATCTTGCCTGCTTCCTTGTTGTCGCGATGCTCGTGGATCAGGGTCTGGACACTCGGTATGCCCTGGCGGGTCGGGTGCTGGCTGGTTCGCTCTTGGCCGCCTTTTTTCTGTGTATGGGAATCGGTCTGTTGCAGCTGCGCAGAAGCGGTTCGCTGAGAAAAGCAAGGTTGGTCTCGTCTTCGACGGTTGATGCCAGGCTTCAGGAGCAGGTAACGGCCTGCGGCTGTCTCGGACAGAGCGTATCCAAGGTTGGAGACAGGTACCGGTGTGAGGTCTGCGGACGGTTGCAATGACTTTCGGGTACATGCGGCTCACTGATAAATACCCACCATCCACCCTTTTCGGCTCGGCTCTGGAATAGCTATGCAATAGGTACGTACTGGTTTTGAAATTCCCGACAAAGCCTACCCGGGATAATATCTAGAAATTGGAGGAAATCCTATGTGGAAAAGATTGTTCTGCCTGATGTTGCTGCTGATGCTGTCCATGACCACCCTGACCGCATGCGAGACCATGGGCAGGTGGACCGGGGAGGGTGCGGGAGAGGTCGAGGAAGGGGCCGACGAATTTGAAGAGGGGTATGAAGAAGGCAAGGACTAGCCTTGCCCTGAAAGGAGTAAGCACATGCTGTATTGGGCTATTGTATTTTTCGTGCTGGCCATCCTGGCAGCGGTGTTCGGGTTCGGAGGGCTTTCTGCGAGCTTGGCGGGCATTGCCAAGATCTTGTTCTTTATCTTTATTGTGCTCTTGGTATTGTCTCTGCTCTTCGGATTTCGCGGTCGAGGCAGAACGCGGGTCTGACCGGAATGTGACCTCGTGAACCAGCTTTTTATTGAACCAGACAATACAAAAGGAGAGTAAACATGCCTCAGAAAGGTGAAAAGTACTTGTGTGAGATCTGCGGAAACTTGGTTGAAGTGATCGAAGCCGGTGACGGAGAGCTGGTGTGTTGTGGGGAGCCCATGAAGAAACAGTGACGGATGACGTCACCTTTCCTTTGAAGCCTATGACCATGAGAAAAAATTCCAGGGGATCCGAGTCTCCTGGGTGCCTGCTAAACAAAGAGGGGAATGCATTGGAAAATCAGCAAGCCTACAAGGAAAAGCTCAAGGCCAAGATCGACGAATGGGATGCCAAGATCCGGGAGATGCGGGCCAAGGCCGATCAGGCTCAGGCTGAGTCCAAGATAGAGTACCAGCAGCAGCTCGACCGGATGGAGTCCAAAAGAGACGAGCTCAGGGGCCAGCTGGACCAGATCAAGCAGGCCAGCGGCGAAGCCTGGAAGGACATTGCCGCAGGCGCGGACAGGGCCCTGGACGAGATGCAGGAGTCCTTTGAAAAGGCCAAGGCCAAGTTCGGCTAGCCGCGATGTAATCCCGGGTCGGTGTCACTCCGTTCTGGAAGTTGGATGCTGACGTTGCTTATCCGAGTGTCTTGTCCAAAGACTTGAAAAAAAGCCTACAAACAGGCTCTGCAACACGACAGAGCCTCGTTTCTCCACACCCTCCCCCCAAGGCCCTTTCAGGCGGCATTGCCGCCTGGAGGGGCCCCTTCCTTTGGGGCCCTGTCGTTTAGTGGATAGTATTGGAGATCGAAGAACCTGGTAGGGGCGCGTGGCACACGCCCTTTCTTGTGCCGGGTCTTGGTTCCGGCACGAGGTTGCGGCCAAAGGCAGGGCGGCAGCCTGCCGCCCTACCAGAAAGGGATTATTCTTTGCGAAAAAGGGAACTCTGAATTTTCTATCGCCGAAAGTATGCCCCTCTACTCCTTGAGCAGCTTGTTCCAGTCGGAGGAAAACTTCTCCATGCCCTCGTCGGTTTTGAAATGGCTGAGGTCGAAGGACTGCCAGTCCCTTGAGAGGTCGAGCTCCTGGTAGGGGATGGGCGCAGCGTCACCCGGATCGTAGGTGAAGCCGCTCCCCGGTAGGGTAAGTTTCGTATCGGCCCACTCCTTGAGGGTTTCGAACTTGCAGGTCACGATGTCCGTGCCCAGGCGGATGGATTCCAGGAGCTGGTCCAGGTCGCGGACACTGGCGGTCAGCAGCATGACGTGGCCGTCCCCCTGCTCGAACATGCGCAGGATGTTGCTGGTCAGGTCCATGCCGTTCTGGCCCTCGTCATAGAGCCGCCCCACAAAGGGGGACAGGTAGACCTGGCCCCGCGTGGCACCGCGCGTGGCCGCATAGACGGCAGCGGCCTGCTGCTGGCTGAAGCACAGGGTCATGTTGACCCGCATGCCCTCGCTGACGGCCTGTTGGGCTGCCTCGAGCCCTTCCCGGGTGGTGGGGAACTTGATGTGGGCGTTGGGGATCCAGGCGTTCATGTCCCTGGCCCAGTCCAGCATCTGGTCACTGCCGGTGGTCTGGTCGGCATAGACCTCGATGGACACGGACCCCTCGGGGATCAGGCCGGAGATCTCTTTTACCAGGGTCTTGTAGAAGTCCAGCAGCTCCTGCGTGGTGAACCGCTTGCCCTGCTCCAGCCGTTCCCTGGCTTCGGGGTTCTTGGAGACAAAGGACGGGTTGGTGGTCTGTCCGTCGAGAAAGCCAAGGGTATCTTTGATTTTACGGGTCTCCTTCGGGTTTCCGCCGTCCAGGTAGATCAGGGTATTCAGATTTTCGGGTCTCATAAAACCTCCCGCACTGCGGCGATGATGGATTCTTTTGCAATGCCTTCGAAGTCCAGAAGCTGCTCGGGCTTTCCGCTCTTGGGTTTCCGGGTCACCCCCAGGCAATGCACAGGCACCGGTATGTGGGCCAGGGCGCTCAGGACGGCCTCGCCGAGCCCACCGGCCGGGGAGTGGTCCTCGACCGTGATCACGGCAAGCGTGGACTGGGCGGCTTCGGCCAGGGTGGCCGTGTCGATGGGTTTGACGCTGTAGAGGTCGATGACCCTGACGGATATGCCTTCCCCGGCCAGTGATTCCCGGGCGGCCAGGCACTCGTGCAGGGTGATGCCGGCTCCCACCAGGGTGACCACGTCCTCATCGCTCTGGTGCAGGACCTTGCAACCGCCGATGGGAAAGTCTTCCTCAGGGCTGTAGAGGATGGGCGTGCCGCCGCGGGTGGTCCGGATGTAGACGATGCCTTCGTGTCCGGCGGCCTCCCCAACCAGCTTTTCACAGGACACGGCATCAGATGGGTAGAGAACTGAGCTGCCCTGCAGAGTACGGAAAAAGGCGATGTCCTCCAGCCCCATCTGGGAGGGGCCGTCCTGACCGATGGACACGCCGGCATGCGACCCGCAGACGATCATGTGCGGCTCGGAGTACTGGTTCATCCGGATCTGGTCGCAGGCCCTGCTCAAGAATGCCGCAAAGCTGGACACGAACGGAAGCTTGCCGCGCCGGGCCAGGCCAAGGGCAGCGCCCAGCATGTTCTGCTCGGCAATGAACATCTCGAAGAAGCGTTCCGGGTGCTCCTTCTTGAAGTAGCCCGAATGTGTGGAGTTACTCACCTCTCCGTCCAGGACCACCATGCCGGGATGGGCGGGATAGATGCGGTTCAAGGCATTGCCGTAGGCATTGCGCGTGGCGACCTTTTGTCCGGCTTGGTATGCCACGTCAGCGGCAGGACCGGCTGGTGGGGACTCCGGCACCAGGTCTTCGGGTGCGGTCAGGCTGCCGCGCACCGCGCTGTCGATCTCTCCCAGCCCCTGGATGGCCCGGCGGCACTCCTCCTCTTCCAGGGCCTTGCCGTGCCAGCCGTTTTCATCCTCCACCAGGGAAACCCCTTTGCCCTTGATGGTCCGGGCAATGAGCATGACCGGGCGCCCCTGGGTGCGCAAGGCTTTCTCATACCCCTGGAGCACCTGCTCGAAGTCGTGTCCGTCCTCGATCAGAACCGTGTTCCAGCCAAAGGCGTCCAGCCGTTTCCCGTAGGCGGCGAGGTCGTGGCCGTACATGGTTTCCCCCCGCTGCCCCAGGCGGTTGACGTCGAGGATCCCGACCAGGTTGTCCAGCTCATAGTGGGCGGCCAGCTGCACGGCCTCCCACTGGGAGCCTTCGGCCATCTCGCTGTCCCCGAGCAGGACAAAGGTGCGGTAGGGGAGCTTGTCCAGATACCTGGCGTTCAGGGCCATGCCAAGGCCGATGGACAGCCCCTGGCCCAGTGAACCCGTTGCGGCTTCGGTGTAGCGGAAGGCCGTGGAAGGGTGCCCTTCCAGGGGGCTGCCGAACTCGCGGTAGGTCATGAGCTCATCTTCGGAAATCTGGCCCGCTGCGGCCCACAGGGCATACAGCAGGGGCGTGGCATGCCCTTTGGAGAAGAGCAGGCGGTCGTTGTTGGGGTGGCCGGGGTTGTCGGGGAAAAAGCGGAAGTGCCCCCCGAAAAACAGTCCGGCCATCAGCTCCACGGCGGAGAGGGACGAGGTGGGGTGTCCGGAACCTGCCGTGGTGGTGGAGCGCAGGATGAAGGAGCGCATCAGCCTGGCCAGGCTGTGCAGATGTTCGATGTCAGCCATACAAGCTCCTGATTCGTGGTTGAAGGTGAAGGTCGTTCCACTTCCCATGCTTCACTGTGCAATAAAATGAAGGGCAAGGTCCAGAGCAGGAGGGGAATTTCTCTCTCGTGACACCTCTGGTTTTGCGTGAATCAGGTAGGTTCTTCTACCCGATATTTCCCCGTGGCATCCCCTTCCTAGGCAGCGTTCCGCCTTTGTACACAAGAGGGGAAAGATCCGACAGGATTTGCCGGACTCCAAGGTGATCCAGCAAAGCGTATGGTTGCAACAAGGGAGGCTGTCATGTTCTTCATCGATCTGCTCCTGGCCCTGGTGATTGCCCTGGTCATAGGAGCCGTGTTCGTCCTCGGTTTCCGGCGGGAGCGTCCCGGGCCGGGCCTGCTCATCTTTCTGCTGGTGCTCTTTCTCCTGACCTGGGCCGGAGGGGTTTGGATCACGCCTTTCGGACCGACGCTGTGGGGCTCGTTCTGGCTGCCGTTTCTGCTGGTGGCCATCATCGTGGCCCTGGTGCTCTCGGCCTTTCCCCCCCCGGGCGGGGAGAGAAGCACGGTGAAGCTTGTCAGTGAGCAAGAGCAGGCCGCGACCGAGACCGAGGCGGCAGCCCTGAACGTCTTTTTCTGGGTGCTCATCGCCATTCTGGGTAGTGTCATCCTGCTGGGATATCTTGTTGACTGAGGTCCGGGGAAATGCAGCAAACAGAGCCACCTCGAGGCGGGACGAGCCAGCAATGCGCGGGTTCCGGCTAAAATCCTGGCATGGGAAGCACGCTGACCGTTCTCAGCCGGGGCAAGGGGCTCTTACATGACCGGGGTCCACGGCACGGAGTTCGTCCCCATTGTCTTGATGGTCGGCCTGGCCTCCGTGGTCGCCATGCTCATCAAGGCCGGGCTGAGCCGCACGGTTGTCCCGGCCCTGGTCGGGTACCTCGGGTTGGGGATGGCCCTGAAGCTGCTCCAGGTCGAGCTCGGCCTGCTGCCCGAGGGCAGCGAGTCGATCCTCCAGTTCCTGGCCAAGGTCGGCCTGGTCTGCCTGCTCTTCAATGTTGGGCTGCAAAGCGACATCACGGGGCTCTTCCATCAGTTGCGCAATGCGGCCTGGGCCTGGGCGGCAAACATCGTTGTTGCAGCACTGGCAGGTTATGCCCTGGCCTCCTGGCTGCTCGGCTTCGGCCTCATCCCCAGCCTGATCGTGGCCACGGCCTTTACAGCCACCAGCGTGGGCATCACGGTCAGCGTCTGGCAGGAGGCCGGGGCCATCAGGTCCAAAAACGGGGCCCTGCTTGTGGATCTGGCCGAGCTGGACGACGTGACCGCCATCCTCCTCATGGCCCTGCTCTTTGCAATGATCCCCGTGCTCCAGGGCGGAAGCGGCGGGTCACTTCTGGGAACTCTTTCTTTCACGGCTGGGTTTTTCCTTCTCAAGCTGCTGTTTTTCGGCGGGCTGTGCTATTTGTTCGCCAGATACCTGGAAGGTCCGGTGACCCGCTTTTTGCGCAGGAAAGAGACACTGCCGGACACCTCCCTTTCCACAGTGGGCATCGGGTTCGTCATCGCCGCCCTGGCCGGACTGCTCGGTTTCTCGCTGGCCATCGGGGCCTTCTTTGCCGGGCTGGCCTTTTCCAGGGACCAGGGCGTGGTGGGGATGGAGAAGTTTTTTGCCCCGGTATTCGACTTTTTCGCCCCCTTTTTCTTCATCGGGATCGGCCTGGACATCGACCCGGCAGCCATGGTCTCGGCCCTGTGGATGGGAACAGTGCTGCTGGCGGGTGCGGCAATCTCCAAGATCCTGGCCAATGGTCTGCCCGTGTACTTCATGCGCGGCCTGCAGGGGAGCCTGCTGATTGGGGTGAGCATGGTGCCGCGGGCCGAGATAACCATGATCATCATGCAGAAAGGGCTCAGGCTGGGAGAGTGGGCAGTGACTCCCAGGCTGTATGGGGCCATGGTTTTGGTCACGCTCCTGACAGCGGTGCTGGCACCGGTGGCGGCACGGTCGCTGCTCAGGCGCTGGCCGCAGGAAAACCAATAACAGGACGTTCCGTGTGGACGTCCGGTGACAGGAGGATGCATGGACATTGTCACCCTGGCTATGAACCCGGCTGTGGACAAGAGCAGCAGCATCGACAACGTGGTGCCCGAGCACAAGCTGCGCTGCGACAGACCGCAGTTCGACCCGGGGGGAGGCGGGCTGAACGTCTCCAGGGCCATCAAGAAGATGGGAGGGTCTTCCCTGGCGGTGTTTCCGGCCGGCGGACCCCCGGGGAACATGCTCGTCAACCTGCTTGAGCAGGAGAACCTGGAGCTGCGAACATTGGACATCGCCGGGCTGACCCGGGAAAACCTCACCGTGCTGGAGAAGGCTTCGGGGCAGCAGTACAGGTTCGGCATGCCCGGCCCCGAGATGACCAGGGACGAATGGGAGGCCTGTTTCGAGATCCTGGACGGGCTCGACCCGGTTCCCGGCTACCTCGTGGCCAGCGGGAGCCTCCCGCAAGGGGTGCCGGACGACTTCTACGCCAGGCTGGCCGCCTTTGCCAGGGACAAGGGCGTAAAGCTCATCCTGGACACCAGCCAGAGGCCGCTCTCCCTGGCCCTTGATCAGGGGGTCTTTCTGATCAAGCCCAACCTGCGTGAGCTTGAGAACATCTGGGGCGAACGCTTCGAGAGTGAGCAGCAGCAGGAAGAGCAGGCCATGGACCTGGTCCGGCAGGGCAAGAGCCGCGTGGTGGTCGTCTCCCTGGGGGCGGCCGGTGCGGTCCTGGCCTCCGCGGGAGGAGTGCGGCGCATGCGGGCCCCCACGGTTCCCATCAAGAGCAAGGTCGGGGCGGGAGACAGCATGGTCGCGGGCATAGTCCTGGCCCTTTCTCGCGGCAGAAGCGTGGAGGAAGCAGTCAGGCACGGGATTGCCGCCGGGGCCGCAGCAGTCATGACCCCGGGCACGGAGCTGTGCAGGGGGGAGGACGTGCAGAGGCTCTTTGCCGACATGCAGGAACAGGCGTAGATCATATGCAGTCACCAGAGAAAGTCACGGAAAGAAGAGGGGCAAAAGGGGCGGAGGGGCACTCTGCCCTGAGAGGAGTTCTTCCCTGGGCGAAGGATGCGGACGAGCTGGCCGGCCGGTTGCGGTCTGACCCGGAAGAGGGCCTGGATCAGCGTGAGGCCCGGAAACGTTTTGGTCAGTACGGCCCCAATCGGATCAAGACCAGGAAGCAGCGCTCGGCCTGGGCGATTCTGTTCGACCAGTTCAAGAACCTCATCGCCCTGCTGCTGGTCTCGGCAGCAGCAGTCTCCTTCCTCCTGGGGCAGATGCTGGAGGGCATGTCCATCATGGTGGCCATGCTCGTGAACGTGGCCATCGGGTTCGGGACCGAGCTTCGTGCCGTTCACTCCATGGAGTCGCTCAAGGAGATGACCAAGGCCAAGGCCAAGGTGGTGCGCGGGGGCAGCCTGGAAGAGATCACGGCCGAGGAGCTGGTGCCTGGTGACCTGGTGGTCCTGGAAGGGGGGGACATGGTTCCGGCGGACCTTCGGCTCGTCGAAGCCAACCGCATGCAGGTGGACGAGTCAGCCCTGACAGGGGAGTCGGTGGCCGTGGACAAGGGCCTCAAAGTCCTGGACGAGGACACGCCCCTGGCCGAGCGGGTCAACATGCTCTTCAATGGCACGGCCCTGACCCACGGTTCGGGAAAGGGGCTGGTGGTGTCAACGGGCATGTCCACAGAGGTAGGCCAGATCTCGGAGATGACCCGGGAGGCCGAGGAAGAGGCGCTGACCCCGCTGGAGCAGCGCCTGAACAAGCTGGGACAGCGCCTGATCTGGCTGACCCTGGTCATTGCCGCCCTTGTCGGCCTGACGGGGTTGCTTGCCGGGGAAGACACGTTTTTGATCTTTGAAACATCCATCGCCCTTGCCGTGGCCGCCATACCCGAAGGGCTCCCCATCGTGGCCACCATCGCCCTGGCCAGGGGCATGTGGCGCATGGCCCGGAAAAACGCCCTGGTCAACCGCCTGTCCTCTGTGGAGACTCTGGGGGCCACGAGCGTCATCTGCACGGACAAGACCGGCACCCTGACCGAGAACAGGATGACCGTGACCAGGCTGGCGATACCCGCCGAGCAGGGAGTGACGACAATCGAGGTCGATGCGGAGGGAGAGCCGCCGTTCACGGTGCAAGGGGGTGAAGAGCCGGAGCAGTCGGTTCAGGAGCAGATCAGGGATATCCTGACCTGCGGTGTTTTGTGCAACAACGCCCATCTCGGGGAGGATGAGCAGAAGGTCGGCGACCCCCTGGAGGTGGCGCTTCTCCAGGCCGGCACCATCCTGGGCCTGGAAAGGGGAAAGCTATTGGAGGAGCTTCCCGAGGAAAAAGAGGTGGCCTTCAGCACCGAGACAAAGATGATGGCCACCTGGCACCGGGAGGGGGACGGCTTTCTGGCCGCGGTCAAGGGGGCGCCCGAGGCTGTGATCGAGGCCTGCGGCAAGGTCCTGACGGGGGGGGAGGAGCGGGAGCTCAGCCGGGAGGACCGGGAGGAGCTGATCCAGGCCAATGAGAACCTGGCCGCGCATGGGCTGCGCATGCTGGCCGTGGCCCGCAAGAGGGCCGGCACTGTCCAGGACGACCCGTATTCTTCCCTGGTCTTCCTGGGGCTGGTGGGCATGCTCGACCCGCCGAGAAAGGGTGTCAAAGATGTCATCGACGAGCTGCGCAGGGCGGGGATCCGTGTGGTCATGGTCACCGGGGACCAGCCCTTGACGGCCGGTTATATCGGCGAGGAGCTGGGGCTCAGCCAGGGGGAGGCCCGGGTGGTCCATGGGAGTGAGCTCAAGGATCCGGAAGATCTCGGCCCCGAAGATCGCCGCACCCTGCTGGAGTCGTCCATTTTTGCCCGCATCACCCCCGGTCAGAAGCTCGACCTCATCTCCCTGTTCCAGGCCGACGGTTCTGTCGTGGCCATGACCGGGGACGGGGTCAACGACGCCCCGGCCCTGACCAAGGCAAACATCGGGGTGGCCATGGGCAAGCGGGGCACCCAGGTGGCCCGGGAAGCCTCGGACATCGTGCTCAAGGACGACGCCTTCTCCACCATCGCCCTGGCCGTTGAACAGGGGCGGGTCATCTTCAACAACATACGCAAGTTCATCGTCTTCCTGCTCTCGGGCAACGTGGGGGCCATCCTGATCGTTGGTCTGGCCGTGCTTTTCGGCACCACCCTGCCGCTTTTGCCTTTGCAGATCCTGTATCTGAACATGATCAGCGATGTTTTTCCGGCCCTGGCGCTGGGCGTGGGCAGGGGTGAGCACGCGGTCATGGACATGCCCCCACGTCCCCCTGAGGAGCCGGTGGTGCCGACACCACTGTGGGGAATGATCGGGGCATACGGCGTGCTGATCGCCGCGACCGTGCTGACGGGGTTCTGGGTCGCACTGGAGCACATGGCACTGCCCACGGAGCGGGCAGTGACCATCTCCTTCCTGACCCTGGCCTTCACCAGGACATGGCACGTGTTCAACATGAGGGATTTTGGTTCGAACCCGTTCTTCAACGACGTGACCCGCAACCCCTTTGTCTGGGGTGCGGTGGTGCTGAGCGTGGGCTTGCTGCTGCTGGCGGTGTACCTTCCCCCGCTGGCCATGGTGTTGGACATGGTGCCCCCCAGGTTCGGGGAATGGCTGCTCATTCTTGGCCTGAGCCTGGCACCCCTTGGGATCGTCCAGATCGTGAAGCAGTTTTCTTCCCTGGACCCGGTGCGGCGCAGGAAGTGACAACAGAAAAAAGAACTGTATGATGGAAAGAGTCCGCTGAAGGGAAAAAGGGAGAACAGGCAATCAGCTCGAGGGGTTGATTCCCGGGAACCCGGACCAGACAATAACGTTAAAGGAGAAACGTGATGGCGACCGATGCATTGTCCAGACAGGACCTTGAGCAGCTTGCAACCAGGCAGGGCGATCCCTGCGTGTCGATTTTCCTGCCCACCCACCGGGTCAGCCTGGACACCGAGCAGGACAGGATCAGGCTGGACAACCTGCTCAGCGCGGCCGGAAAAAAGCTCAAGGAGCAGGGCGTTCGGCATGCCCAGGACCTGCTCCGGCCGGGGACTGCGCTGCTGCACGATCCGGAGTTCTGGCGTCATCAGGACGACGGCCTGGCCCTGTTCATATCGGATGGCTTTTCAGCCCGCTACAGGCTCCCGCTGGAGCTTTCGGAGCGGCTGCACATCGGCAACACCTTCCAGGTGAAACCCCTGCTGCCCCTTCTGAGCGGCAACGGGATCTTCTATCTCCTGTGCCTGAGCCAGAACCAGGTCGGGCTGTACCGGGCCAGCAAACAGCGGATGGAGCCGGTGGACATTCCCGAGCTTCCCGAAAGCCTGGCCTGGGCACTGCGTTTCGACGAGCAGGAGTCCCAGCTCCAGCTCCACTCCGGGACCGGGGGGGCGGCTGGTGCGCAGGGGGACCGGGCGGCCATGTTCCACGGGCACGGCGTGGGCACTGATGATGAAAAAGACCGTGTGGAGCGGTTCTGCAGAAAGGTGGACAAGGGGCTCTCCGAGTACCTGACTCCCAGGAAGGCCCCTCTGGTCCTGGCCGCCGTGGAGAACGTGGCCTCGATCTTCAAGGAGGTCAGCACCTATCAGGGGCTGGTGCCGCAGGTGGTGGAAGGCAACCCCAGGGACCTGTCCAGCGAGCAGCTGCACAACAAGGCATGGGAGGCTGTGCGGCAGGAGTTCGAGCGGCCCCGCACCGAGGCTCTGGACCGCTACCAGCGTCTGGCCGGAACCGGCAAGACCGGAGCCGGGCTGGAAGAAGTGCTCCCTGCGGCAGCGCAGGGCAAGGTGGACAGCCTCTTTGCCGCGGGCTCGGCTGAAGCCTTCGGCACTTTCGACGCCCAGAGCTTCCAGGTGGATGTTCACGGGCACAAGGGCGAGGGAGACCTGGACCTGATGGACGAAGCCTGCCGGCAGACCCTGCTCAAGGGTGGGGACGTGTATATCCTCCCGGCTGATCAGGTGCCGGGTGAAGAGGAGGTTGCCGCGGTGTACAGGTTCTAATCAGCCCGCCGCCCGGCACAGAGTGTGTGTGGCCTGAGGACGAGGAGACAAAGAGACCGAATCATGTCGGGAGGGAGCAATGAGTGATACAGCCGGCCATCTGGCCAGGATCCCGAAACCGGGTACCAGAAAGCTGCTGGCC
>CAZQOG010000086.1:0-11784 GCA_964594925.1 uncultured Desulfohalobiaceae bacterium
ACCGGGCGCCCGACCACGTTCATGATCCGGCCAAGGGACGCATCCCCAACCGGCACGGTGATGGGCTTGCCCGTGTCCTTGACCTCCATGCCCCTGACCAGGCCCTCGGTGGCGTCCATGGCGATGCAGCGCACGATGTTGTCGCCCAGGTGCTGGGCCACTTCGACCACCAGCTCTGGCGCGTCCACGCTGTTTACGTTGTGGATGTCCAGCGCATTCAGGATGTTGGGCAGGTTGCCCTCGGGAAATTCCACGTCCACGACGGCCCCGATGACCTGGGCCACTTTTCCTACGTTCTGACTCATAGCTGTATGCCCCCTTATTATCCTTTCAGCGCTTCCGCGCCGCTGACGATGTCCATAAGCTCCGTGGTAATGGCCGCCTGCCTGGCTTTATTGTACAGGAGCGTCAGCGAGGAGATCATCTCGTCGCAGTTGCTCGTGGCATTTTCCATGGCCGCCATGCGGGCCGCGTGCTCGCTGGCCGAGGTGTCGAGCAGTGCCCGGTAGACCTGGACCTTGATGAACCGCGGCAGGATTTCGGCCAGCAGTCCCTCGACAGAGGGCTCGTAGATGTACTCCAGGTTCCCGCTGGCGGACGGCTCTGCCTCCTCCACCTCGTCCGTGGACATGGGCAGGAGATTGAGGGTCACCGGCACCTGCCTGGCCACGCTCACGAACTCGCCGTAGATCAGGATGACCTCGTCCAGCGCTCCGATGAGGTAGTCGTCGATCAGCCCGGTGCCCAACTCGTTGGCCAGGGTGAAGTCGAAGGTGTTCATCACGTCGACCTGGGCGCTTTCGATCTCAAAGCCCCGCCGGCGCATGCTGTCGCGGCCTTTCTTGCCCACGCAGTAGAGCTTGACCTGCCGGCCCTTGCCCTGCTTTTCCTCGGCAACCTTGCGGGCGGCGTTGATCAGGTTGGTGTTGAAGCTGCCGCACAGCCCCTTGTCCGAAGTGACCAGGAGGATACCGGTGGTCTTGATCTCCTCCCGTTTCTCCAGCAAGGGGTGCACATCCTCTCCGGCCCGGCCGGCAAGATCCGACAGCATGCTGTAGAACTTGTCCGCGTAGGGTCGGAAACGTTCAATGCGGCTCTGGGCGTTGCGCAGCTTGGCCGAGGCCACCATGTTCATGGCCTTGGTGATCTGCTTGGTCTTCTTGACCGCATTGATCTTGTTTTGAACGTCTCGAAGAGATGCCATATCTTTCCTCCTGCCGATTAGGCGGAGAAGCCTTTTTTGAACTCTTCGATGGCGGCTTTCAGCTTGTCTTGAAGCGCATCGTCGAGGGCCTGTTTCTCCTTGATCTCATTCAGGATGTCGGGCTTGGAGTTGCGCATGAACTCCATGTACTCTTCCTCGAACTTGCGCACCGCTTCCACCGGAATGTCGTCCATGAAGCCCTTGGTGCCTGCGAAGAGAACGGCCACCTGCTCCTGGACGGACATGGGCTGGTACTGGGGCTGCTTGAGCAGCTCGACCATGCGGGCGCCGCGGTTCAGCTTCTGCTGGGTGGCCTTGTCCAGGTCGGAGCCGAACTGGGCAAAGGCGGCCAGCTCGCGGTACTGGGCCAGGTCCAGGCGCAGGGTTCCTGCAACCTGCTTCATGGCCTTGACCTGGGCGGCACCGCCCACGCGGGAGACCGACAGTCCGACGTTGATGGCCGGCCTGATGCCTGCGTTGAACAGGTTGGGCTCCAGGTAGACCTGGCCGTCGGTGATGGAGATGACGTTCGTGGGAATGTATGCGGACACGTCACCAGCCTGGGTTTCGATGATGGGCAGGGCGGTCAGCGAGCCGGCGCCCTTGTCGTCGGAAAGCTTGGCCGCGCGCTCCAGGAGACGGGAGTGCAGATAGAAGACGTCGCCTGGGAAGGCTTCCCGTCCCGGGGGGCGCCTGAGCAGCAGGGACATCTGGCGATAGGCCACGGCCTGCTTGGACAGGTCGTCGTAGATGATCAGGGCGTGTCGGCCGCTGTCCCGGTAGTGCTCGGCCATGGTCGCTCCGGCGTAAGCCGACACGAACTGCAGCGGTGCCGGCTCCGAGGCCGTGGAGGAGATGATCGTGGTGTACTCCATGGCACCTTCGCGGCGCAGCACGTCGGCCACCAGGGCCACCGTGGATTTCTTCTGCCCGATGGCCACGTAGAAGCAGTAGACGTCGGTTTCCTTCTGGGCCAGGATGGCGTCGATCCCGATGGCCGTCTTCCCGACCTGGCGGTCGCCGATGATCAGCTCGCGCTGGCCGCGGCCGATGGGGGTCATGGCGTCGATGGCCTTGAGGCCGGTGTACATGGGCTCGTGCACGGACTTTCTGGCCACGATGCCCGGGGCCTTGATCTCGACCGGACGGGTCTCGCTGGTTTCGATGGGTCCCAGGCCGTCGATGGGCTCACCCAGGGGGTTGATGACCCGGCCGGTGACCGCCTCGCCCACCGGGACCGAAAAGATGTCCCCGGTGCGCTTGACCGAATCCCCTTCCTTGATCTCGGTGTCCTCGCCGAGCAGGGCCACACCGACATTGTCCTCCTCCAGGTTGAGGACCATGCCTTTGACGCCCCCGGGGAACTCGAGCAGCTCCATGGACATGGCGTTCTCCACCCCGTAGACGCGGGCGATGCCGTCACCTACCGACAGCACGGTCCCGGTCTCGGTCATCTCCATCTGCTGCTCGTAGCTTTCGATCTGACCCTTGATGATTTGGCTGATTTCTTCTGCTTTGATCTGCATGGCCCTACTCACCCCTCTTGATGTTTTCTTTCAAAATTTGCAGCTGCGCCCGCAGACTGGCGTCGTACATCTTGTCACCCACCTTGAGCACAAGGCCTCCCAAGATGTCCCTGTCCACGGCATAGTCCAGAACCAGCTTCTGGCTGGCTTGCTGTTCGAGAGCGGACTTGATCTTGTCCTGGTCGGCCTTGGCCAGCTCAATGGCCGTGACCAGCTCTCCCCTGACCACTCCCTGATCCGCGTCAAGCAGGGCCCGGAAATACACTTCGATATCAGACAGATAGGCCAGCCTGTCCTTGTCTGCCAGCAGGAAGCAGAAGTTCTTGACCATGTCGCTGAGCTTCAGCGCTTCCACCAGCTTGGCCAGGATGCCCTTCTTGACCGCATCCTTGAAGATGGGGTTCTTGAAGATTTTCAGGAGCTCAGGTGACGACTCCAGGGCCTCAGCCATGGATGCGAGATCCTTGCCGTACGCCGTGAGCTCTGCATCGCCTTTTTCCTTGCCGATGGCGAACAATGCCCGGGCGTAGCGTCGTGCAATGATTTTCTCGGTCAATTGAGCACCACCTTTGTTAGATATTTATCGATCAGCTTGGCGTGATCTTCCTTGCTCAGCTTTTCAACCATCATCTTCTCGGCAGCCTCGGCCACCAGCTCGGCAATCTGGGCACGCACATCGTCCATGGCCTGTTTGAGCTCCTGCGAAGCCGAGGCTTCGGCCTGGCTCCTGATCTTTTCGGCGGTCTGCTGCGCCGAGGCCACGATGGACTCCTTGAGCGCTTCTCCCTGCTTCCTGAACTCGTCAAGGATCTGCTCCCTCTCCTGCTTCAGGCTGGCGATCCTCTTCTCAACGTCCTTGAGATGCTTCTCGGTCTCGGCCCTGCGGGTCTCCAGGTCCTTGAGCTCGGTCTCGATCTGGTAGCGCCTGCCGGAAAAGAACTCCTTCATGCGCTTGCCCGCCAGCTTCCAGATGATGCCCACGAAAATGATAAAGTTGATGATCCGAAAGAAAAAGTTCATCCAGCTGCCGCCGTGGGCCTCGTCCCCTCCAACAGCGCCGCTGGCCAGGGATGCCGTGGCCAGCACCGCCAGCAAAGCGAAAAACAGTCCTTTTTTCAAAGCGCTCCCCTCCTTTTGCATTATGCCTGGCCCAGGATCTTGTCCGTTGCCCTGGCCGCGTAGCTGTCCACTTCCTTCTTGAGCTCCCCCAGGGCGGCTCCGGCCTGTTTCCGGATCTCCTCCCGTGCCGAGGCAAGCCTGGATGATGCTTCGCTGTGTGCCTTTTCGAGCAGCTCCCTCTCGGTGGACTGGCCTTCATCCTTGTACTCCTCCCTGAGACCTGCCCCCTCCACGCGAGCCTTCTGCAGCTGCGCTTCGTAATTGGTCAGCTTGTGCGCGGCTTTTTCATTGAACTCCTCGATGTCGGTCATCTGGGCGCCCATTTTCTCGGCCCGCTGCTGGATGATGCCCCGAATCGGCCTGAAGAGAAGGAGATTGAGAACGAGGAGAACGATCAGAAAGTTGATCAGCTGGATGACAAAGGAGATATCAAAATCGATCATGCCGCCCCCCGCGAGGTTGTGAATTTTAGTTCAAAGTCAGTGGGCATTAGCTAATTTCCAAAAAGCTGTCAAAGCCTTTTTACAGGCAGGGAAAGGCCGCATCTTACGGTTGCCGGGAGCAACCGGCGTGTTCATTTTTTCACGCAAAAAGGAAAAATCACTCTTCCGGAGGGATTTCGGCTTTCTCGCCCGACAAGGTTCCCATGGAAACGGTCCCCTCAACCACCGCGCCCTCTTCGATCATCAGGGACGGCGACCGGATGGTGCCCTGCAGATTGGCCTCCTTGTGCAGAATCACCCGGGTCACGGCCTGGACATCCCCCACCAGGGTCCCGCTCAGGATGAGCTGGCCGACCCGGAAGACACCGGACAACCGGGCTTCCCTGCCCACGACCAGAGTCCCCTCGGAGTCCACCTCCCCGTCGAAGGCGCCGTCGACCCGGACCGTACCCTGAAAGGAAAGGTTTCCCTTGTACGACGTTCCCGTACCCAGAAAGGCGTTGATCTCTTCCTTGGCCATCCTTGCTCTCCCCGGCAGATCAGGATTTCTTGAACACGAACCGACGCATGGACACGTTGAGCACCAGGCCGATGAGACAGAAATTGACCAGTGTCGAGCTCCCCCCGTAGCTGATGAACGGCAGGGGGATGCCCACCACCGGCATGAGCCCCAGCACCATGCCCATGTTGATGAGCACCTGCCAGAAAAAGTACCAGAAGACGCCCGCGGCCAGGAATGTCCCAAAGCCGTCCTTTGAAGACTGGGCCACAAGAGTGATCTGGTACAGGAAAAGACAAAAAAGGGAAAGCAGGACCACGCATCCTGCAAATCCCCACTCCTCACCGAACACGGCCAGGGCGAAATCGGTGTGCTTCTCCGGGATGAAGCGGAGCTGGCTCTGGGTTCCGCCTAAAAATCCCTTGCCCCACAGCCTTCCGGATCCGATGGCGATCTCGGACTGGATGATGTGATACCCTGCCCCCAGGGGATCCTGCCCCGGAGAGAGAAAGCTGAGGATGCGCTGCTTCTGGTAGTCGTGCAGAAAAAACCAGCCAAAGGGCAGGACCGCGGGGATCAGAAATGCCAGGGCCTTGAACACATTTTTTCGGATGCCCTTGAAAAGCAGCATGCCACCCACGAGCAGGACCAGGTTCAAGGCAGAACCCAGGTCGGGCTGGGCTGCGATCAGTGCGGCCGGCAGCAGCACCATGCCCATGACCTTGCCAAGCTCCCCCCAGCCCAGGGGGCCTGAAACCTTGGCCAGCATCCGAGCCCCCAGAACGAGCACGCTGACCTTGGCCACCTCGCTCGGCTGCACGTTCAAGATTCCGAGACTGACCCAGCGGGTGGCCCCATAAATGGTCTTGCCCCAGAAGGGGACAATCAAGAGCAGGGCCAGTGCTGCCAGAAACAAAGGCCATGCCAGTATTTCCAGGTGCCGGTAGTCAAAAACAATGCACACGATCATGCCGCCAAGCCCAATCAACCCCCAGACCAGCTGCCGCTTGTAGAAAGGCGTCAGGGTGAGACCCTCTTCCAGGCGCAGCGAGCTCGCCGAGTAGAGGTTGAGCACCCCGAGCCCGAAAAGCATCAGCGCCAGGCCAAGCAGGACCCAGTTCAGGTTGAAGATGAACTGCCGGTCGTTGGGTGATTTGATGTATGTCTCCACAACCTCTCCACGGCGGGGCGGCAGCCGTGCCTTTGCAGCTGAAAATCATTCCCAGGCACTGGGCAGCAGTCCTGCCGGATATTGCTGTGACGTGCAGCCGTCTTCAGTCTGTCCCCTCCGGGAACAGCTTCTCATAGATCGCCTTGGCCACCGGACCTGCGGCTGCGCTGCCGTGGCCGCCGTGCTCGATCATGACCACCACCACATAGATGTGCCCCTGCCCGTTGTCCCCGAAAGTGGCGATCCAGGCGTGGTCGCGATATTGGTAGGGGATCTCATCGGTCTCCTTTTCCTCGAACTCCTCCATCAGCCTGACCACCTGGGAGGTCCCGGTCTTGGCTCCGATGGTTACTTCCTTTGACTTCAGGCGTCTGGCCGTTCCCCGTTCGCTTTCCACCGTTGCGACCATGGAATCGATGATGAACCGGCGCATCTGGTCATTGACGGGCAACCTGCCCACGGCCTCCGGCTCTTTTCCCTGGACAAGGGTCGGGCGCAGCAGGTCCCCCCCGTTGACCAGGGCCGAGACAAACCGGGCCACCTGGAGCGGCGTGACCAGGGAGTAGCCCTGGCCGATGGACATGTTCAAGGTCTCCCCTCCCTGCCAGGACACCCCGAACCGTTTTTTCTTCCATTCCCGATCGGGAATCAGTCCGTCGCGCTCGTGGGGAAGCTCTATGCCGGTCTTCAGGCCAAAGCCGCATGCCCTGGCAAAGGAGCTGATGACATCGACCCCGAGGCGTTCCCCCAGCCTGTAAAAATACACGTCGCAGGACTCGACCAGGGCCTTGTTCAAGTCCACGTTGCCGTGCCCATGCTTTTTCCAGCACCGGAAGACCCTGTTACCCAGCCGGTACTGGCCTGGGCAATAGGCGGTTTCATCGGGGTCGAACCCTGTGCCGGAGAGGGCGCAGCCCGCCATGACGAGCTTGAAAACCGATCCCGGCGGGTAGGTGCTCTGGATGGCCCTGTTCTGCAAGGGGTGCCTGGGGTCGCTGAGCAGCTCCTGCCACCTTTCCCGCCCCACTCCCTCGACGAAGATGTTGCTGTCAAACGAAGGCTCGCTGACCAGGGCCGCGACCCGCCCCGACAGAGGCTCCATGACCACGACCGCTCCGGCCAGGTCCTGCATGAGGTCGGCGATGTGTTGCTGCAGCTCCAGATCGATGCTCAAGGAGATGCTCTCACCCACCCTGGGTTGCTCCAGGATTCTCTCGTTGTGCTGCCTTCCCGTGGCATCGACCTCAACCTGGCGCAGCCCCTTGCTGCCCCTGAGCACTCCCTCAAGGGCATGCTCGATGCCCTGCTTGCCCACGTTGTCCCCCAGCCGCAACCCGGGGTCGGCATTGAGCTCTTCCTCATTGGCCTGGGCCACATAGCCGAGGACGTGGGCCATGGCCCTGCCGTGGAGGTAGGTGCGCCTCGGCCTGGTCACGATCTTCAGCTCCGGCCAGACCATGGCTTCCGACTCTATCCTGGCCAGAAGCTCGAAGGAGAGGTTGGGAACGAGCATCTGCGGCTCGAATGATTTGACCCGCCTGCGGCCCCGTTCGTACTCGGCCAGGATGTCCTCCAGCGGCCTGTCCGTCCAGAGACTGACCTGCTCAAGGGCCCGGCGCACGTCCTCACTGTCCTCCCGGATGATGGCCAGGGCGTATGCCGGCTCATTCTCGGCCAGGATCCTGCCCTGTGCGTCCCTGATCAGCCCACGCGGGGCGTAAATGGACTGGAGGCGGATACTGTTCTGTCTGGCCCTGGCGGCATACTCCTCCCCCTTGTAGACCTGGAGAAACCAAAACCTGGTCACGAAGACGAAAAACAACCCCAGTATACAGGTCTGTATGAGGGTGAAGCTGGTCTTCAGCGGCTGGTAGGTCTTTTTTTCATACATGGGAACGGGATGGGGGGGCTGCCAGGGCATGAAGCCGGTGCACGATGATTAAAAGAACCGGAAAGACCAGTGTGGTGAACCCACCTCTCACGAGGATGGACTCCAGCCCGAGAGACACGTCCTGCAGCTCGGTCATCACAAACAGGACCAGCCCGAACCACACACCCAGAAACAGTGAGAAAAGGCCGTAAAACAGGTAATTGTGGAGATCGAACAAGGCTCTCCCCAGGAAAAAGGCGACCACTGCCCCGGCATACCAGAGCACGGAAAAGCCAAAGGCCAGGCTCCCTGCGCCTTCTTGAATGAGAATGAAGAACGGGCACAACCAGGCTGCTGTCAACCACTTCTCCTCCTGCAGGCTGACGATCAGCCCGACCAGGAGGAAGTCGATCCCTGGAAACCAGCTCTGCAACCACACCCCTGTCGCGCAGAACACCATCCACCACAGCAGCTGTCGCATGTCCTCAGCCTTCGGGCAGAACGCCGGGAAAATCCACCGGGTCAGCGTCCCGGTCTTCCAGGAGCAGTAAAATGTTTTCCAGCTGCTGCGCCTGGACCAGCGGTTCGGCATGCACGGTTTTGAAGAGTGAAAGATCGGAACGCTCCACCGTCGTCACCCTGGCAACGGGAAGCCCTTTGGGGAAAATTTCCGCCAGCCCGGATGTGACCAGGATCTCTCCCTCATCGAGCTGGGCGTTCTGGGCCACGTAGTCGACCGTGAGGGGCAGCCCCGGTCCCTGACCGCTCAGAATGCCGCCGGTTCTGCTCTTCTGGCCGAGGACGGCGGTCCTGCTGTTGGGGTCCGAGATCAAGAGAAGGCTGGAAAAATCAGGGCTGGTGCGAAAGACGCGGCCCACGACCCCTTCCGGGGTCAAGGCCGGGGTGTTCACCCGCACTTCCTGCCGGCTGCCCTTACTGATAACGGCTGTCTGCAGCACGGCGTTCGGTCCGAGGCGGTGCGCAACGATCCTGGCCCCCACGAGTGTCCAGCCCTTTGGAGGGGCTACCTGCAGGAGCCTGCGCAGACGGTCCGCCTCCGCAGCCTTCTCCTCCAGCCTGAAAATCTTCAGGTTCTGCCATTCCAGCTTGGCCTTGAGGACCTCGTTTTCCCTCTGCACCCCGCTCAGATCCACATACCTGTCCCAGAAGGTCCTGGCTCTGCTCTGGACCCATTTCCCCGGGGTGAGCACCCACCCGACAAACTCAAGGCCCACGTTTTCGGCGAGACGATCCACGGCTCCCGTCCGCCAGTTCCAGGTGTACACCGAAAGATACACAAACAGGGGCAGGAGGAAAAAAAGAAGGACTCGTCTGGATTTGGGCGTGAAGAGACTAATCTATGGTGACCTCCCTGAGCACCTTGAGGCTGTCCAGGACCTTGCCTGACCCGAACACGACGGTGGAAAGAGGATTGTCGACCACGGTAATGGGCAGGGAGGTCTCCTCCCTGAGCAGCTGGTCCAGCCCCTTGAGAAGCGCCCCGCCGCCGGTGAGCACAATGCCCCGGTCCACGATATCGGCTGCCAGCTCGGGTGGTGTCTGCTCCAGGGCCATGCGCACCGCCTGGACGATGTTGTCGACCTGCTCGCTGATGGCCTTGCGCACCTCCTCGGAGGTGATGGTGATGTTCTGGGGGATGCCCGAGACCAGGTCCCTGCCCTTGATCTCCATGACCTCCTCCTCGTCCTGCGGAAAGGCCGAGCCCAGGGTGATCTTGATGTTTTCGGCCGTTCCCTCGCCGATGAGCATGTTGTACTTGCGCTTGACATGCTGCATGATGGCATCGTCCATCTTGTCTCCGCCCACCCTGACGGACTTGCTGTACACCACCCCGGAGAGGGAGATCACAGCGACCTCGGTGGTCCCCCCGCCAATGTCCACCACCATGTTGGAGATGGGGTCGGCAATGGGCAGGTTGGCGCCGATAGCCGCGGCCATGGGCTCCTCGATGAGGTAGACCTCCCTGGCACCGGCACTCTGCGCCGACTCCTTGACCGCCCGCTTCTCCACCTGGGTGATGCCGGTGGGGACACAGACCACCACCCGGGGGCGAACCAGCCTCCGGCTGTTGTGGACCTTGGAGATGAAGTGCCGGAGCATGGCCTCGGTGATTTCGAAATCGGCGATCACCCCGTCCTTCATCGGCCTGATGGCCACGATGTTGCCGGGGGTCCGGCCCAGCATGCGCTTGGCCTCGCTGCCGACCGCAAGAACCCTGTTGCCTCCCCGGCTGTCCCGTTTCACGGCCACCACGGAAGGCTCGCTGAGAACGACCCCCTTTCCCTTGACATAGACTAGGGTATTGGCCGTTCCAAGATCGATCGCCAGGTCGTTGGAGAAAAACCCGAGCATCTTATTGATGAGTCTGGACATGGTTCCTCGCTTGCGTCATTGATTCTCCCGGGGCTAGGATCCCCCGGAAGAACGTCTTCACTTAGCAGAAGACTATGAGCCAGGCAATAAAAGCCGCACCATCAAGACCAGCCCATGCCCAGATACTTTGCCCTTTCCACATACATCAGGCAGCGTTACGGGAAAAGGGTCCAGAAGATCCCCCTGGACGCCGGGTTCGACTGCCCCAACCGGGACGGGACGCTCTCCTTTCAGGGGTGCGCGTTCTGCAGCCCTCAGGGTTCAGGAACCGGCCTGGCCGCTACGGGGCAGACCCTCGAACAGCAATGGGCGCACTGGTCATCGCGCCTCTTTGCCCGGTACAAGACCCGGAGCTTCTGGGCCTATCTGCAGTCCTTCTCCAACACCCACGGGCCTGTGGAAAAGCTCCGGGAGGTTCTGGAAAGGATCGCCGAATTGCCGGGGCTGGAAGGCATCTGTTGCGGGACACGTCCCGACTGCCTGGACCGGGACAAGCTGCAGCTCCTGGCTGAGCAGCCTGTCCGGGAGATCTGGCTCGAGCTGGGCCTGCAGTCCTGCTCGGATCAGACCCTGGCCCTGATCAACAGGGGCCACGACAGCCGGACGTTTGCCCGGGCCGCCGCTCAGGCGGCGGACATGGGGCTCAAGGTATGCGCCCATGTCATCGCAGGGCTTCCGGGTGAAGGCCCAGATGCGTTCCTTCAGACCATCGATTTCGTAAATGGACTGCCAGTTGCCGGCATCAAGATCCACAACCTGTACGTCTGCCGCGGCACAGCTCTGGCCCGATGGTGGGGGGAGGGGTCATACAGACCCCTGGACCGGGACGTCTATCTCGGGCTTCTGGTCAGATCCCTGGCCAGGCTCAGGCCGGACATCGTCATCCACCGCCTCAACAGCGACCCGCAGCCCGGTGAGCTCCTGGCCCCGGGCTGGGCTGCCGACAAGCAGGGGCTGCTCGAGGAGCTGGCAGCCAGGCTCGAAAGCCGTGACATCCGGCAGGGCCAGGACCTGCTCAACCGCCGGTCGTCTTTGACAAAACCTCTCTGAACCCAGACACGGGACCGTCATGCAACACACCGAACGTATCGCCGTGCCGCCCCTGGCCGTGCAGCTGTGCTGGAAAGGCGACCGGATTCATGAGATCCTGCTCAGCTGGTCCTCCCAGCCCGGACGCCCACAAGACCCGTCTTCCCAGGCCGCCTGTCTGCACCGCGCCCTCGCCCGCTACGTGCGCGGCGAAAACGTGGTCTGGCCCCGGCTGCCCCTTGACTGGGACAGGCTGAACCCCTTTGCCCGGAATGTGCTCACCGCACTGAGGGATCAAGTGGGATGGGGGGAGTGGATATCATACTCCGAGCTGGCCCGGCGCTGCGGCAACCCCGGGGCTGCCAGGGCGGTGGGTGCTGTGATGCGTGCCAACCCCTGGCCCCTGGTGGTCCCGTGTCACCGGGTCCTCGGCAAGAAAGGAGACCTGACCGGTTTTGGCGGGGGGCTGGCCTTGAAGAAGCTGCTCCTGGACCTGGAAAAGACCTTCCCCTCCTGCGAAAGCTAGCAG